>JBCCDG010000094.1:0-16252 GCA_039030915.1 Pseudomonadota bacterium | reverse complement strand
GTGTTCATCGAGCGCCTCTGGCGGTCGTTGAAATACGAGTGCGTCTACCTCCATGCGTTCGAAACGGGCTCGGAGGCGCGCGCCGGCATCGGCCGATGGATCGCGTACTACAACACCGAGAGGCCGCACTCGGCCCTCGGCGGAAGAACACCATGCGAGGCCCATAACGGCATCGCAGGCTCAGAACTGGCGGCGTGAAGGAGAACGGATCCAAGCGTAGCAAAGCCGCCAGACTGTCCGGGAAATGGGGACCACCTCTGAACCCGTCTTGACCAGCGCCATGATGGCGTCGCTCCGGATCTTGCCCGGCCTCCTGCATGGCCGCAGCACAGGATGGCAAAGGCGCTGATCGAGGAGCGCGGCAACATCTCACCCGAAGCGCGGTCGGCATTCATCGAGGCAGGCTTCGACGACCGGCAGGCGATGGAGGTGGTCCTCGGCCTCGCGGTCAAGGCCATGAGGAACTACACCAACTCCATCGCCCGAACGCCCCTCGAAAAGGCGGTCGCCAAACACCGGTGGACAAAGCCGCGGATCGCAATGCGTGGCGCAGGCTGACATCTGTGGCACCCAGGCGCAGGCCGCAGCCGACCAAGGTGAGCGGTCGGGAACCGGGGCAGGGGGCGGTGCCGATGGTCGCGCCCGACCGGCCGGCGTGCTGCGGCTCTCCGCCGCCAAGGCGCCTGGAGAGACGCCGATGGAGGCGCGTGCCTCCCCGCTTGCCGGTGGCGAGGGCCTAGGGGGTGAGCAGCGCCGTGGCGACGCGGCGTTGGCCGTGTTCGGTGCCCCGGGCATTGATAAGGGGTTGGGTCAGGGTGCCGCGGACCGTCGGGTGGGCGGCGTCGAGCGCGCCGTGGCGGACAAGGAGCGCGGCAATCGCGGCCTGGGCGGCTGCATCCGAGCCGTCGTCGATCTTGACCGCGATGCCGAACCCGGGGCCGGGGAGGATCGCGACGAAGACACCCTCCGCGCCGGATTTCAGCGTCAACGGGACGCTGGCCGCACGCATGAGGCGGGTGTTGGCCCGCTCCTCCCCGGCGATGAGTGCGGGATGGGCGGCCATCGCGTCGCGGAGCCGGGCGGCGGCCGTCCGCCGCAGCCCGGAGAATCGTTCGGCGGGCCGGGCGAAGCCTGCCATCGCGCGTGCTAGACCCGCGAGGCTGACGGCGAAATTGGGGGCCGAGCAGCCGTCGATGGCGTATCCCGCCGGCTCCTCCCCGCACGTCTCCGCCACGGCCTCGCGTACCGAGCGCTGCACCGGATGGTCGAGCGCGATATATTCGGGCCCGGCGCCGAGATGGCGGCCGAGCGTCAGAAAGCCCGTATGCTTGCCCGAGCAGTTGTTATGGATCTGGGTGTTGGGGTCGCCCGCGGCCCTAAGCGCGCGCCGTGCCGCGGGGTCGAGCGGGGCGTGCGCGCCGCAGCGGAGCGCCTCCTCTCCCAGCCCGATATCGGCGAGCCACGCGGTCACGCGCTCCACATGCATCGGCGCGCCCGAATGGCTGGCACAGGCCAGCGCCAGGCGCTCCGTCCCCAGCCGGGCCGCATCCGCAGCGCCGCTCTCGACGAGGGGCAGTGCCTGGATCATCTTGGCCGCGGAGCGTGGCAGGATCACGCGACCCGCATCGCCGATCTCCTCCACGATCTCGCCGTCCGGGCCGACGATGGCGGCGGCGCCACGATGTACGCATTCGAGCACCGCGCCGCGCCAGAGCTCGACGAGCACTGGATTGGCCGTGGCGCTGAGCGCACCGGCAGGATCAGCTGTCATAAAGTTCCATCTGGAATTCCTCGCCCAGCGTCTCGCGCAAACGGCGGAAGCTGAGGCGGAGGCGGGACTTTACCGTGCCGAGCGGCGTGCCGAGACGGTCGGCGATCTCGCTCTGGCTGAGCCCTGCGAAGAAGGCGAGGCGCACGACCGCAAGCTGGTCCTCCGAGAGCGAGGTGAGCGCGCGGCGCACGCGCCGGTCCCGCGCTTCCCCGGCGAAGGAGACCTCCGCACTCTCCGCCGGGTCGGGCGCGAACAGGGGATCGTTGGCGTCGGGCTCGGGCCGGCGCTGGCGGCGCATCATGTCGATCCGCTTGTTGCGCGCGATGGTGAAGAGCCAGGTGCTGACGGCGGCCTTCTCGGGATCGAACTGCTGCGCGCGGCGCCAGAGGGTGACCATGACCTCCTGCGCGCCTTCCTCCGCCTCGTGATGCGCAGCACCCGAGCGCATGAGGAACGCCTTCACCCGGCCGGCATAGCGCTCGAAGAGCTCCGCAAAAGCCTCGCGCGACGCGGTCTCGGCAATGAGCGCGAGCAGCGCCTGGTCCGTCGCCTCCCCAACCGATGCGACCGTGCCGTCGTGCGCCGCCGCAGGCGATCCCGCCGCGCGCGCCATGGCGTCGCCTTTCGGGTCGTGGTCCGGCAGTTTCGTGTCCTCGGTCACGTCGCCAGTCCTCGTGCGCGGGTTCAGCTCTCCACTCGGCCCGGTTCCGCCGCGGCGGTCGGTCTCACGCGTGACCGGCCATTCCGGCTTCTCGGGGTGGAAATCCGCGCAAGGCTTAGAGTATGCTCCCCGCGCACGGCGAACAAACACTGATCCGAAACTAAGCGGCGCCCGGGGAAGGAAAAATTCCGAGGAGAGCCGCATCTGAGGGGCGAGCATGAGCATGATTCCCAGGCTGACGGCCGTCACCCTGCTCGGCGTACTTGTGGCGGGGCTGCCGGCGCTGGAGGCGACAGCGCAGACATCGACGCGCGTCGACGCCAAGCGCGACTGGTCGATCTTCGAGGCGGAGGCCGACGGTAACAAGATATGTTGGGTGGTGACGCAGCCGAAATCGAACGCGGCGTTTCGCGACGGCAAGCGCGTCGAGGTCCGGCGCGGCGACATTTTCCTGATGGTCGCGGTACGGCCCGCCGACAACGTGACCAACGAGGTGAGCTTCATCGCCGGCTATCCGTTCCAGCAGGGCTCGACCGTCGAGATCAAGGTCGGCTCCAACAGCTTCGAGGCGTTCACCGACGGCGAGAATGCGTGGCTGCGCTCGCCCGAGCAGGATGCGGATGTGGTCGGTGCCTTCCGCCGCGGTGTGGATGCGGAGGTGCGGGGCACGTCCTCGCGCGGATCGACCACGGTCGATACCTTCTCGCTCCTCGGCTTCACGGACGCGCTGGAGACCGCGACCTCGCGCTGCGGCGGCTGACGGCGCGACGCATCGGCGCGGGGCGGGAACGTCCGCCCCCGCCCGCGCATCTGCCAGCATCGTTCCGTTGAGAAGGAGAGACGAGATGGCCGATGCATTTCAGACCAACACCAAGGTCCAGTGGAATTGGGGCCAGGGCACCGGCGAGGGCTATGTCCGCGAGGTGTTCCGGGAGCCCGTACAGCGCGAAATCAAGGGGACGACGGTGAGCCGGGATGCAAGCGACGACAATCCGGCCTATCTGATCGAGCAGGAGGACGGCGACGAGGTCCTCAAGGCCCATAGCGAGCTAGAGCGAGCGAGTTGACCGACCCCCTGAAGATCGCGCTCCCGCCCCGGCGGGTGATTCAGCCGGACTTCGCAACGCTGCCGCGCGCGGCGGGCGGCGATGGCGCGCGTCGCAACCTTGTGGGGCTGACACGACCGGCCCTGGCGGCCGCGCTGACGGAGGCGGGTGTGCCGGAGAAGCAGGCGCGCATGCGGGCGGGTCAGCTCTGGCAGTGGATCTATCAGCGCGGCGTGTGCGATTTTTCGGAGATGACGAACGTCTCGAAGGCGCTGCGGGCCGATCTCGCCGCCACCTTCGAGATCCGCCGCCCCGAGATCGTGAGCCGTCAGGTCAGCCGGGACGGGACGCGCAAATACCTTCTGCGCATCGACGGCGGGCACGAGGTGGAGGCCGTCTATATCCCCGAGGAGGATCGCGGCACGCTCTGCGTTTCTTCCCAGGTCGGCTGCACGCTGACCTGCACCTTCTGCCACACCGGGACGCAAAAGCTTGTCCGCAATCTCACGGCGGGTGAGATCGTCGGCCAGATCCTCGTGGCCCGGGACGACCTCGGCGAATGGCCGAAGGTGGGAGAGCGTCCTCCCGAGACGCGGCTCCTGTCGAACATCGTGCTGATGGGCATGGGCGAGCCGCTCTACAACACCGCCAATGTGCGCGACGCGATGCTGATCGCGATGGATGGCGAGGGCCTCAGCCTGTCGCGCCGCCGCATCACGCTCTCGACCTCGGGCGTGGTGCCGGAGATCGGGCGATGGGGGGAGGAGGCGGGCACGCTGCTCGCCATTTCGCTCCACGCGACGACCGATGAGCTTCGCGATGTGCTGGTGCCGATCAACCGGAAGTACCCGCTCGCGACGCTGCTCGAAGCGTGTCGCGGGTACCCGCGCCTCTCCAACGCCGAACGCATCACCTTCGAATATGTGATGCTGAAGGGGGTCAATGACGCGGATGCGGATGCGAAGCGGCTGGTGCAGCTGATCGCGGGCATCCCGGCCAAGATCAACCTCATCCCCTTCAATCCGTGGCCGGGCTCGCACTATGAGCGGTCGGACTGGGAGCGCATCGAGGCCTTCGCCGAGATCGTCAACCGCGCCGGCTATGCGTCGCCCGTGCGCACGCCGCGGGGCGACGACATCCTCGCCGCCTGCGGCCAGCTCAAATCCGCGACCGAGCGAGGGCGGCGCGAGCGCGTCTCGCTCTAATGCGCCGCGTGATGGTGCTGGGCGGTGCCGGCGCCGGGAAATCCACCTTCGCCCGCGCACTCGGCGGCCGCCTGTCCGTGCCGGTCGTCCATCTCGACAGCCTTTATTGGGAATCCGGTTGGGTGCCGGCTGAGGAGGCGGTGTTCCTCGCGCGCATCGAGGAGGCTGTGAGGGGCGATGCCTGGGTCATGGACGGCAACTACTCGCGCACCTGGCCAATGCGGCTCGCTCGTGCGGACACGGTGATCCTCCTCGATGTCTCGACGCCCCGCCGGCTCGCGCGGGTGGTGCGCCGGTCATTGGCGAATTACGGGCGGACGCGCGCCGATCTCGGCAACGACTGCCCCGAGCAGCTGCCCGATGGCGCCTTCCTGCGCTGGATCCTCGGCTACAACCGGCGCGGCCGTGGGAAGGCGCTGGCTCTTCTGGCCGATGCGTCGCCGGAAATCGCCTGCCACCATCTGCGCGGCGCCGGAGCCGCGCGGCGCTTTCTCGACCAGTTCTCCGCCCCTTGCGCCGCTGCCGCGGGCGGGTAAGCGTGCCCGCATGATCGGATCGGACGACATAGAGGCCGCCGCTGACCGGATTGCAGGCCATGCGCGGATCACGCCCGCAATGGTGGTCGAAGACGCGTTCGGGCTCGAGGGGCCGCTCGCCCTGAAGCTCGAATTTCTGCAGCATACGGGCAGCTTCAAGGCACGTGGGGCGTTCAACAACCTTCTCGCGCGGGAGGTGCCGCCCGCCGGTATCGTCGCGGCCTCCGGCGGCAACCATGGCGCTGCCGTCGCCTTCGCGGCGCGGCGGCTCGGGCATCGGGCGCGCGTCTACGTGCCGAAGATCGCGGGGCCGGCCAAGATCGGGGTGATCGAGCGCACGGGCGCGGATCTCGTCATCGTCGACGGCGCTTATGACGAGGCGCGCGAGCAGGCGGAGGCCTGGGAGGCGGAGACCGGCGCGATGCAGGTCCACGCCAATGACGGGGCGCTGACGGTTGCGGGGCAGGGCACCGCGACGCAGGAGTGGGAGGCGCAGGGGCTGGTCGCGGACACGGTGCTGGTGGCGGTCGGCGGCGGCGGGCTCATCGGCGGCGCGCTCGCCTGGCTCACCGGGCGGCGCAAGGTTGTGGCGGTCGAGCCGGCGGCGGCACCGACGCTTGCCGTGACACTCGAGCAGGGCTGGGGCACGCGGGTGCCCGTGGGGGGAATAGCGGCCAACGCGCTTGGCGCGCGGTATCTGGGGCGCGAGTGCTACGAGCTGGCGCGCGCCCATGGCGTCGAGAGCGTGCTGGTGAGCGAGACGGCGATCGCGGAGGCGCAACGCCGGCTCTGGCAGGACCTGCGCATCCTCGCCGAGCCTGCCGGGGCGGCGGCGCTGGCGGCGCTCACCTCGGGGGCCTACCGCCCGGCGCCCGGTGAGCGGATCGGCGTCATCCTTTGCGGGGCAAACCCGGCACCCGATCCGCTCGAGAGCGTGGTGCCCGAACCCGATCCAGACCCAGAGCGGCGCTAGAAGGGGCCCCCCCGATGCCGCTTCGGAACCGTGTCCTGCCGACCGGCGAGATCGTGGCAGCTCCCTGGCGCGGGCATGTGCTGGGCAACCGGGGATGTCTCCATCGGCCCGACGGCACGCTCGCGACTGCGCGATGGCGGCACGCCAATTGGGTGGCCTGCCGCCTCGCCTTTCGCGGCCGTCGCCGCCTGCCCATGCCGCCGCCCGGCAGCCCGACGGTTTACACGGCGCTCTTCTTCTGGGACGAGGCAGCGGCCTTTGCGGCGGGCCACCGGCCCTGTGCGGAATGCCGGAACGCGGACTGGCGGCGCTTTCGCGATCTCTGGCGCTCTGTCGATCTCGGTGGCGATAGCGCGACCGAGATCGACAGAGTGCTGCAGCGCGCACGCCTCGCCGATGGCCGCGGGCCGCGGGCCCATCGCCGCCACGAGGCGATGGCACCGACGCTGCCGGACGGCGCGTTCCTGATGCTCGATACCGGTCCCGCCGTCCTCTGTGGCGACACCTGCCTGCCATGGCGCGCCGAGGGCGGCTACGGGCGGCCGCTGCCCCGTCCCGAAGGCATGGTTCGGGTGCTGACGCCCGCCCCGATCGTCGCCGTTTTCAGCGCAGGCTACGTGCCGCTCGTCGACGAAGGGCCGCCCGCCGAGCCCTGAGCCCCCGGCCTGAGCCCCCGCCCCGAGCCGCCCCTACTTCGCCGGGATCTCGCCCTTCTCGATCATCGCCTTGCTGAACGCGCCGAAGGCCGTGCGCCAGGCGCGTTCATGCTCGGGCGTGAAGCGGGGGCCGAGGGCGTGGCGCATCGTGTCGACCAGCGCTTCCTCCATCGGCGCGAAGTCCGGTGCCCTGACGCCCATGATCGCATGCGTGCGACCGAGCTCGGCATAGCGGCTCTCGAGCAGGGAGGGATCCTTGAGGTTCTTCACGATGACCGAGAGGGTGGACATGAACTTCATGCCCTGACCCGCGAGATCCTCCCGGAAGAGCCGGCGGAACTGGGGCGCGTGATGGAAGAGCGCTTCGTAGAAGAAGAGCGAGTTCGGCTCGAGCGCCCGCTGCAGCGTAGCGAAGCTGTCCTGGATCAGCGCGATGTCCTGGTCGGAAAGCGGCATCGGTCCGTGGCTCCTTCCGGAGCGCCTAGTGATGCCTGTAAACCGGAGGCTCGCATTGACCTTGCGCAAGGCAGGGGCCGCTCTACGGCTCCGGCGCCTGGCGTCAGCCTATCTCGCCGGGGGTCGGCGTGGCGAGGTTGTCGAGCTGGGCCATGCCGGTCACGTGAAAGCCACCATCGACAAAGAGAAGGTCGCCCGTGGTTCCCGCGCCGAGGTCGGAGAGCAGGTAGAGCGCGGCCCCGCCCACATCGTCGAGCTTGGCGTTGCGGCGGAGGGGGGCGTTGTCCTGCGTTGCCTTGTAGACCCGGCGCGCGCCGCCGACGGCGCTGCCCGCCAGCGTCCGCATCGGGCCGGGGCTGATAGCGTTCACGCGCACGCCCTGCGGCCCGAGATCGTTGGCAAGGTAGCGCACCGACGCCTCGAGCGCCGCCTTCGCTACGCCCATCACGTTGTAGTTGGGCAGCACCCGTGTCGAGCCGAGATAGGTCATCGTCACCAGCGATCCGCCCTCGGGCATCAGCTCCGCGGCGCGGCGGGCGACGTCGACGAAGCTGTAGCAGCTCACATCCATCGTGCGCAGGAAGTTCTCCCGCGTCGTGTCGGCGAAGCGGCCCGTCAGCTCCGCCTTGTCGGAGAAGGCGATGGCGTGCACCACGAAGTCGAGGCTGCCCCAGCTCTTCCTTATCGCGCCGAAGGCGCGGTCCATGCTGTCCGCATCCGTCACATCCGTATCGATCAGGATATCGGCGCCGATGCTCTCGGCCAGCGGGCGCACGCGCCGCTCGAAGGATGCGCCCTGATAGGTGAAGGCCAGTTCCGCGCCATGTGCGTGCAGCATCTTGGCGCAGCCCCAGGCGATGGAATGGTCGTTGGCCACGCCCATGATCAGGCCGCGCTTGCCCGCCATGATGCCCGTGGCGGCATCCGCTCCCGCAACCTGCGGCATGCTCCCGGTGTCACCCGTCATCGCGTTTCTCCTCAGTCCCCGCGATAGCGGCTGATGGCGAGCGTGCAGTTCGTACCGCCGAAGCCGAAACTGTTCGAAAGGACGGTGTCGAGCCCAGCGCCGTCGACCCGCTCGGTAACGACGGGCATGCCCTCGAAATCCGGGTCCAGCGTCTCGACATTGGCCGAGGCGGCCATGTAGTCGCCTTCGAGCATCAGGAGGCAGTAGATCGTCTCCTGCACCCCCGTCGCTCCCAGCGAATGACCGGTCAGCGATTTGGTGGAGGAGAAGCGCGGCGGCGCCTCGTTGCCGAAGACGGTGCGGATCGCCTCCACTTCCTTCGTGTCGCCCACCGGCGTGGAGGTGCCGTGGGTGTTGATGTAGCCGACCTCGCGGTCCTCGAGCGTCGCCATGGCCTGGCGCATGCAGCGCACGGCGCCCTCGCCGGACGGGGCCACCATGTCATAGCCGTCCGAGGTTGCGCCGTAGCCGGTGATCTCGCCGTAGATCTTGGCTCCCCGGGCCTTGGCGCGCTCCATCTCCTCAAGCACGACCACGCCCGCGCCGCCGGCGATCACGAAGCCGTCCCGCCCGGCGTCATAGGCGCGGGACGCCTTCTCCGGCGTGTCGTTGTACTTGGAGCTCATGGCGCCCATGGCGTCGAAGAGGCAGGACAGCGTCCAGTCGAGTTCCTCACCGCCGCCCGCGAAGACGATGTCCTGCTTGCCCCACTGGATCTGCTCGGCCGCATTGCCGATGCAGTGGGCGGACGTGGAGCACGCGGAGGTAATCGAGTAGTTCAAGCCCTTGATCTTGAAGGGCGTCGCCAGCGTCGCCGAGTTGGTGCTCGACATCGTGCGCGGCACCATGAGGGGGCCCATCCGGCGCGGCCCCTTCTCCTTCGTGATGGTGGCGGCTTCGAAGAGGTTCTTGGTCGACGGCCCGCCAGAGCCCATGATCAGCCCCGTGCGCTCGTTGCTGACCTCGTTCTCCTCAAGCCCCGCATCGGCGATCGCCTGGGTCATGGCGATGTGGTTCCAGGCCGCACCGTCGCCCATGAAGCGACGCACGCGCTTTTCCACATGCGCCTCGATATCGATCTCGGGCTTGCCGTGGACCTGGCAGCGGAAGCCGAGCTCCGCGTATTCCGGCGCGAAGACGATGCCGGAGCGCCCCTCGCGGAGCGATTGGTCCACCTCCGCCGCGTCGTTGCCGATGGAGGAGACGATCCCGATCCCTGTGATGGCGACACGTCGCATCGCAGTTCTCCCTCGCGGGCAGCGGCCCGCAGCTTGGGTTCGCGGGCGTGGGCCCGCAGCCATGGTTCACGGGCCGGGCCCGCACCGCGCGGGACGCCCTCAGCCGGGCGCGACCTCTTCCGTGCTGAAAAGGCCGACGCGCATGTCCTTCGTCACGTAGATAACCTCGCCGTCGGCTTCCATGGTGCCGTCGGCGATGCCGAGCTTGAGCTTGCGGTCGATGATCCGCTTGAGGTTCACCGTGTAGCGCACGAGCTTCACGCCCGGCGTCACCATACCCGAGAACTTCACCTCGCCGACGCCGAGCGCCCGGCCACGCCCCGGCATGCCGCGCCAGCCGAGGAAGAAGCCCGTGAGCTGCCAGAGCGCATCGAGCCCGAGGCAGCCCGGCATCACCGGATCGCCGAGGAAGTGGCACTGGAAGAACCAGAGATCGGGCTTCACGTCGAGTTCGGCCACGGCCTGGCCCTTGGCGTCCGGCCCGCCATCCTCGGTGATCGAGGTGATACGGTCGAACATCAGCATCGGCGGCGCCGGCAGCTGTGCGTTGCCCGGCCCGAAGAGACGACCCTCCGCACAGGTGATGAGGGCATCGTAGTCGTAGCTGTTCGCCCGCGCCTGCATCGCCTCCCCCGGCAAGATTGCGCCCCTTCGCGGGGCAATTGGGCGGACGCGTATCATCGCCTCCCGGGGCACACAAGTCGGCCCTGCCGCAGCGTCCGCCGCGACCGTACCGCCTTTGGTCCCATGTGCGCAAAGTGCAGGCGGGCTGGCGGGCGCCGGAGACCGCGGCGGAGGGCGGTCATCGGCTGTTTTGCGTCCAGATCGCATTATGTGCTAGCGATAAGAGACTGACGAAGAGAGTGGTATGACCGACGCGACCGACGACACGATCCCGACGACGCCCGAGGACCGGGCGCGCGCCTGGCTCGCCGGTGCCGGCCTGCGCCCGACCCGGCAGCGCCAGGCGCTGGCGATGCTGCTGGTCGGCGATGGGGAGAACCGTCATGTCACGGCCGAGGGTCTTTTCGAGGCGGCGCAGGCCGCGGGCGAGAAGGTCTCCCTCGCCACCGTCTACAACACGCTCCACAGCTTCACGCAGGCGGGCCTCATCGCCGAGGTCAGGGTGGACGGGAGCCGCAGCTATTTCGACACGGATGTCTCCGACCACCCCCACTACTTTTGGGAGGACGAGGGCCGCGTGAGTGATGCGCCGACCGACGCGGTGCGTGTCGAGAGCGTCGCGCCGGCGCCCGACGGCGCGGAAATCGCAAAGATCGACGTCGTGATCCGACTCCGCCGTCGCTGAGAGCGGGCAGTCGGCTCCCCGGCGTCAAGCGGAACCCGCCCCGAAACGGCTGCATTCATTGTGTGTTATGCCGGCGCCGGGCCTAAAGGTAGCGGCTCATGCCCGGGAGACAGGCCGTGAAGCTCATCGTCCAGATCCCCTGCTTCAACGAAGCTGAGACGCTGCCGCAGACGGTGGCGGACATTCCGCGCGTCGTGGCAGGCTTCGAGCGGGTCGAGATCCTGATCATCGACGATGGCTCGACCGACGGCACGGCCGAGATCGCGCGCCAATGCGGCGTCGACCATATCATCCGCCATCCGCGCAACATGGGCCTGGCGCGCAGCTTCGCACGGGGGCTGCGGGAGAGCCTGATGCGCGGCGCCGACGTGATCGTGAACACGGACGGCGACAATCAGTACGATGCCGCCTGCATCGAGGCGCTGGTGGCGCCGGTGGTCGAGGGGCGCGCGGACATCGCCATCGGGGACCGAGGCACTGACCGGATCGACCATTTCTCCCCGCTGAAGCGCCTCCTCCAGCGGTCGGGCAGCAGTGTGGTCCGCACGATCTCGGGGCTCAAGGTGAACGATGCCGTTTCCGGCTTTCGTGCCTATTCGCGCGAGGCGGCGCTGGCGACGAACGTGCTCTCGGGTTTCAGCTACACGATCGAGACACTGATCCAGGCGGGCAACAACGGCGTGGCCGTGGTCTCGGTTCCTGTGAGCACGAATCCGGTCACGCGGAAATCGCGGCTCTTCAAGAGCATACCGAGCTTCCTCTCGAAACAGCTCATCACGCTGCTCCGCTCCTACGTGATGTATTACCCGCTCCGGGTCTTCACGATCATCGGGGCAGCGCTCGTGGCAGTCGGCGCGTTGCCGCTTCTGCGATTCGCGTGGTTCTTCCTGCAGGGCGATGGCGATGGCCGGCTGCAGTCCCTCGTCATCGGCGGCGTGCTGATGGTCGTCGGCTTCATCGTGCTGACGATGGCGCTGCTGGCCGATGCGGTCGCCATGAACCGGCGGCTTCTGGAGCAGACGCTGAGGACAGTGCGCCGGCTCGAGCTCGAGGTGACGGGCGAGCCCGCGCGCCGCGATGCCGGGGAGCCGAGGGCGCCGTTGGTCGATGCCGCCGGGGCCGAAGCGCCCCGTCGCGAGCGCGAACGACGCGCGGTCGGCTGATGCGTGCCCCTCGCAGGCCGGAACGGCTTCGGAGGGTAGCGCTCTAGCGGGGCCAGATCTCGCCGCGGTCGACGCCCCAGAGCTTCTCCTTCGGCACCCAGCCCACCACGTCGCCTGCGTCGATCTCACACCAGTGCCGCTCGCATTGCCGGAGATCCGCCACGACGCCGCTCTCCGCCTCCGCTCTCAGCGGCGCATCCTCCTCGGGTGCCTTAAGAAGGCGCGCGCGCGCGGCGGTGACGAGGACGGTGCGCCGGCCGGTGAGCAGGGAATGGTAGACCCAGCCGCTCGCATTGTCGCTGTCTACGATCTGGCGCCAGTCGCGATACTCGCCGATCACCCGCACCGGCAGGCCGGCGCGGCGGAAGACCCAGTCCATCCGGTATTCGAGGCCCGGGCCGCGGCGCACGTTGATCTCGTCCGAGCGCAGGGAAACGTAGCGGGGCAGCGGCAGGTTCGTCACCGGGCCGACGCCGATATTGCCGGAGCGAGAGCCCCCGGGGCTGGATGGCGCCTCGGGCGGCGCGAGCGGGGAGGGGGACGCAAGACCGCTGACCTGTGCCAGCGGCCCTATCTCCGCCGCGCCGCCCCGCGTCCCGGGAAGCGACAGCCCGAGGCCGAGCGAGACGGCAAGTGCAAAGGCCAGCCCCCGGCCCGGGGCCAGCCCCGACAAGAGACCTCGTCGCCTGAGCGACCCCATCGAAACACGCATGGCATCCTTCATCGCCGCTTCACCGAAAACACAAGCTCCCTTTGCAGCCCGACGCAATTTCCTTTCAATGGGCCTGCGAGCCGGTCTACCAATCGATCCGGTCGCAAATATGGGGAAAATGCGGATGAGCCGGAAGCGCCTGACCGTTGTCGTCACACGCAAATTGCCCGAGGCGGTGGAAACGCGCATGCGCGAGCTCTTCGAGGTCCGCCTCAACGAAAGCGACGCTCCGATGAGCCAGGCGGCCCTTGGCGAGGCGATAGCCAGGGCCGACGTGCTGGTCCCGACCGTGACCGACCGGATCGATGCGGGCCTCCTTGGCCGCGCGGGCGAGCGGCTGAAGCTGATCGCCAATTATGGCGCCGGCTTCGACCATATCGATGTGGAGACGGCGCGCACCCGCGGCATCCTCGTCTCGAACACCCCCGGCGTGCTGACCGAGGACACCGCCGACATGACCATGGCGCTGATCCTGGCCGTGCCGCGGCGGATCGCGGAAGGCCAGGCGCTGATGCAGTCGGGCGACTGGCAGGGCTGGAGCCCCACGGCGATCATGGGGCACCGCATCTGGGGCAAGCGGCTCGGCATCGTCGGCATGGGACGGATCGGTCAGGCCGTGGCCAGGCGGGCGCGCGCCTTCGGCCTGCAGATCCACTACCACAACCGCCGCCGGCTGCACGAGGACATCGAGGCCGAGCTCGACGCCACCTATTGGGAGAGCCTCGACCAGATGCTGGCGCGCATTGATATCGTCAGCGTCAATTGTCCGCATACGCCGGCGACCTTCCATCTTCTGTCCGCCCGCAGGCTCGCGCTCATGAAGCCGACGGCCTATGTGGTCAACACGGCCCGCGGCGAGGTGATCGACGAGAATGCGCTCACCCGCATGCTGGTAAAGGGCCAGCTCGCCGGCGCGGGCCTCGACGTCTTCGAGAAGGAGCCGGGCGTGAACCCGCGGCTGATGGGCCTGCCCAATGTCGTGCTGCTGCCGCACATGGCCTCGGCCACCGAGGAAGGGCGGCTCGAGATGGGCGAGAAGGTGATCATCAACATCAAGACCTTCGCCGACGGGCACAGGCCGCCCGACCAGGTCGTCCCCGCCATGCTCTGACCGCCGAGGCCGGCCATCCGAGCGGATGGCCGAGAACCGACGGCAGAACGGGAGAGGGCTCATGCCCGAGCGAATGAGGGAGGCGCAGCGGCTCGCGCTCATGAGCGTCGGCATCGGGGTCGCGGTGCTGGGGCTCAAGCTCGGGGCCTGGGTCATCACGGGCTCGGTCGCGCTCTATTCCGACGCGCTCGAGAGCGTGATCAACGTGGTGGCCGCAGGGGCGGCGTGGCTCGCGCTCCGTCTCGCCGCCCGGCCGCCGGATGCGAACCACCCCTGGGGCCATCACAAGGCGGAGTATCTCTCGGCAGTCTTCGAGGGCGTGCTGATCGTGCTCGCCGCACTCTCGATCCTCACCGCCGCGGCGGAGGGCCTGGTGACGCCGCAACCGCTCGACGCACCGGCCCTCGGCCTCGCGGTTAACGGGCTCGCGACCGTCATCAACGCCGCCTGGGGCTTCTGGCTCCTGCGGCAGGGGCGGCGCCTGTTCTCCCCCGCGCTGAAGGCGGATGCGCGCCATGTGCTGACGGATGTGTGGACGTCCGCGGGCGTGATCGCCGGGCTCCTGCTGGTGCCGCTCACCGGATGGCTCTGGCTCGATCCGGTGCTGGCCATCGCCATGGCGCTCAACATCCTCTGGCACGGCTACGGGCTTCTGCGCGAGGCGGCCGGCGGTCTGATGGACGAGGCGCCGGACCCCGAGCTTATCGCGCGGCTTCAGGAGGCCATCGGCGCGCATGGTGAGGGCGCCATCGAGGCGCATGACATCCGCACGCGCCAGGCCGGGCGCCTCCTCTTTATCGATTTCCACCTCGTCGTGCCCGGTGACATGGCGGTGGCCGAGGCGCACCAGATCTGCGACCGGATCGAGGATGCCATCCGGGCGGTCGCCCCCGGCGATGCAACCATCACCATCCATGTGGAGCCCGAGCACAAATCCAAGCGCGGCGCCGCGGTGGTATTCTAGGCGCCGCTTTGGCAGCATCGATATCGCCGCCTTCCCGCACGGAGCTCCCATGCGCCTCTCCCTCATCCATCCGCAGACAAGGGTCTTCACCTGCAAACGGGTCATGGACGACCCCGCAGCCATGACCTTCGTCGTGCATCAGGAGGAGGGCGACTGGTGCTTCCTCTGCGACGGCTTCCATTCCGGCGACGAGGCCGATCCGACGGACACCATCGACACGCTCTACGCCGCCGATCTGCCCGGCCGCTTTCCGCAGCTCGAGGGGCTGGGCCATCTCGACCGCGGCCAGGAGGCGGAGTGCTGCGCGGACGGCACCTGGCAGAAGCGTCCGGAGCGTCCGATGCCGCCGGGCACCGCGCTCGACGGCTGGTCCTATGTCTGCGCCTGCTGCGGCGAGGAAAAGGATGATGTCCCGGAGCTTTCCTTCCGCGGCCCCGATCTCTGGGCCGCGAGGGCCCGCGTCGAGGGCGTCACGGAACTCGAGAAGGACGAGGACTTCTGCGTGCTCGAGGTCGACGGAGAACGTCATTTCTTCATCCGCGTACTCCTCCCGATCCCGCTTCCCTTCGCGCGGCGCGAGGACGATCACTGGTCCTTCGGTGTCTGGACCACGCTGTCGGAGAAGAACTTCGCCGCCTACCGGGTGGGATCTCGCAGTGGCGAGGCGTCCCCGGGGCCTATGCCCGGCTGGCTCGCCAACCGCATCCCCGGCTATGCCGATCATAAGCTCACGGTCGTGACCGTGCCCCAGCGCGGCACCCGGCGGCCCTATGCCTTCGTGCTGCAGGCCCATCGGGACCACGCGCTCTTCATCGATCAGCGCGACGGTTGGAGCGCGGAGACGCTTGCCGCCAAACTCTCCGAGCTGCTGCCGTGCCCGAGGCGGCAGTGATGGATCTCTTCGCGTTCGAGGCAGTGGTCGTGCGTCCTGCCACGCTGGCGGATGCGGGTGCAATCGCCCGGATCCACGGTGCCGCCTACGCGGATACCTATGGGCTTTCGGGGGAGCCGTTGCGCGCAGCACAGGAGGAGCGGGCGGCGATCTGGCCGCGCGTGCTGGGCGGCGAGACCTCGCCGCCGACGGTGCTCGTCGCGGTTGCTGGCGAGCGTGTCCTGGGCTTCGGGGCCACCCATCCCGTCCGGGACGACTGGGCCTGGGAGTATCTCACCAGCCTCTATGTCAGCGCCGAGATGCGGGCCCTCGGCATCGGCGCGCTTCTTCTGCGCGAGCTTGCGGACCGGCTTACCGCGGTCGGGCGGCGGCAACTGCGCTGCACCGTTCTCTCCGAGAATGCCCGCGCGCGCGCCTTTTACGCCCGGATGGGGGCGCGGGAGGCGGGACAGCAGCCGGGCGTGCTCGGCGAGCGCGAGGTGACGGCCATCGTGCTGGACTGGCCCCGGCTCCTCGAGCGGTCGGTGGCCGCGCGTCGGGCACTCGGTGCGCGCCGCGCGCCGCCGGTCGCGTTCACGCCGGCCGGGGCGCC
>JBCCDG010000093.1:0-16294 GCA_039030915.1 Pseudomonadota bacterium | reverse complement strand
GTCCGCCGCTCGCGCCAGACCTCCTGCCACTTCGGCTCAATCTCCGCCGGGTCGTAGCGCGCCATCCGTCATCCCTCGCCTCGTGCCGCGGCCCGCCGCCGCGCATCGGGGGCTTTACGCCCAAGCGCGCCCGCGTTGCAACGCGCCGGCAGGGGTAAGCGGAGGCGGGGGCAGGTTCAGCCCGCCTCTTGCGCCTCCGCTTCCGCCAGCCTGATCTGCCGCGCGCGGGTAAGGATCGCATCCTCGATGCGCCGCGCCGTCGTTGGGTCCACCGCCGCCGGTGCCCAGACCTGCTCGTCGTTCAACGTCTCGCGGAAGACCGCGACGCGGAGCGATGAGGCCTGCAGCTCGCTGGAGACCACATAAGCGGTGACCTTGAAACGCTCCCCCGGCGCATCGGGCGTGGCGCCCCAGTCCGTCGCGATCACGCCGGTAAACGGGTCGGTCGAGGCAATGGGCAGGAAGGAGAGCGTGTCGAGCGAGGCGCGCCAGAGATGCTTGTTCACCGGGATGCCTTCACCCCGTGCCTCGTCGTCGCCGAAGATCCCGCTGGCAATGCTCGAGCCGCCGCCCCCGCTGCCGCCGGTACCGAAGGTGATGCCGCCCTCGCCAAAGACCGATTCCTGATTCCTGTCGCGCACCTGCGGCGCCCGGCCGATATCCGTCGAGATCTCGTCCTCCCGGGGGCTCAGGTCTCCGCCGGACGAGCAGGCGGCGAGGCCGAACGGCAGCACGAGAAGCATGAAAGCGGCGTAGCGGGTCATCTGACTCATCCTCCGGGGCTCATCGAGCGGTGAAAGGGCCATATCACAAGCCCTTGCGGGTGCAAACGCGCGAGCCCCCATATCCCGTCGCTGTGCCGGTTCCGGGTGCGGCGGAGGCACGACGGCCTTGTTGCGAAAATGCACCGTGGTTTTGCAGGGGTCTGCCGTACTTGTTGCAGTCATTGACCGAACCGCGCCCTCGGGTATGAACGGCGCAGTGAGGCATGAGCCTTGCTGAGCCAAGGCATCTGCGCCGGCAAGCAAGACCTGAATGCAGACGTGTGGGACCGAAAGAGGGACACAATGAAGAAAGTTCTCCTGAGCACGAGCGCCATCGCCATGGTCGGTGCTTATGCAGGCGCCGCCGGCGCTGCCGAGTGGAACGTGCGCGTGAGCGGCTACATGGAGCAGTTCATCGCTTACGCCGACTCGGATGTCGACAACATCTCCGGCGAAGAGTTTGGCGGCGTTGACGTCAAGCAGGACACCGAAATCCGCTTCCTGCCGTCGATCACCCTCGACAACGGCATCAAGATCGGCGCGGACATCCAGCTTGAGGCCAACACCTCGGGCGACCAGATCGACGAAAGCTTCCTGTTCATCGACGGCTCCTTTGGTCGCGTGCAGCTCGGCAACGAGAACTCGGCCGGCTACACGATGACGATCGCCGCGCCGGACGTGACGTTCCTCAACGTGAACTCGGGCTCGACGACGGCCTTCCTCCCGATCTCGGGCACGGCCGGTAACGCGAACTCGGGCACGGTCTCGACCGGTGACGACATCTTCCGCGGCACCCTCGGCGCGACCTTCATCGAGAACCTCCGCAACAACGACGCCGCGCGCATCACGTACTTCACGCCGCGCTTCGCCGGTGTGCAGCTCGGCTTCTCGTATGCCCGTGACGGCGCGGACGACTCGAACCAGCAGTTCGACACGAACGGCGTCATCGACAACTTCGTCGACTTCGGTGCCAACTACGTGAACTCGTTCGGCGGCATCGACGTCGCGGTCTCCGGCCGCTACGGCATCGCCTTCAACCCGAACGGTGACGATCCGCAGATCTGGTCGGCCGGTGCCAACCTCGGCTTCTCGGGCGTGACCATCGGTGGTTCGTTCGCCGAGCAGAACAACGGCGGCACCGACGACGGTCAGTCCTACGACGCCGGCATCAGCTACGAGACTGGCCCCTGGGGCGTGTCCTTCACCTACTTCAAGGGTGAGAACGTCGACGACGAGAACCCGACGAACGTGTTTGGCAACGACGAGGAGCTCGCGCAGTACCTGGTCGGTGTGAACTACAAGCTCGCCAAGGGCGTCGATCTGAGCGCCTTCGGTGCCTACATCGACTTCGAGGAAGACAACGGCGACGCAGCCGGCAACGTCGCCTCGACGGACGGCGACGATGTCGACGGCTTCATCGTCGGCACCGGCATCAAGATCAGCTTCTGATCTGACGCCACGTCTGGACTATCGGAGCGGAGGGGCCTTGCCCCTCCGTTTCCTTTTGCCCTAGGGCTCAAGCGGATCCGAGGAGACGCCCGCGCCCATGGCACCCCGAATGCCCAGCCCGCCAGGACCGAAACGGCCGCCGACCCAGACCCGGCAACAGGTTCGCGCGCCGGTCCCAGGCGCTGCTCCGGGCGGTGCGCGCAAGGCTGCCTCGCAAAGCGCGCCGAAAAGGGCGCTCTACTGGCTCGCTTCCTATCCGAAGTCCGGCAACACCTGGACGCGCATCTTCCTTGCGAACTACCTCTTCGATCGCAAGACGCCGATGCCCATCAACCAGGTGCACCGCATCGGCATGGGTGACGCGATCCCCAAGGCCTATGCGCCCTTCGCCGGCGGTCCGTTCGATCCGACCAGCCACGAGCAGAGCATCACGATCCGCCCGCGTATGCTTCGCGCTCTCGCATCTGGCGATGCCGACCTCATGTTCGTCAAGACGCACAATGCCCGGAGGAGCGTGCTCGGCGAGGCGCTGATCCCCCTCGCACTCACGCGCGGCGCGGCCTACATCATCCGCCATCCGCTCGATGTCGCCTGCTCCTACGCGCGCCATTACGGGACCACGCCCGAGGAGGCCTGCGAGGGGCTGTCACGCGCCGACCACCTTATCGTGGGGGACCAGGGCACCGTACCGCAATATCTCGGCGACTGGTCCGAGCATGTGCGAAGCTGGACTCAGCCCCGCGACATCCCGGTCCTCGTTCTCCGCTACGAGGATCTGCTGGCCGATCCGACCGCGGGCTTCACCAGCCTCCTCGAACATATCGGCGTTCCCGTGGTGGAGGAGCGTCTCGCCCGCGCCGTGCGCTTCTCCTCCTTCGACGAAGTGCGCGCGCAGGAGGAACAGGCCGGCTTCGTCGAGAAGTCTCCCTCGGCACAGCGCTTCTTCCACGCCGGCGGCAGCGGGAAGTGGCGCGAGAAGATCGCGCCCAAAAAGGCTGCCGCCTTCGCCGAGAAGCACCGTGCCGTGATGGAGCGCTACGGCTACACCGTCTGAGCCCGGCAGCAGGCCCGCCCGAGGAAAGAGCCGATGGAAGACCTCCGCCGCATCATCTGGATCGCGTCCTTTCCGAAATCCGGCAACACCTGGGTGCGAAGCTTCCTCGCCCGCGCCCTGGCCCCGCCGGGCACCGAGATCGACATCAACAGCCTGCCGCGGTTCACAACGGCCGATGTGCGCCAGGATTTCTTCGACAAGGCATCGGGCCGGGCGCCCTTCGTGGCCGCGAATTTCGATGACTGGCTTAAGGTCCGGCCGAAGGCGCTGGCGCTGATCGCGCGCTCCAAGCCGGGGCTCCATTTCGTCAAGACGCATAGCCGCATCCAGGCGATCGGCGGCATACCGCTCATCCCCCCGCAGGTCACTGCCGCGGCCATCTATCTCGTCCGCAACCCCTTCGACGTGGCACAGTCCTACAGCCGCCATCTCGGCCTCGATATGGACCGGACAATCGCGATGATGCTGAACGGGGAGGCGCTGAACGCCTCGCCCAACCGCATCTTTGAGGTCATCGGCCGCTGGGACACGCATATCGAGAGCTGGCTCGGCGCGCCTGGCCTGCAGCGGCACGTCATGCGCTACGAGGACATGATCGCCGAGCCGGAGGGGGCCTTTCGGGCGCTGCTCGGCTTCCTGAAGGCGCCCGTGCCAGAAGAGCGGCTCTCCGAAGCGCTGGCGGAGACGGAGTTCGGCGCGCTCCGCAAACAGGAGGCAGCGGCAGGTTTTCGTGAGCGTCCGCCCCATATGGAGGCGTTCTTCGCGAAGGGCCGTGCGGGCAGCTGGCGCGAGGAGCTGACGGCAGCGCAGATCGGCAGGCTCCGCGAGGGCTTCCTGCCGGCCATCGAGCGCTGGTATCCGGAAATGCTGGACGAGACGGCGGAGGCAGCGAGAGGATGAGCGACGCAGCGAAGACAGAGGGCGCGGCGCCGGGTGGCGAAACGGGGCTCGACGCGATCTGGCAGCGCATCGCCGCGGCAGCGCGGGAGGCGGGCAGGGACCCTGCCGCGATCACCCTGGTCGCCGTCTCCAAGGTGCAACCGCCCGAGCGCGTCGAGGCGGTGCTGGAAGCCGGTCATCGCGTCTTCGGCGAGAACCGGGTGCAGGAGGCCGCCGGCAAATGGCCCGCCTGGCGCGAGCGCTATCCGGGGATCGAGCTGCATCTCATCGGCCCCTTGCAGACCAACAAGGTGCGTCAGGCAGTGGAGCTCTTCGACGTCATCCAGTCCGTGGACCGGCCGAAGCTTGCGCGCAAGCTGGCGGATGTCTTTGCCGAGACTGGCCGCACCCTTCCTGTCTATCTTCAGGTGAACACGGGCGAGGAGGAGCAGAAGGCCGGCGCGCTGCCCGAGGAGGCCGATGCTTTCGTTACCGAGGCCCGCGATCTCGGCCTCGATGTCCGCGGTCTCATGTGCATCCCGCCAGTCGACGAGGAACCGTCGCTCCACTTCGCGCTGCTCGCCAAGATCGCGGAACGCAACGGGCTCCCCGGTCTTTCCATGGGCATGAGCGGCGACTTCGAACGGGCAATCGCCCTCGGCGCCACCTGCATCCGCGTCGGCTCTGCAATCTTCGGCGAGCGCGACTACGGCTGAAGGCGTTGCCAGTCGTTTCCGGGCCCCGCCCCCTTCCTCCCCAGAATAGGCCCTTCAGAGTGAACATAATGCGAACATTTTCCTACCGAAACCGTTCCGGGCGCTCGCCGAGCCGAATGATCGTCGGCCCACTGTGGGTGCCTGGGAATTAGAAGCGCAGAATACTGAACGGGGTATCTTGGAAAGCGCCTGAGGGGCGGCGCCTAGGGAGCGGGATGGTCCGCGGAAGCCGTTGGCCGAAGACCGAAGCATGCCGGTGGCCGAACTGTGCCGAGGGGCGCTGCCGCCTTTCCGCGTCGGGCAGGCACGTCGGCCCGTGGGAACGGGAAACAAGGCAGTGCTCCTTCGCGGGAATCTCGCGCGGAGTGTCAGGAGAAGCGCACCTCTCCCCCGCCCTCGCCCCTTTGAGAGAGCGCGCGGTACCTCGCAAGCCGGCAGCGGGCGGAGACCTTCCGTGCCCGGGGCGGTTGCAAGGCAACGCGTTGGTTCGCAGTGAGCCGGTCCGGAATGGTGGGTGCGCTTCGCCTGCATGCCGAATGAGAGAGGGCACTCACACTGCTGCACGGGCTTGCGGGACCGCCGTCAGGCCGGCGAGGGCTCGTGCGTGGACCCCCTCGTCCCTTCAGCGCCGGCCCTGTCGTCCTCCCCGGCCGCCGTTTCGGGCCAGCGAAGGAGGATGACGGCGGGGTTCTGCACGCGTTCCCGAGCAACTGTCTCGGCCAGCTCGCCGAGGCTGGTGGAGAGGTGACGCATCTCGGGACGGCTGGCGTTCTCGACGATCTCCACGGCGGTCTCCGCGGGCACGCCCTGGCCCGTCAGGTCCGCCGCGATGCGGCCCGCTGTCGCCACGCCCATATAGAACGCCACCGCGTTGCCGGGCTTGGCATGGCATCGCCAGTCGGGCGCGGCACCGTCGCGCGTCTGGCCGGTCGTCAGCGTGATGGAGCGGATGGCCCTCCGCTCGGTAAGGAACATCCCCGTCTCGGCCGCGGCCGCCGTCGCCGCGGTAACGCCCGCCACGAGCTCCCACCCGATCCCTGCGGCATCGAGCGCACCCACCTCCTCGGATGCCCGGGCGAAGATGCCGGGGTCCCCGCCCTTGAGGCGGACCACCCGCTTTCCCGCCGTCGCCGCCTCGACCAGTGCCGCGTCGATGGCAGCCTGTGCCCAGGCATGCGCGCCGGGGGCCTTGCCCACATAGATCCGCTCCGCATCGCGGCGGGCGAGCTCCAGCACGGCCGGATCCACCAGCCGGTCATAGAAGATCGCGTCCGCCTCCTGCAGGCGGGAGACGGCGCGCAGCGTCAGCATATCGGGCGCCCCGGGGCCTGCGCCCACGATACTGACGAAGCCCTCCCGCCCTTCCGGCGCGCCGCCCGCAGCCATCGCAGCCTCGAGCGCCGCTTCCGCCCCCGCGCGGTCCCCGGCGGTAAAGAGCCGTCGCGGCCCCTCGAACGCCCAGGCCCAGAAGGCGCGGCGCTTCTCCTTCGGCACCGTCCGCTCGACCTCCGCCCGAAGCGCCCCCGCCCGCGCGGCAAAGGTCCCGAGCGTGGGCTCGAGCCATTCCTCGAGCCGCGTCTTGACTTGGCGCGCCAGCACGGGCGCGGCCCCCTCGGTCCCGATGGCCACCACCAGGGGATCGCGGTCGACGATGGCGGGGGTGGTGACGTCGCATAGATCCGGCCGGTCGACCACGTTGACGATGGTGCCGAGATCCTTCGCCACCGCCGAGATCGCCGCATCGGCGCCCGCGCAGCCCGTGGCGATGAAGGCGAGCCGTGCGCGGGACAGCGCCTTGTTGTCCACGACCGCCGGCACATGGCCCGCGCCGCCCGCCACGCGCCCGGCAAGCTCCGGCTCGAGCGACCGGGCCATCAGCACCAGCCGCGCCTCGGTCTTGGCCACAAGACGGGCCTTCTGCGCCGCCTGCTCGCCACCGCCAACGACAACCACATCGCGCCCTGCCACATCGAGAAAGAGAGGAAAGGCCTTCATCGCGCACCTCCTGGCCGAAGCCGGCAACCTAAGCACAGCCGGGCCCCGCGCATAGCCGCCATGACCGTCAAGGAGCACGCGATAGCTTGACTTCCCCTGCTGCAGCGCACATTCACCGCATAGCATCGGCGCGCGATGGCGCGATCCGCGGGGGTTTCCGCGGCATGTCCCGCCCCGATCACGCAATCCGCAGAGGCACCGGCCGCGCCCGGCTGCCCGCATGGCCCCAAAGCCGAGAGCGCTGCGAGCGCCGGCAGGGGCCGATGAAGGAACAGACCCTGACCGATATCGACTTCAAGGCGCTCGGCCTCGCCGAGCCCGTCCTGCGCGCGCTTGCCGAGCGTGGGCATACGGTGCCCACACCCATCCAGGCCAAGGCCATCCCGCCGCTTCTGGACAGCGCTGACATGCTGGGCATCGCGCAGACAGGCACGGGCAAGACCGGGGCATTCGTGCTTCCGCTTCTCGACACGCTCTCGCGCGCCAAGCGCCAGCCGGCCTCGGCCGGGCCGCGTGCGCTCATCCTTGCGCCGACGCGGGAACTTGCGATCCAGATCGGGGAGGAGATCGGCGCCTATGCCAAGCATCTCCGCCTCCGCCACACGGTGATCTTCGGCGGCGTCGGCTACGGCCCACAGAAGCGCGCGCTGGCGCAGGGGGTCGACATCGTGGTGGCGACCCCCGGCCGGCTGATCGACCATATGGATCAGGGCACTCTCCGTCTTGGCGCGCTCACCCATCTCGTGCTCGACGAGGCGGACCGGATGCTCGACATGGGCTTCATCCGCGACGTCCGGAAGATCGCGGCCGTGCTGCCGGCGGAGCGGCAGTCCCTCCTCTTCTCCGCGACGATGCCGGACAGCGTGGCGAGGCTCGCAGGCGATCTCCTCCGCGATCCGGTCCGCGTCGAGGTGGCGCCGCAGTCGACGCCCATCGAGCGCATCACGCAGGATGTCCACCACATGCCCGCGGGCGAGAAGCTCGACTTCCTGACCGATCTCGTGCGCGATCGCACCTTTTCCCGCGTCATCGTCTTCACGCGCACCAAGCACCGGGCCAACCGGGTCGCGGAGAAGCTGGCGAAGTCGGGCATCACCGCCGAAGCGATCCATGGCTCCAAGAGCCAGGGCGCCCGGCAGCGCGCGCTCGGCGGTTTCAAGGCCGGCGGCATCCGTGTGCTGGTGGCCACCGATATCGCCGCGCGCGGGATCGATGTGGACGAGGTGAGCCACGTCATCAATTTCGAGCTGCCGAACGAGCCGGAGAGCTACGTCCACCGCATCGGCCGCACGGCCCGCGCTGGATCGGAGGGGGCCGCGCTCTCGCTCTGCGCGCCGGACGAGGTCGATTACCTCCGTGACATCGAGCGCCTGACCAAGCAGCGCATCGAAGCGCATGGCGATGTCCCGGCCGAAGCCCGGCCCGGTCCTCGCCAGGGTCAGAAGCCCGCACAAGGCCAGAAGAAGCGCAGCCGCGCCCAGCCCGGCGCCGGCCGTGGGAAAGGTCAGGGCCAGGGGCAAGGACAGGCCAAGCCGCAAGGCCGCGAGCAGCGTCCCGCGCAGGCAGAGGGCACCCGCGGCAAGCTACAGGGCGAGAAGCCGCAGGGCGACGCCGGAGGCAAGGACGCCAAGCCCCGTCGCTCGCGCCGCCGGCGTAGCGGTCATGCGAAGAGAGCGGCCTGAGCCGGACTGTCTCCGGACAAAGCGGTGCGGTGAGAGGCGTCCCGGCCTACGGCTGACACCTCCTGAGCGCTTCCCATACGTTCCGGGTCAGGCCCGGGACGTGTCGCGCCCCTTGCTCCCGCTCCCGCGAAGCACGTGACAAAAAACCCCGGCGCCGAGGCGCCGGGGCGAGGTCGGGGAGGAGCACTGAGCCCCTCGCCCTCGGGAAGAACCGGTCAGACGAACTGGGACCCCTTGCCGAACTCGGGATAGGCCTCCATGCCCAGCTCCGAGTTGTCGAGCCCCGCCATCTCCTCCTCGTCATCCACCCGGATGCCCACGGTCATCTTGAGGATGAACCAGAGGACCAGGGAGACGACGAAGACGAAGACGCCCACCACCACGATCGAGAATAGCTGGCCGAAGATCGTGGCGTCGCCATTGGTGAAGATCACCGCGATGGTGCCCCAGATGCCGGCGAAGAGGTGCACCGGAATGGCGCCGACCACGTCGTCGAGCTTCAGCTTGTCGAGCATCGGCACGGTGAAGACCACGATGACGCCGCCGACCGCACCGATCAGATGCGCAGCGCCGAGGGAGGGCTGCAGCGGCTCGGCGGTGATGGAGACGAGACCGGCCAGCGCGCCGTTCAGCACCATCGTGAGGTCGACCTTGCCGTAGAGCACCTGCGTCAGGATCAGCGCCGCGATGGCACCGCCCGCTGCGGCGGCGTTGGTGTTGGCGAAGATGCGGCTGACATCGGCGATATCCCCCACGGTGCCCATGGCAAGCTGCGAGCCGCCGTTGAAGCCGAACCAGCCGAGCCACAGGATGAACGTGCCGAGCGTGGCGAGCGGCAGGTTCGAGCCCGGCATCGGATGTACCTGGCCGCCCGCGTACTTGCCCTTGCGCGCGCCGAGCAAGATGATGCCCGCCAGCGCTGCCCAGCCGCCCACCGAGTGCACCACGGTGCTCCCTGCGAAGTCCTGGAAACCGTACTGCGTGTCGAGAAAGCCGCCGCCCCACTTCCAGCTCGCCTGGATCGGGTAGATGACGGCGGTGAGCACGAAGGTGAAGATCAGGAACGGCCAGAGCTTGATGCGCTCGGCCACGGCGCCCGAGACGATGGAGGCGGTCGCGGCACAGAACATCAGCTGGAAGAAGTAGTCCGAGCCCGTGGAGGCATAGGAGATGTCGTCTGCCGCATCCGCGGTCACGCCCACCGCCTCGAGCACCGCGACGCCGAAGGCGCCGAGATAGCCGCCGGTCTCATCGGAGCCGATGCTCCAGTTTCCGAGTGGATACATGAGGTTGTACCCGATCACGTAGTAGCCCACGGCCGCGATGGAGAAGAGCGCCATGTTCTTGGTGCACTGCATCGCCACGTTCTTCGAGCGGACGAGGCCCGCCTCGAGCATGCAGAAGCCCGCGGCCATGAACATCACCAGGAAGCCGCCCACGAGGAACAGCAGCGAGTTCATGATGAAGATGCCGTCCCGCGGGAGGACGTTCAGATCGGCGTCCTGCGCCACGGCGGGGGCTGCGAGGAGAGCCAGCGCAGCCGCGGCAAAGATGCCGGTACGGGTGAGGGTCGAAAGCTTGGTCATGGTCCTTGTCATTCCCTGCCTGTCCGAGGTCACAGCGCGTCTTCGTCGCGCTCGTCGGTGCGCACGCGGATCGCCTGCTCGATGGTGGTGACGAAGATCTTGCCGTCGCCGATCTTTCCGGTACGCGCGGTGCCCGAGATGGCCTCGACGACCTTCTCGACCTGGTCGTCCGCGATCACCATCTCGATCTTGATCTTGGGTACGAAGTTCACGACGTACTCGGCGCCGCGGTAGATTTCGGTATGGCCGCTCTGGCGACCGTAACCCTTCACTTCGGAGACCATTAGTCCCTGCACACCGATACCGGTCAGGGCTTCGCGGACCTCCTCAAGCTTGAAGGGCTTGATGACGGCGATGATGAGTTTCATTGCTCTCCTCGGACTGTCCCGCGATCCTTGCGATCACACTTCCGACCTCTATCCAAAACCCGTGCCACCCGACGCGCGGTGCCGTCGCGACCGGCAGAATTGATGGAATCCAGCGCATTGCCGGCGTGTAGGGGGCGGGGTCGGCGCCCCATGAGTGATATTCCTGCCTATAAAGCGGGCACTGCCTGCAAAGATGGCAGGGCGGCAGGTCCGGAGTTTCTGTGCAGAGAAGCCCGATGCGGCTGGCATGCAGCCCGGCCACCCTTTATCTCGAAGGGAACGAAAAGGGGCGGTGCAGATGGCAGGCGGACGGAGAGGCAAGCCGGCGGGCGAGCGGCGGGAGCCGGGCAGCGGCCGTTCGTCCTCGGGCAATAAGCGCAAACCCGCCCGCAAGGGGCCGGGCTTCGTCGGCCGTGTGACGCGCGGACTTGTCCTCGGCGCGCTCCGGGTCGGCTGGGCCATCGGCTTTCGCATCGGCCTCGTCGCGGGCCTCGTGCTCGCGGGCGCCACCTTCTACTTCTATACCCAGCTGCCATCCTCGGACGCGCTCTTCGACGGGCGGGGCGGCGGCTCGGTCACGATGCTCGATCGCAACGGCAACGTGTTCGCCTGGCGGGGAGAGCAGTATGGCGGGGATCTGAAGGCGGGGCAGGTCTCCCCCCATCTCGTCCACGCCATCGTGGCGACCGAGGACAAGCGGTTCTGGGACCATTTCGGGCTCGACCCCGTCGGCATCGCGCGCGCCATCGTGGCCAATCTGCGTGCGGGGCGGCTGGTGCAGGGCGGCTCAACCCTCACGCAGCAGACGGCGAAGAACACGTTCCTCACGGCCGAGCGCAGCCTCGAGCGCAAGCTCAAGGAAGTGCCGATGTCCCTCGCGCTCGAGCTCAAATACACCAAGGAAGAGATCCTCTCGATCTATCTCAACCGCGTCTATCTCGGGGCGGGCACCTACGGGTTCGAGGCTGCGTCCCAACGCTATTTCGGCAAGTCCGCGCGGCTTCTGGTGCCGGCGGAGGCGGCGATGCTTGCGGGTCTTCTGCGCGCGCCCTCCCGCTATGCGCCTACGGCCAATCTGGCGGCCGCTCAGGGGCGCGCGAACGTCATCATCCGGCTGATGGAGGAGCAGGGCTATCTCACCGACACGCAGGTGGTGCAGGCGCTCGCCAACCCGGCCGTGCTGAGCCAGGCGGCCGCGGCGCGGGCGGGCGGCTACTTCGCGGACTGGGTGATGGAGCAGGCGCCCGCCTTCCTCTCTTCCGAAACCACAGAGGACGTGACCATCGCCACGACCTTCGACCCTGCGATCCAGAAGGCGGCCGAGGCGGCGGTCGCCGAGGTCTTCGCCACCAAGGTCAAGGAGGGCAGCGTCGCGCAGGCGGCCGTCGTGGTGATGACGCGCGACGGTGCCGTGCGTGCCATGGTCGGCGGGCGGGAGGCGGGCGTCGGCCAATTCAACCGCGCGAGCCAGGCGCTCCGCCAGCCCGGCAGCGCCTTCAAGCCCGTCGTCTACGCAGCGGGCCTGCAGGCGGGGATGCGGCCGAACGATGTATTCGAGGATGCGCCCGTAAGGGTCGAGGGCTGGTCGCCCGAGAACTACACCCGCCGTTTCCTGGGGCCGGTGACACTCCGCCAGGCGTTGGCCGAGAGCATCAATACCGTGGCCGTGCGGGTGAGCGAGCGCGCGGGCCGCGACAATGTGCGGGCACTGGCGCGCGATATCGGATTTTCGGACGGTCTGGCACCGGGGCCCGCCATCGCGCTCGGCACGACCGAGACGACGCTGGTCCAGCTTTTGGGCGTCTACGCCACCATTGCCAATGACGGGGTGCAGGCGCCCCCCCATGGCATCCGCTCCATCCGCCTGCGCGGGGAGGAGACGCCGCTCCTCGAAAGCGGGGCGGGCCCGCGCAGCCGCGCGCTCGAGCCCTGGGTTGCGCGGACGCTTGGCCAGATGATGCGCTCGGTGGTGGAGGAGGGGACGGGCCGCCGTGCGCGCCTGCCGGGCCGGGAGGCCGCGGGCAAGACGGGCACGACGCAGAATGCCCGCGACGCCTGGTTCGTCGGCTACACGGCAGACTACGTGGCCGGCGTGTGGTTGGGCAATGACGACAACACGCCGCTCACGGGCGTGACCGGCGGCGGGCTGCCGGCGGAGATCTGGCGCGAGACCATGCTGCGCGTGCATGAAGGCCTGCCGCCCCGGCCGCTGCCCCTGCCGACAGGCCGCGGGAGCGGCACGCCGCTTGCCAGCATCGACGCCCGCGGCGGCGTTGACGAGCTCGGCCGCCGCCGCGATGCCGGGCGCGACGGAGAGGGCAGTGTCGTCAGCCGTCTCATCGGTGGCCTCTTCGGCGGCAGCGCCGAGACCGGCCGAAGCGGCGGGGGCGGCTCCGGGAGCGATGACGATTTCGAACCCTTCATGGCCGGCGACCGCTGAGCCCCACCGATCCAGGATCGCGAAGTGTTCATGCCGGGCCCTCGCCTGGGGTGTTCCAGGCCCCGAAGGATCAGGGGCCGGAGATGGGCCTCAACGCTGCCATCGAAACGCCGGGCCCCTGGGTCTGCGCGTCGCTGGGCGCATGAAGGGTGATCCGGCTGAGGGTAGCGGCAGCGTCGCATGACAAGGCGGTGCGGGATGTCATGGGCCCTCCCGGCGACGGGCGATCACGCCTAGCGGTCATGCGGCGGGAATGGCCATACGGCGCCTCGATCCCCGTTAACGATCGCCGCCGGTGGTCTTCGAGCGGGGACCACGGTGGTCTTTCGGCAGCCACGCCACCGCGGGTCGCGCTTGTTGGAATCGCTCAGAGGTTGCCCACCCTACCCGTCGCAAGGGTCGCTCAAGGGAATGAACATTCAGCGAACGCCGGCATAGCGGTCTGCTACGGACCGGCGCCGTCAGCCACCGAAGCAGTAGGCATGGAGGCTGCGGCCCTCCTTGCGGAGCCAGGCGCGGCGGGGCGCATAGTCCGGCATCAGCCGCTCGACATGCGCCCAGTAGCGGGTCGAGTGGTTCATCTCGCGAAGATGGGCCGCTTCGTGCGCCGCGACGTAGTCCTGCACTTCGGGCGGGGCCATGGCGAGCCGCCAGGAGAAGGCGAGCCGGCCTGCCGAACTGCACGAACCCCAGCGCGAGCGCGTGTCGCGGAGGCTGATCGCCGTCGGGCGGCAGCCGAGCGCTTCGGCATAACGATGGGCTGCGGGCACAAGGCGTTGGCGCGCCCGCTCCTTCAGCCAGGCGGCCAGTACGGGCCCGTGCCGGCGACCGCCGGGCAGGACGAGGCGCCCGGCGTCGAGCACGGGCGGGCCGCGATGAGTGCCCGCGACCAGCGGGACCAGCGCGCCATCGACCGGCAGGACACCGCCCGGCGCGGGCCGGCGACCCTCGGGCTGCTCGGCCAGCGCTCTTGCCAGCCACCCCCGATGCTCCGCTAGGAAAGTCTCGACATGGGCGAGCGGCACGCCAGGCGGCAGGGTAAGGATGGCGCCCTCCGTCGATCCGGGCGCCGCAAGCCGAAGCGTGAAGCGTCGGGCGCGGGCGTTGACGCGAAGCGCAACCGTGACGCTCGGCTGCTCGAGCGTCAGCGCCGGGGGCAGCGGCCGGCGGGGGGCGAAGAGATCCCTGAGGCTCATGACCGTCCAGACGGCGCGCGCCGCACCGGCCCTATCCCATTGATCCCAGGGACCGAAACGGCGGCGAGCGCTGCCTCAGCCACGCACCATCCGGCGATGCGCGCGCACGAAGTCGCGGATCTTGGGCTGGATATGCAGACGGAAGCGCGAGCCATTGAAGACGCCGTAATGCCCTACCTTGGGCTGCGTCCAGTGCAGCTTCTGCTGGTCGTCGAGATTCGTCAGGAGGCCGTGCACCGCCTCGGTCTGGCCGCGGCCGGTGATGTCGTCCTTCTCGCCCTCGATCGTCATGACGGCCGTGTCGCGGATCTTGGAGAGATCGACCTTGCGGTCGCACACCACCATCTTGCCCTCCGGCAGATCATGGCGCTGGAACACCTTCTCCACCGTCTCGAGATAGAATTCGGCAGTGAGGTCCATGACGGCGAGATATTCGTCGTAGAAGGACGAATGCGCGGCCGCGCTGTCGCCGTCGCCGCGAACGAGGTTGCGGAACTGGTCTACATGCGCATCGACATGCCGGTCGAGGTTCATGGACATAAAGCCCGAAAGCTGAAGAAAGCCCGGATAGACACGGCGGAGAAAGCCCTGATTGGGCCAGGGCACCATCACGACGCAGTTCTTCTCGAACCAGCTGAGCGGTTTCTCTTCGGCGAGCCGCGTGGGCTCGGTCGGACTGATGCGCGTGTCGATGGGGCTGCCCATGAGGATGATGGAGGCGGGGCGCACGGGCTCCTTGTCCTCTGCCATCAGCGCGGCAGCGCAGATCACCGGCACGCCCGGCTGACAGACCCCCATGATCGAGACACGCTCGCCGTCCGCGGCCAGAAAGCGCGTGAAATCACGGATGTAGTCGACATAGGTGGAGAGATCGAAGCGCCCCTCCGAGATCGGCACGTCGCGCGCATCGGTCCAGTCGGTGACGTAGACCTCATGCTCCGGCAGCATCGCCTCGACCGTGCCGCGAAGGAGCGTCGCGAAATGCCCGGACATCGGCGCGACCATCAGCACCTTCGGGTCGTTCCGCGCCTCGGCCAGCGTCGCGTCGCGCTTGAAATGGAGCAGGCGGCAGAAGGGCTTCTCCAGCACCGCTTCCTCGACGACGGGCACCTGCTCGCCAGAGATCTCCACCTCGTCGATGCCGAATTCGGGCTTGCCGTAGCGCCGGGTCGCGTTGACGAACATCTCGCAGGCGGCGGCGTAGGCGCGAACGGGCAGGGCTTCCTTCATGGGGAAGAATGGGCTCGAGAGCATCTGGGAGGAAAGCCGCGCGGCCGTCCGCATCGGGCCCATCGCGGCATGGGTCATCTCGTAGGCATGATAGAGCACGCTGGCGGTCCCCCGGTCTGCACATCCGGCTGGACACTATGACGTGTCGATGACCGATACAATGCGCATCTCGCAGTGCAACAAGAGGCTGATTGACGCCGCGATGCGGGCGCCGTGGGACATGCGGGGCGAGCCGGACCGCACGCGCCGTTTGACAGGCAGCGCCCGATGTGGCACGCGCTCCGCTCTTTCCGGAACATCTTCGGGGGTTCTCGATGCCGAAGCCCGAATGGGGCGTGAAGCGCACCTGCCTCACCTGTGCGGCCCGCTTCTACGATCTGATGCGCAATCCGATCATCTGCCCGTCCTGCGGCGCGGAATTCGATGCGACCGTCGCAACCGCCAAGCCGCGCCGCGCCAGGGCGCCGTCCAAGGCTGCCGTGGCGGCTGCGGCTGCCAAGGAGGCGCTCGTCGACGACGAGGATACGGACGACGACGAGGAGGAGGAAGTTGTCGCGAAGGACGACGACGACGATGACGAGGAGGAGCCCGTAGTCGTCGAGGAAGCGCTCAAGATGGGGAGCGCCGGCGACGAGGACGACGATAGCGGCGACGATGCCGATGGCGATGACGACGATGTCGAAGTCGAGGAGGAAGACGACGACGAGCTCGGCAGTTTCGAGAGCGACGTGCTCCTCGAGGACGACGAGGAGGATGACGACGACGACCTCGAAGTGCTCGGCGGCGAGCGCAAGAAGGGCGACGACGACGACAGCTGAGCGGCGGGCGACGCGCCGGACGGGTGGGCCCAGGGGGGCGATCGCATCTGGGGGACCTGGGTGCCCACCAAACCTGACCTCAGCGAAGGCGTTTCCTTAATAACCCGCGATCTTCAG
>JBCCDG010000092.1:0-16334 GCA_039030915.1 Pseudomonadota bacterium | reverse complement strand
TCCGCCATCGCCGCCTCCACCTTCTGCCGCGCCTCCCGGCCGAGGGAGCCGTGGTGGAGTGCGATGGGCAGCGCTTCCGTATTCTCGGCCCAGAGCGCCTGGAAAAAGAGCTCGGCCTGAGCCCGGGTGTTGATGAAAACGATGGTGGTCCGGTGCTTCCGGATCTCCTCCATGACGGCGCCGGCGGCATAGCGGCCGCCCATGCCTGCCCAGGGCGGGTCGCCCGCATCGCGCAGGAGGCGGATATCGGCGGGCGGGCCCGGATCGGCATGAACGATCTCGGTAGCTCCCGGCGCCAGCCAGTCCGCGATCTCCTGCGGTTGATCGACGGTGGCGGAGAGGGCGGCTAGGCGAAGCTCGGGCGCGAGGCTGCGAAGCCGCGCGAGCCCGAGGGCGAGCTGGTCGCCTCGCTTGGTGCCGGCCAGTGCATGCACCTCGTCGACGACGACGCGGGAGAGCCCGGCGAAGAGCGTTTCAGGCCGCTCCCAGGACAGCATGAGCGCGAGGCTCTCGGGCGTGGTCAGCAGGATGTCCGGCGGGCTCCGCCGCTGGCGCTGACGGACGGATTGCGAGGTGTCGCCCGTGCGGTCCTCAATGCCGATGGCAAGACCCATCTCCTCGACGGGACGGCGCAGATTGCGTCCGATATCGGCGGCGAGCGCCTTCAGCGGGGAGACATAGAGGGTGTGCAATCCGCGCCCCGCAAGGCCGCCCGCAACATCGACCAGCGAGGGGAGGAAGCCCGCGAGCGTCTTGCCCGCCCCGGTGGGCGCAATCAAAAGGCTCGCGGGCGCCGTGGTGGCCAGCATCGCGTGCTGATGCGGATGGGGCACCCAGCCGCGGGCCGCGAACCAGGCGCCGAAGGGTTCGGGAAGTGTGTCAGTCCCCTCCGCCCCGATACCATGCGCACCCCCGCCGCTGCGGCTTTCACCGGCATGACCGCTCGCCGCCTCGCTCAGTTCTTCCCGGCCCGATCCGTCCATCACTTCCCGCTCGCCGCCTTGCCTCTCGGGCACGCCCCGTCCCACGTCAGGATACGGATCCGAGTGAGAACACTAAAAGAACATATGCGCAGCGCGATCCGCTCGTTGCCGTAGAGATTGCTCGCCAACGCCGTTGGGAAAGGGCGTGCACGCCGCCCCGGCCGATACGCGCTTTCCGCCCTAGGCTTTTGGCAAACGGAAGCCAAGCGCGCCGCCGCCACAGTCGTCTCATATGATAGCGGTCCGCCTGCCGATGTCCGCCCTGTCCTCCGGGAGCGCTCTCCGGCAGGTGGATGCCGGGCGCTCCGCGCTTGATTTGCCACGCTGCCCCTGCGTTTATGCCCATACCGGCCGATGGGAGCGGAGCAGGGCCAGTGCTGCAGAAGGCGCAGGATGTGAGAGCGGGCGCGGCTTCCGCGCAAGGCGCGCCGCTTCTGGCGGTCGAGGGGCTGTCCGTCGCTTTCGGCTATGGTCGCGCCGCGCGCGAAGTGGTGCACGGCGTCTCCTTCACGCTCGAGCGGGGCGAGACCCTCGCGCTCGTCGGCGAGAGCGGCAGCGGCAAGACGCTGACCGGCAAGGCGGTGATGGGGCTCCTGCCGAAGGGCGCCGAGATCACGTCCGGCAGCGCGTTGTTCTCCGATGGTGGTGAGACCTTCGACCTGATGAAGGCGAGCCGGAGGAAGCTTCGCAAGCTCCGCGGCACGGAAATCTCGATGATCTTCCAGGAGCCGCTGTCCTCCTTCTCCCCGCTCCACCGCACAGGGCCGCAGATCGCCGAAGTGCTGGAGATCCATGGCGTCGGTTCGCGCACCGCGAAGGAGCGAACGATCAAGACGTTGTCGGAGGTGGGCTGCCCCGATCCCGAACGGGTCTGGCGCGCCTATCCCTTCGAGCTTTCGGGCGGGCTGCGTCAGAGGGCGATGATCGCCATGGCAATGGTGGGTGAGCCCAGCCTCGTTATTGCCGACGAGCCGACGACGGCCCTCGACGTGACTACGCAGGCGGTGGTGCTCGATCTCCTCAAGGGCCTCGCCGAGAGCCACGGACTTGCCACGATCCTCATCACGCACGACCTCGGCGTCGTTGCGAATATGGCCGACAGCGTGGTTGTGCTGCGCCAGGGCGAAGTCGTGGAGAGCGGGGGCGCGGGCGACGTTCTCGAAAGACCTGGGCACGCCTACACCAAGCGCCTCATCGCCGCCGCTCCGCGCCTGCCCGAGCAGTGTGCCGAGCACGATCCGCCGGGGCAGGACTTCATCCTCCGCGTCGAGAACCTCTCCAAGACCTTTCCCGGTAAGCGTCGCAGCTTCGGGCGGAACGATCCGCCGGTGAAGGCGCTCTCGGACTTCGGTCTGGCTCTCGAGCGGGGGGAGACCGTGGCGGTGGTGGGCGAGTCGGGATCCGGCAAGTCGACCGTCGCCAAGTTGGTTCTCCGCGCGATCGAACCCGACCCCGGCGCGACCATCCGCTTCCGTCCGCGCTTTGGCGACGAGGAAGATGTCACCGGCCTCGGCGCCGCCGGTCTCAAGGCGTTCCGGCGTGAGGCGCAGATGGTGTTCCAGGACCCCTATGGCGCGCTCAGCCCGCGAATGAGCGTGCAGGACATTCTGACCGAGCCCATGGCCATCCACAATCTGGGCAACGCGCGCCAGCGCCGGGCGGAGGCCTCGCGCATCATGGAGCGGGTGGGGCTTTCGTCCGATCATCTCGGCCGCTTTCCCCATGCCTTTTCCGGCGGACAGCGGCAGCGCATCGCCATCGCGCGCGCGCTCATCCTGGAGCCGGAACTGCTGATCTGCGACGAGCCTACCTCGGCACTTGATGTCAGCGTGCAGGCGGAAGTGCTGGATCTTCTCGATGAGTTGAAGTCCGACTTCGGCCTTTCCTATCTATTTATCAGTCACGACCTCGCCGTCGTCGCCCGCCTCGCGGACCGCGTGATGGTGATGCGGCGGGGCAGGGTGGTCGAGCAGGGCCCGGCGGAAGCCATATTCCGCGATCCGCGCCACCCGTACACGCGCGCGCTGATGGCTGCCTCGCCGGAGCCGGATGTCGACGCGAAGCTCGACCTAAAGCTCGTCGCCGCCGGGGCGGGCGAGCCTGAGGACTGGCCCGAGCCCTTCCGCTACGAAGGGGACGACGCGCCGGGCCTCGTCTCTGTCGGTCCCGGCCATGAAGTGAGATGCGCCGCATGAGAGTACTCGCACGACGCTTGGCCTTCTTTCTCGCCATCCTGCCCACATCGGTGCTTGCCGAGGGCCTGAACGTCCCGCCGTTGGAAACACCGATGCTTGCGGAACGGGTCGAGGCAGGCGAGCTTCCCTCCGTGGCCGAGCGCTTGCCGGCGGAGCCGTTGGTGGTCGATCTCGGGGCGAAGGGTCGGGAACCCGGCCAGCACGGGGGGCGCATTACCACCTTCGTCAGCCGCGCGAAGGATGTCCGCTACATGGCCGCCTGGGGCTATGCGCGTCTTGTCGGCTACGATGAGAGTTACGCGCTCGTGCCCGACATCCTCAAGGATGTAGAGGTCAGTGCCGACGGCAAGACCTACACCTTTCACCTCCGGGAAGGGCATCGCTGGTCCGACGGGCATCCGTTCACGACGGAGGACTTCCGCTTCTGGTGGGAGGATGCGGCCAACAACGACGAGATCTCGCCCAAGGGCCCGCCGGTGGAGCTGCTGGTCGATGGTGAACCGCCCGAAGTCACGGTGATCGACGAGACCACCGTCGCCTATCGCTGGCCGAAACCCAATCCGCGCTTCCTGCCAGCGCTCGCCCAGGCCCGCCCGATCTATATCTACCTGCCCGCCCATTACATGAAGCAGTACCACGCCGGCTTTACCCCGATGAAGGAGCTGAAGCCGCTGATGGAAAAGAAGAAGGCGCAGAACTGGGCGGCGCTGTTCAACCGGTACGACAATCAGTACAAGTTCGATAATCCCAAGCTGCCGGTGCTGCAGCCCTGGGTGAATACCTCGAAGAAGAACAGCCAGCGCTACACGCTGGCGCGCAACCCCTTCTATCACCGCGTCGACACCAATGGCCGACAGCTGCCTTACGTCGACAGCGTTGAGATGGAGATCGCCGCCTCCGGCCTCATCGCCGCCAAGGCGACGCGCGGAGAGTCGGACCTGCAAAGCCGCGGGCTCAGCTTCTCAGACGCACCAGTGCTGAAGCGGGGGGCGCCCAATAACGGCTTCGACGTCTCGCTCTGGCGCTCGGGTGCGGCCAGCGAGATCGCGATCTATCCGAACCTCAACTACAACGACGCCGTCTGGCGGGACGTGATGCAGGATGTGCGCTTCCGCCGTGCGCTCAGCCTGGCCATCAGTCGAAAGGCGATCAACAAGGTTCTCTATTTCGGCCTTGCCGCGGAGCGTGCCGTCGCCGCGCTGGAGGAGAGCCCGTTCTACAGCGAGGAGGCCGCCAATGCCTGGGCGCGCTTCGATCTCGACGAAGCGAACCGCCTGCTCGACGAGATGGGCCTCACCAAGCGCAACGGCGCGGGCACCCGCCTCCTGCCGGATGGGCGCCCGATGGATATCGTGATCGAGACGGCGGGCGAGCGACGCGAGGAGGAGGATGCGCTTCAGATCGTCTCCGCCACGTGGGCGCGTATTGGCTTGCGCCTCCTCGTGAAACCGCTCGATCGCGACATCCTGCGAACCCGGGCCTATGCCGGACGCTCGATGATGGTGAGCTGGTGGGGCTGGAACAACGGCGTCCCCACGGCCGACAGTGCGCCGGACGAGGTGGCGCCTGTGATGCAGGCGAGCTTCTGCTGGCCGAAATGGGGTCAGCACTACCAGACCAAGGGTGCCGCGGGTGAGCCGCCGAGCCTGCCGAAGGCGCAGCGCCTCCTTGATCTCTACGAGCAATGGGCGACCGCCGCCGATCGCGACACGCGCGCCGAAGCGTGGGAGGAGATGCTCGCCATCCACGCGGACGAGGTCTACGCAATCGGTACCGTCTCCCGCGCTCCGGTCCCCATCGTGGCGGGCGACACGCTCCGCAACGTGCCCGGAAAGGCGCTCTACACCTGGGATCCGGGCGCGCAGCTCGGCATCCACCGCATGGATGAGTTCTGGTTCGCCAGCCCCGAGCGGCGCGAGGCTGCCATCGGCACCACCCTGGCCGAGATCAGCGTTGCGGGAGCCGGGACCGGCCGATGATCGGCTACCTCGCCCGTCGCCTCGGCACGATGCTGGTGACGCTCGTCGCCATATCGGCGCTGGTCTTCGTCATCATCAACCTGCCGCCCGGCAACTACATGACGAACGCCATCGCCGAGATGCGGGCAACGGGCGAGGCGGCCGGCGTGCAGAAGGCGCAGGCGCTCATGGAGGAATATGCGCTCGATCGCCCGATCTGGGAGCAATACCTCATCTGGATCGGCGCCTGGCCCGGCCCGAACGGCTTCAACGGGATTCTGCAGGGCAACTTCGGCTGGTCCTTCGAGCTGAACCGCCCTGTCTCCGAGGTGGTTGGGGAGCTCGCCTGGCTGACCGTCGCCGTCAACCTCGCGGCACTCCTCTTCGTCTATATCGTTGCGCTCCCCCTCGGCACCATAGCGGCGGTGAAAGCGAACACCTGGATCGACTATGTCGCGAGTTTCCTTGGCTATATCGGCCTCGCGACGCCCAATTTCCTGCTCGCGCTGATCATGCTCTTCTATGGCGCGCAGTATTTCGACATCCCCATCGGCGGGCTCATGAGCCGGGAGTACGAGGGCGAGCCGATGAGCTGGGGCAAGGCGGGCGATATCGCGCTTCACCTCATCGTGCCGACAATCGTGATCGGCACCTCCGCCGCGGCGGCGGTGATGCGCCGCCTTCGCGCGAACCTGATGGACGAGCTCAATAAGCCATACGTCACCACGGCGCGCGCCAAGGGCTGCTCGGCCGTGCGCCGGATCACGCGCTACCCGCTCCGCATGGCGCTCAACCCCTTCGTCGCCGACATCGGCAATCTCGCGCCGCAGCTCGTTTCGGGCAGCGTCATGATCTCGGTGGTCATGAGCCTGCCGACGCTAGGGCCCATTCTGCTCCAATCGCTCCGCAGCCAGGACATCTTCATGTCCGGCTTCATCCTGCTGTTCGTGTCGGGCCTCACGCTCATCGGCATGCTGATCTCCGACATTCTACTCGCGGTGCTCGATCCGCGTATCCGGGTCGGGAAGCGGGGCTGAGATGACCGTCACGCGCGAGCACTTCATCGCCCAGGACCGCAGCCACGATGCCGAGGCCGCGCGTCAGGAGCTCGACCGCGCCGATCTCGATGCGCCGACGCGGGTGCTGGTCTGGCGCCGCTTCCGCCGGCACAAGCTCGGGCTCTTCTGCCTTCTCATCCTCGCGGTCGGCTACGCGATCCTGCCTTTTCTGGAGGTCTTGGCGCCCTATGGTCCGAACACCTTCAACGAGAACGCGATCTACGCGCCGCCGCAGGGGCTTCATCTCTATCGCGACGGCGAATTCATAGGCCTCCACACCTATCCGAGCGCCACCGTCTACGACCTCGAGACCGGTCTCGTCCGCTCCGAGACCGACTACTCACAACCCATGCCCGTGCCGCTCTTCCGCCACTGCGGGGAGGGCTACAGCCTCCTCGGCGTGATCCAGTCGAACTGGCGTGTGATCTGCCCGCCCGAGGGCGGCGAACTCTTTCTCGCAGGCTCCGACCGGCTCGGCCGCGATCTGCTCTCTCGCATGATCTACGGCGCGCGCCTGTCGATGACGATCGGGCTCATCGGCGTCGCCGTCAGCTTCGGCATCGGCCTTCTGCTCGGCGGGCTGGCGGGCTATTTCGGCGGCTGGATCGATGCCGCCGTCTCTCGCGCCATCGAGATCTTCCGCTCTCTGCCGTAGCTGCCCATGTGGCTCGCCCTCTCCGCTGCCGTCCCGGTCAGCTGGTCTCCTGTCGCCGTCTTCTTCATTATTTCGATCATCCTCGGCCTTCTCGACTGGCCCGGCCTCGCCCGCGCTGTGCGCTCCAAGTTCCTGGCGCTTCGCGAGGAGGACTATGTGCGCGCGGCCGAGCTCATGGGCGCCTCGCCGCGCCGCATCATCTGGCGGCACATGACGCCCAACTTCATGAGCCACCTGATCGCGTCGGCGTCCCTCTCGATCCCCGCGATGATCCTCGGGGAGACGGCGCTCTCCTTCCTCGGCCTTGGCCTCCGGCCGCCTGCGGTCAGCTGGGGCATGATGCTGAACGACGCCCTCAATCTCTCCGCAGTCGAGCTCTACCCCTGGCTGCTCCTGCCCATGGCGCCGGTCATCGTCGCTGTCCTCGCCTTCAGCTTCCTGGGCGACGCCCTGCGCGATGCGCTCGATCCCTATTCGTGAGCGTCCCGCGCGCTGATCGCCGGGCCTCACCGAGGTTTCCCGGAACGGAGCGCACGGAATGACGAAGCGTGTGACGTCGCTCGCGGCGGCGATCGAGCGCGCCGGGCTCCGTGACGGGGGCACTGTCAGCTTCCATCATCACCTCAGGAACGGAGACGGCGTGCTCAACATGGTGATGGACGCTCTGGAGGCTGCGGGGCTTCGGGCGTTGCGGCTCGCCCCATCCTCCCTCTTCCCCGTGCATGCCCCGCTCTCCCGGCATATCGCGAACGGTACCGTATCCGCCATCGAGACGGCGTTTCTGGCCGGCCCGGTGGGGCAGTCGGTCATGGCCGCAGGACTTGCCGAGCCGCTCCGCCTCACCACGCATGGCGGGCGCGCAGCGGCGATCCGGGACGGGCACCTGAGGATCGATGCTGCCTTCATTGCCGCGCCGGCGGCGGACGAGGTAGGCAACATCGCGGGCACGCTGGGGCCGAATGCCTGCGGCACACTCGGTTATCCCATGGTCGATGTGCGCCACGCCGCCCATGTCGTCGCGGTCACCGATCATCTCGTGCCCTATCCCTGTGTCCCTCCGGCCATTGGCGCCGAAGACGTCGACACGGTCGTCGTCGTCGACAGCATCGGGGACGCGCGCGGTATCCTCTCCGGCACCACGCGCCCTGCGACTGACCCGGCAGACCGTGCAATCGCGGCGCAGGCCGCGGCGCTCATCGCCGTATCGGGGCGCCTTGTCGACGGCTTCTCATTCCAGACGGGCGCCGGTGCGATCTCCCTCGCCGCGGCCGGAGCTGTCGCCGAGGCGATGGCGGCGCGAGATGTGACCGGCAGCTTCGCCGCGGGCGGCATTACGGGCGCGCATGTGGGCATGCTGGAGGCCAGGCTCTTCCGTGCACTGCTCGATGTGCAGTGCTTCGATCTCGAGGCCGCGGCCAGCCACGCGCGAAATCCGTGCCACCGGGCGATCTCCGCTGCGGCATACGCTGCTCCGGGTCCGCGCGGCGCTGTCGTCGACAGGCTCGACGCCGTGATCCTGGGCGCCGCGGAGATCGACCGGGACTTCAACGTCAATGTCACGCTCGGCACGGATAGGCGGCTCATCGGTGGCTCGGGCGGACATGCTGATACGGCCGCGGGGGCGGGCCTTGCCATCGTCACCACGCGGCTCGTCGCGCGCGGTTTTGCCAAATTCGTGGATCGTGTGGCCTGCATCACCACGCCCGGTGCGACGATCGACGCGGTCGTCAGCGAGGCCGGCATCGCCATCAATCCGGCGCGTCCCGAGCTTGCCGAACGCGCGCGTGCGGCTGGGCTGCCGCTCGTCGGGATCGACGATCTGATCGCGAGGGCTGGTGCCGCCGCGACGGTGGTGTCCGAAGCGACCCGAGCGTCGGACACGACCGTCGCCCTCAGCCTCGCGCGAACGGGTGAGATCCTCGACCGCATCCGCGCGCCGCGCCACGCACCGCGCGGCGCGCCATCCTCAACCTCAGCCTGAATCTCCGCCCTCGCGCTCCACGACGAAGACCGCCGCGCCCAGGCCGCAACGCTGGCGGAGGGCGCGGATGACGTGCCACTCTACGCCTGACCTGCAGGAGAGAGAGATGACCGGCACCGATCAGCGAACCGTCGGCTTCACCGCAATGAAGGACGGCACGGCCGAGGACTACGCGCTTCTCGAGGAGATGGAGAGGCCCTTTCTCGCCGGAACCGCCGACCGGCTCCTCGCCGAGCTCAGGCGCCAGGCGGACGAGACGCTGTCGGGCTATCGGATCACGCGACTGGAGCACGGCCTCCAGGCTGCCACCCGCGCCCGGCGCGACGGCGCGGACACGGACTGGATCGTGGCCGCACTCCTCCACGATATCGGCGACGGCCTCGCGCCACAGAACCACGACCGCTTCGCCGCAGAGATCATGCGCCCCTTCATGCGCGAGGAAGTCACCTGGGTCGTGGAGCATCACGGCATCTTTCAGATGTACTATTACGCCCATCACTACGGCTGGGACCGGGCGCTGCGCGAGAAGTACAAGGACAGCCCGTACTACCAATCCTGCATCGACTTCTGCGAACGGTGGGACCAGTCGAGCTTTGACCCCGCCTACCCCTTGGACCCCCTCGGAAGCTTCGAGGCGGAGGTCAAGACCGTCTTCGCCCGCAAGGCCTATGACGCCTCGGTGATGCAGCCCGGCGTCGTCGTAGAATTGCCGGCGCGGCCAGCCGACGTCTTCTGATCACCGCACATCTGCTAGTGCACGGCGGGGATGCTCAGGAGTTGCGGGGTATGCTGTCGGCTAGAGCGCACGCGCCTGACCGTGTTCTCCTGTTCCTGTCTGAGGCCATGGGGCATCAAGAACGATCGTCGTTGTGGGCCGGATCTCGCCCGGCGAGGAGCCGCAGCAGGTGGTGCGCCCTCAGAGGATCGCCCCTGCGTTCGCGAGCGGGACGTGGAGAGCGCGGTACCACGCGAGTCGCTCTTGCACGCCCCCTCTTTGTCCGCAGCCTATAGAGGGCGTTGACTGGATCTCACCTGTACGTTGTGGGCGGCTCCTACGCCCTCCGCAGAGCGCGGGACCTTCTACCGCAGAGGCGCTGCGCTTCGAGCCAATGTCGACGCCGGGCTCGTCCATCACAATACCGAGCGCCCGTATCTCGGCTACTGCTACGCGGCTCGCAGGCCGACCGAGACCGTCATGCATGCGTCAGACAACGGACTAAGCGGAGAGTTCGACCTGCACGCGATTGGCAGGTCATGTCCTGAGCCTGCTGCAGACGAAGCGGCCTCTCGGTATTGCCGCTTCACGGGCAGCAATGTCCGCGTTTCACACGTCTAGCGTCTCCGCGAATTTCGCGTTGGCTTGGATAAATTGGAAGCGTGCCTCAGCCTTCTTGCCCATCAGGCGGTCGACGAGGCTGCCGGTTTCTTCGAGGTCGTCGAGGCTGACGCGGGTGAGCCGGCGCCTTGCCGGATCCATGGTGGTCTCCTTGAGCTGGGCAGGCATCATCTCGCCAAGGCCCTTGAAGCGGCTCACCTCGATCTTGCCCTTGCCCCCAAGGCCCTTGGCCTCGAGTACCTCGCGCTCCTCGTCGTCTTTCGCGTAGGCGACCTTGCCGCCCTGGCTGAGCCGGTAGAGCGGCGGATTGGCGAGGTAGAGATGCCCGCCCTCCACCAGCCCGCGGGTCTGGGTGAAGAAGAAGGTCATGAGGAGAGCGGCGATATGCGCGCCGTCCACATCCGCGTCGGTCATAATCACGACCTTCTCGTAGCGCAGATCCTCCGCGCGGAAGCGCGTGCCGATGCCGATGCCGAGCGCCTGGGTGAGGTCCGAAAGCTCCTGGTTCTGGGCGAGCTTCGCGCCGGCGGCGCCGAGCACGTTGAGGATCTTGCCGCGGAGGGGGAGCACAGCCTGAAACTTGCGGTTGCGCGCCTGCTTGGCGCTGCCGCCCGCGCTGTCGCCCTCCACGAGGAAGATCTCGCTGCCGGCGCGCGTCGCCTCCGAACAATCCGAGAGCTTTCCGGGGAGGCGGAGCTTGCGGGTGGCGGACTTGCGCTGCGTCTCCTTCTCCGCGCGGCGCTTGGCGCGTTCCTCGGCGCGGCTCACCAGATGGTCGAGGATCGCGCCTGCGGTGCGCGGGTCCGCTGCGAGCCAGGTATCGAACCGGTCGCGGACCGCGCCCTCGACAAGGCGCACGGCGTCGGCGGTGGCGAGACGGTCCTTGGTCTGGCCGACGAATTCCGGTTCGCGCAGGAAGACGGAGATCATGGCGGCAGCGGCCCCCGAGAGATCCTCGCGCGCGATGTCCTTGGCCTTCTTGATGCCTGTGAGTTCGCCGTAGGCGCGGAGGGCTTTCAGGAGGGCCGCCCAGAAGCCCTGCTCATGCGTGCCGCCCTCGGGCGTGGGGATGGTGTTGCAGTAGGAGGCGCATGAGGGGTCCCGCGCCGGCGTCCAAACCACCGCCCATTCTACCGAGCCGGGGGTGCCCGCGCCGTACTTCTCGGCGAATTCCACGCGTCCGGCGAAGGGCTGCTCGCCGAAGAACGCGTCCGAGCCGAGAGTGGCAGTGAGATAGTCCTCGAGCCCGCCGGGAAAGTGGAAGCTGTCTTCCGACGGCGTTTCGTCCTTGATGAGCTCGGGCGCACAACGCCAGCGGATCTCGACCCCGCGGAAGAGATAGGCCTTCGAGCGCGCCATCTTGTGGAGGCGCGCGGGGCGGAAGGAGAGAGGGCCGAAGATGTCCGCGTCCGGCTTGAAGCTGACGGTAGTGCCGCGCCGGTTCGGGGCGGCCCCGATCTCGCGGAGCGGGCCGTCCGCCAGCCCGCGGGCAAAGCCTTGTGCGTAAAGCCGCCTGGCCCGCGCGACCTCCACCCGGCACCATTCCGACAGCGCGTTCACGACCGAGATGCCGACGCCGTGGAGCCCGCCTGAAGTCTGGTACGCCTTGTCGGAGAACTTGCCACCCGCATGGAGCGTGGTGAGGATCACTTCGAGTGCGGATTTGCCGGGAAAGCGGGGATGAGGATCGACCGGAATGCCGCGCCCGTTATCGGAGATGCTGACGCTGCCATCTGCCTCGAGGCTGACCTCGATGCGGCTCGCATGGCCAGCCACCGCCTCGTCCATCGAGTTGTCGAGGACCTCGGCAACCAGGTGATGCAGCGCCCGTTCATCGGTGCCGCCGATATACATGCCCGGGCGCTTGCGAACGGGCTCGAGCCCCTCCAGGACCTCGATCGCCGAGGCGTCATAGGCCTCCACCGCCCGCTCGCTTCCGAAGAGATCCGACATGCTCGCTCCTGCCCGCTTGTTATTATCCATCCAATATATTGCGGTTGGGCGGCGAGGGGAACCGATATCCGCGGTATGTCGGGCAGTCTGCCTGATCACCCGATCGGATCACACGATCGGGTGGCTGGCTCGCGCCCCTGGGGCAGGCGCATTGAACACAGTTCGCCGGGGGCGGGCGGGTGGGCGGCCGCGGATGGCGGACGGCCGCAGGGCCGGCCGGCGAGGAGGCCGGGCACCCGATGGCCCGCTGTCCCTCAGCCCTTGCGGGACGGCAGGAAGGCAAGCGCATCCATTGCGCGGTAGAGCGTCATGGCCACCCCCACATAGAGCGGCGTGAGCCCCGGCAGCGGCAGACGGGGCGGCCGGCCGCGCATCGGCGCCGGCACGCCCGCCTCGGAGCCCGATGCCAGAACCTCCGCCGCAAGCCTCCCGCCATAGCTCGCCATGGCTATGCCCGAGCCGTGCCAGCCGAGGGCGAGCGCCACCCGCCGTTCCTGGTCGAGCCAGCCGACCGCGGGTGTGAGCCGCGTGGTCGCGGCAATCGGGCCGCGCCAGAAATGGGTGATCTCGGCCTCGGCGAAGCCCGGCAGCTCAGCCGCGATCCGTGCGGCCACATGGGCGCGCATCGGGCCCGCGCCCGCGTCCGAGCCCGTCGTGTCGCCGCGCGCGCCCAGCAGAAACCGCCCGTCCGGCAACACGCGGAAGTAGCTCAGCATATGCCGGGTATCCGCAGCCGGATGGGGCCCGAGCCAAGCGTGGCGGTCCAGCTCCTCCTCGGTCAGCGGGCGTGTTACCGCAATGTTGGAGATGACCGGCACGGCAAGGCCGGAGAGCGCGGGCGCGAGCCCGACGGGCGTGAAGCCATTCGTCGCGATCAGCATGCGTTCCGCCGTCAGCGCTCCGGCCGCTGTCTCGAGCCGGTGGCGTGCGCGATCCCTCGCCCAGCGGACGACCTCCGAGCGTTCATGCACTACCGCTCCTGCCCGTTCCGCTGCGCAAGCGAGCTTGCGCACATAGGCGAGCGGGTGGATTCCGAAGGCGGGTTTCATCATCACGCCGCCGTGGCGGGCGATGTCGTCCTGCTCGCTGGGGGCCACGGCTGGAAAGCTGTCGGGAGCGCGCCGGGTCAGGGCCGCGAGGTCGCGGGCGGCGCGGGGGCTGTGGGCGAGGACGATCTCCCCCGCGCCCTGCAGCGCGCCGCCCAGGCCCTCGGCTTCGGCAAAGCTCCGGACCCATTCGACCGCTGCCGCCTGCGCGTCGTGGTAGCGGTCGACCTCCGCCGCACCGTAGCGGCGCTGCATCGCGGCGGCGGAGAGCTTGTCCCCGCCCGGCCCGCAGATCCCGCCGTTGCGTCCCGATGCACCCCAGCCGATGGCACCAGCCTCAAGCACCGTGACGGCGATCCCCTGCTTCGCCAGCGCGAGGGCTGCATTGAGCCCCGCATAGCCGCCACCGATGATCGCCACATCGGTCTCGGCCCCACCCGCGAGGGAGGCGCGGAGCGGTTCCGGCGGGAGGGACGCCTCCCACCAGCTCCCGACGGGGCGTGTCCGGTCATAGAGTTCGGGTGCGAGCGGGCCCGTCATGCACCCTCCTCGGTGATCACCCTGGCGCCGGCTTCCAGCGTTCGATGCACCGGGCAGCGATCCGCGATCTCGAGGAGCCGCGCGCGCTCGGCTCCGCTCAGCTCGCCGATGATGGAGACGGTGCGGCGGAAGACATCGATCTTCGCGCCCTGCTCCTCGCAATGCTCGCAATCGGTCTCGTGCTCCTTGGCATGGGTCACGTCGACCGAGACGTGATTGAGCGCGATCCCCTTACGCCTCGCATACATTCGCACGGTCATCGAGGTGCAGGTGGCGAGCGCGGCGGAGAGGAACTGATAGGGCGTCGGGCCGGCGCCGGCGCCGCCGAGGCGTTTCGGCTCATCCGCCAGCATGCGGTGCCCGCCCATCGAGACGTTCTGGAGAAAGCCTTCGCGCGACGCCTCGGTCGAGCGGGTGACGCCTTCGGGCACCGCGGGATCGGCCGGACCCTCCGCCTCCGCCTTGTCCGGGAAGCGGCCGGCGAAGCGGGAGGCCCAGGTGGCAATGACGTCGGCGGCGTACTCGCTGTCCTGCGCGCGGGATAGCAGATGGTCCGCGTCGTCGAGGCTGACGAAGCTCTTCGGATGCTTGGCCTTGGTGAAGATCTCGGCCGCGTTCTCGATGCCGACCTGGGCATCGAGGGGCGCGTGGAGCACCATGAGGGCTGCGCGCAGCTTACCGAGCGTGCCGTCGAGCCGGGCCTTCTCGACATCGGCGACGAAGCCCTCGGCAACCGTGAACTTGCGCCCGCCAAGCGTTACCTCCGCCGTGCCCTCCGCCTTGATGCGCTCGAGATCGGCGCCGAAGTTATGGAGCACATGGGCGGGCTCGGCCGGTGCGCCGATGGTGGCGACGGCCTTCACGGTGTCGATCAGCGGGGCGGCGGCGAGCACCGCAGCGCCACCGAGCGAATGGCCGATCAGGATTTCCGGCCCCATGCCGCGGCTGTCCATATGGCGCGCCGCTGCCACCAGATCGGCGACGTTGGCGCTGAAGCCCGTATTGCCGAACTCGCCCTCGGAATGTCCGAGCCCCGTGAAGTCGAAGCGCATCACCGCGATGCCGCGTTCTGTCAGCCGCTGGGCGATGCGCCGAGCCGCCGCGATATCCTTGCCGCAGGTGAAGCAGTGCGCAAAGAGCGCATGGGCCCGCGCCGGCCCCTCCGGAAGATCGAGCCGGCCGGCGAGGCTGAGCCCGGCCTCGTTCTCGAAGGTGAACTTCTCCTGGCGCATCTCCGGCCTCCCGCGCAGCGTTTCACGGGAGCGGAGACTGGCCGTCAATGACGCTTCCGGCAAGCGCTGTCACCGAGCGTTGAAGAGGCGGGCAGCGGCCCCGAAGGCGGCCGGCCCGACAACGCAAGGCGTGCCGGGCCGGGGATTGCGGTGGTGGGCTCGGGCTAGGTGCTCCGCGGCAGGAGTATCACGCCCGAAACCTCGAACCATTCATGCTTCAGGGCATCGAGATCCTGCAGCAGGTTTTCGTCAGGCTCACTGCCCTCGCTCAGAAGCCGCACGCGCGGGAGCATGTCGCGCCAGCGCGGCACCATTGCCTTTACCTTGGGCGGCGTCAGGGCCGAACCCTCCTCAACCGTGAGCTCGTTCTCGAAATGCATGATCGCTTCGGCGAGGACAGCGCGCTCCTCGGCGCCGCCCTGCTTCATGGCCACCATGCAGGCTTCCTTAACCATCTTCTCGGCGACGATCACACGCTCGAAGCTCTGGTTCTCCTGGATCATGTCGCCGAGCGTGATATCGCCTCTGCGCGCGGCCTCCTTCTCCAGGAACTTGAAGGTGCGCTCGACGGCCTTCTCGATACCGGTCTCGAGTAGCGCGATCTGGCCGAGCACGCTGCTCTCGGGGCTGTGGTCCTTCATCTCGCGATCCAGGTAGACGCGGAACTTGAACCACTGCTCGTTCTTTTTCTCGAAGTTCTTGCTGAGCGAGCGGACAGCAGAAAGCGACTGGTCGAGCGCGGCGATCTCCGCCTTGATCTCGGCGAGTGAGCGCTCGAACTCGTCCCGCGCCTGGTAGACCGCCTCTTTGTTGCGTTCGACCTCAATACCGGCATCGATGAAGCATACACTCTTCACGATCCTGTTGAGCAGCACCTCCTTCTGATGGAGCAGCTCCAGCTTCTTTGCCACGCTTTCACTTGTAAGCCCTTCCGCCGCAGCGCTGGTTGCGAAGACCGCACAAAGCGCGACGCCCGCCAGTGTCTTCACTGCGGTATTCCTGGTTGCTTTCATTACGCGTTCCCCAAACCGACGCGCCCTCGCGAAGTCGGCTTCCCCAGATACTTATAATCACATGTATACACGTCAGATTCAGAGTCGGCAAGTTGCCGTGAATGTGGGGATATGGGGAGTTATACTTTCCAGTTTTACCGCTACAAGTTGTTCTGCGAAGTCTTCTGAGCCCAGGCAGTGTAAATATTGGTGCGTGCTACGCCATAAAGTGGTGCACCGCACCGGCTTTTCCGGTGTTTATTGGGGTTCGGTGTATGCGCAGGGTGCGGATCGCATGCGCGACGCGTTCGGCCTAACGCGAAGCGGCCCGACACCGATGGGGTGCCGGGCCGCGAAGGCTCGTCAATACTTCGGTCGACTTAGCCCAGCGACGGGATCAGATCG
>JBCCDG010000091.1:0-16392 GCA_039030915.1 Pseudomonadota bacterium | reverse complement strand
CTCTTTACCCAAGACCGACATCGCCGCATTCACTTCTATCGGGTCACCCAGTGACGTGCCTGTCCCATGCGCTTCGAGATAGCTCACCTCAGTGGGCCCCGCCCGCCCGCCCTTCGTCGGCGGGCCTGCGCGGGGCCGGGTCGGGTGCTGCGCCGCTCGGCGTTCGCCCGGCTTGCCGGGGCCGCCTGCTGCTGGTCTAAGCGGGGGCGTTATGGCGCGTATCTGGACCATACCGAACATCCTCACCGCGGCCCGCATCCTCGCGGCGCCCGGGCTTGTCGTGGTGTTTCTGCTGCTCGAGCGCCCGGTGGCCGAGCCGCTCGGCGTCACGCTCTTCGTCCTCGCCGCCCTCACGGATTTCATCGATGGCTGGGTGGCGCGCCGCTTCGGCATGGCCAGCGCCGTCGGCAAGATGCTCGATCCCATCGCCGACAAGGCGATGGCCATCGTCGCCCTGATGCTGCTCGTGGCGCTCCACGCGACCCCCGTGGCGGGCGGGGGCCTCGCGCTCGCCTGGGAGCTGACGCTGCCCGCCACCGCGATCGTGCTCCGCGAGGTGCTGGTGGCGGGATTGCGGGAGTATCTCGGCGACGTAAAGCTGGCGGTCACCCCGCTTGCCAAGTGGAAGACGACGGCCCAGCTCGTCGCGATCGGGGTGCTCCTCGCAGCCCTGCCCGGCGCGGGCGGCGCGGTCTTCGGCGCCTCGCTCTACCATGCGGGCATCGTGCTCCTCTGGATCGCCGCTGCTCTGACCCTCGCTTCCGGATGGGATTACTTTCGCAAGGGCCTCGCCCATATTCATGCGAGGGAGGAATGACGATGCAGGTTCTCTACTTCGCCTGGATGCGGGAGCGCGTGGGCGCGCCTGCCGAGGAAGTCGATCCCGGTGCCGCCCGCACCGCACGGGAGCTGGCCGAGGCGCTGAAGGCCCGCTCGGAGGGGCACGCCGCCGCCTTCGAGGACATGCGTGCGGTACGCTGCGCCGTCGATCAGGAGATGGGCGATCTTGACATGCCCATCGCGGGTGCGCGCGAGGTCGCCTTCTTCCCGCCGGTGACGGGAGGCTGAGCATGGACGGCGCGGGCCCTGCCGCGAAGATCTCGGTGCAGCGCGAGGATTTCGACCTCGGCGCCGAGCATGCCCGCCTCGCCGCCGCCAGCCGCGATATCGGCGCCATCGTGAGCTTCACGGGCCTCGTACGGGAGATGACCGGGGCCGGCGCGATCTCCGCCATGGAGCTCGAGCACTGGCCCGGCATGACCGAGAAGGCGCTGGCCGCCATCGTGGCGGAGGCGGAGGCGCGCTGGCCGCTCGACGGGGTGCGCGTCATCCATCGCTACGGCCCCTTGGCGCCCGGCGACCGGATCGTGCTGGTCCTCGCCGCCAGCCGCCACCGCCAGGCCGCCTTCGACGCCGCCGCGTTTCTCATGGACTATCTCAAGACTCGCGCCCCCTTCTGGAAGAAGGAAACCGGCGCGGCTGGCGCTGCCTGGGTCGACGCGCGCGAGGCGGACGACACGGCCGCAGAGCGCTGGGGCGGTGGCTGACCGGCGCGATCCCCAACCCGGAACGCACCTCGGTCCGGAATGCGGACCGAGAACAAGATGTTCTAATAATGTTCAGACCTCTCAGCCCAAGCTGACGTCGGCGGGCGCGGGCGCCGGTACGACCGACCTTGGGATCGACCCTCAGCCCGGAACGCACCCTAAGTCCGGAATGCGGACCGAGAGCGATACGTTCTTATAATGTTCAAACCTGTCAGCTCAAGCTGACGTGGGTGGGCGCGGGCGCAGACGCCGATACCAGCGACCTCGGGACCGACCATCGGAGCGGACCTCACGACGACCCCTCCGGCGCATTCCGCTCCAACGGATCGGCCGTCGTACCTGCCCGGCGCGGCCCGGTGGCCCAGCGCGGTTCAGGGCGGTCCGGGGCGGGCCAGAGCAGTCGGCGCGCCGTTCGCAGCCGGAAGCACCGCGCGCCGGAGGCCGGGCCATCGTATGACGGCGTAGACCGGACCCTCCCTCAGCGCGGCCTGAACCCCGGCACCATGCGCCAGGCCCGTGTGCCGTCCGGCCTGTCCTCGGGCGTTACGGCGCCGAGGCGGTGGAGATGGTTCACATGCGCCACCGCCTCTACCAAAGCCAGCCCGAACTCGCTGCCCCCGATCGGCCGGCGAAACAGCGCATCGAAGAGCCCGGCCGCTGGGCGCGGCTCCTCGCCCAGCGCCGCCAGCACCCGCTCGAGCGCATGCTCGTGGTTCTCGATGAGCTGTCGGAGCCGCCGCCGCCCGCCGCGAAAGGGCAGGTGGTGACCCGGCAGGATCAGCGGATCGCCACCGTCCTCCGCCAGCACCGCCTCGAAGCGCCGGCAGCTCTCGAGCCAGCCGCCGAGAGGATCGGCCCCGGGCTCCGTCGGATAGACGCCGATATTGGGCGAGATCGAGGAGAGGATCTGGTCCCCCGCCAGGACCAGCGCCCCGTCGTCGGACCAGAGGGTCACATGCGCGGGCGCATGCCCTTCGCCGAGGCGGATATGCCAGCGCCGCCCCGCGGCCTCCAGCGCATCGCCGTCCTCCAGCGCGGTGAAGCCGAGGGGGATGGGTGCCACGCAATCCGCGAAGTTGAAGGGCCGCTCGGCGGCATAGGCCTCGAGCGCTGCCCCCGTCACGCCCGCGCGGCGGCGGAAGGCGACCTGCTCCGCGCTCGGGGTTTCCTGCGGATCGAGCGTCAGCATCCGCCCGGTCAGCCAGGCGATGCGGCTCGCCAACACCTCGGCACCCTCCGCCGCCACCCGGCCCGCGAGCCCGATATGGTCCGGATGGTGATGGGTCAGCAGCACTCGGGTGACGGGCCTTCCGGCGAGCGGGCCGTCGCACAGCGCGGCGAACGCCTCCCTTCCGCGGGACCAGTCGAGGCCGGTGTCGACCAGCGTCCAGCCCGCCCCGTCGTCGAGCGCGTAGACGTTCACGTGGTCGAGCTTCATCGGCAGCGGCAGGCGCGCCCAGAGGATGCCGTCCGCCACTTCCAGGGCCTCCCCCGGCCGGGGCGGCGTGTCATGGGGCATGGCGATGAGCGGAAGGGCGCCGCCCGCCCGCCCCGCCGGCGCCGGGTGCGGCCCGGCATCGGGCGGGTCGCCTCCCGCCGCAGCGCTGTTCGGGCGTGCGCTCGCCTCGGTCATCCTGCTCTCCTCATGGCCGTGGAGGGAGAAGTGCGGCGCAGGCCCGCGAAGGGCAAGCGGCCACCTCCGGAGGTTGCGCATCGGGACCGGGCGGGCCGGCCCGGGCGCCCCGCGTCAGACGCTGGCGGTCAGCCTGTCCGCATCGAGCGCATAGAGCTGCCCCGCATCGGCCCGCGCAGCGGCCGCATGGGCATGCGCCATGGGAAGGAGCTGCTCGATATGGAACGCCGCGATGGCGCTCTCCTCCGGCCCGCCATCCTCCACCGCCCCGCGCAGGAGCGAGGCGCCCCCGAGGACGAGCGCGAGGAGGCGGAGATAGGGCGTCGCCGCCGCGCCGCGCACGGTCTCGTCCGCCGCGGCGAGCGTCCTCGTCACGCCCTCCGCCTCCGACACCGCCCGGTGCAGCGCCTCGGCCAGCGCGGGCTCGGCGGTCGCGGCCGCATCTGCGGTGCCGCGCGCCTCCGCGAGCAGGTCGAGCGCCGTCGCCCCCGCGTCGCCCGCCAGCTTGCGGCCGACAAGGTCCATGGCCTGTACGCCGTTCGTGCCCTCGTAGATCGCCGTGATCCGCACGTCGCGGAGATACTGCGCGATCCCGCTATCCTCCGCGTAGCCCGCGCCGCCATGGACCTGCACCGCAAGATCGGCCACCTCGATGCCCGTATCGGTCCCGTAGGCCTTGGCGATGGGCGTGAGGAAGGCGCCGCGCCGCGCGTGATGCGCCCGCTCCGCTGCCTCTGCCGCGGCCCCCGCCATGTCGAGCGAGAAGGCGCAGTCGTAGCAGATCGCCCGTGCCGCCCGCGTCAGCGCCTTCATGGTCATCAGCATGCGGCGCACATCCGCATGGCCGACGATCGTCGCCGAGCCGTCGGGGGTGCGTCCCTGCACCCGGTCCATCGACCAGGCGAGCGCGGCCTGCGTGGCCATCTCGGCGATGCCAACGCCCTCGATCCCGACATTCAGGCGCGCGTTGTTCATCATGGTGAACATGCAGGCGAGGCCACGGTTCTCCTCGCCGACGAGCCAGCCCCGGGCCCCCTCGAACGCCATCACGCAGGTCGGCGAGCCATGGAGCCCCATCTTGTGCTCGAGGCTGACGACCGAGAGGCTGTTGGCCACGCCCGGCCGCCCCTCCTCGTCGGGCAGCTTCTTCGGCACGAGGAAAAGGCTGATACCCTTCGAGCCCTCCGGCGCATCGGGCAGGCGCGCGAGGACGAGATGCACAACGTTCTCCGCGATGTCGTGATCGCCCCAGCTGATCCAGATCTTCTGGCCCGTGATGCGATAGCCGCCATCGCCATCGCCGTCCGCCTCGGGCTCGGCCTTCGTGCGGAGCGCGCCCACATCCGTGCCCGCCTGCGGCTCGGTCAGGTTCATCGTGCCGGTCCATTGGCCGGAGGTGAGCTTGGGCAGGTACATCGCCTTGAGCGCGTCCGAGCCATGCACCTCCAGCGCTTCGATCTGACCGCCGCTGAGCAGAGGGCAGAGCGAGAGCGAGAGACATGCCGAGGACATCATCTCGTTGACCATCACACCGAGAGAGCGGGGCAGACCCATGCCGCCATGCTCCGGATCGGCGCTCAGGCCCACCCAGCCGCCCTCCGCGATGGCACGATAACCCTCGTCGAAGCCCGGCGAGGTGCGCACGACACCGTTCTCGAGCCGCGCGCCCTCGATATCTGATCCGCGGTTGAGCGGTGCCAGCACTTCCTCGGCCATCCTCGCGGCCTCGCTCAGCACGGCGTCGCGCGTCTCCGCCGTCGCCTCGGCAAAGCGCTCGGTCTCGGCGAGGCGGTCATGGCCGAGGCGGCGGGCAAGACGCTGCATCTCGGCGATGGGGGCATGGTAGCTCATGGAGTCCTCCGGGGTCGTCTCTGTGGTCGCGGTCGCCCATTGGCTGGGGCGCCGGATTCTTCGTTCTGTCCGTCGTCGCGCCCATGCCCCTGCCGGCCCCTGCCGCACCCGGCGCCGCCCGGCTCTCGCCAGGGGAAGGGTGCGCGCAGTATAGCCCGGGGGGCGGGCGATCACTGGCGGGAGATAGCGGTTGACGCATAGGATAACCAGAGGCGGGGTCCGATGGGCGCAGTGCGCGCCGGGCGGAGCCGGGCGCTGCGGCACGCGATGAGCGGGCCGGAGAAGACGCGCCACCTTCCCGCCGATCCCGCCGGCATCGCGCAGGCCGGGGCGCTGCTCGCCGCCGGCCACCTCGTCGCCTTCCCGACCGAGACGGTCTACGGCCTCGGTGCCGATGCCCGCTCGGCCGAGGCCGTGGCCGGCATCTATCGCGCCAAGGGCCGGCCCTCCAGCAACCCGCTCATCGTCCATGTCGCGGATCTTGCGGGGGCGGAGGCGCTGGGCGTGTTCGGGCCTGCGGCACGGCGGCTGGCGGACGCCTTCTGGCCGGGTCCTCTCACGCTCGTCGTCCCGCTCCGCCCCGAAGCGGGCCTCGCGCCGGCGATCACCGCGGGGCGGGAGACAGTCGGGCTCCGCGTGCCCGCAGGCCCGGTGGCGCCCGCGCTCCTCGCCGCCGCCGGTTGCCCAGTGGCCGCGCCCTCCGCCAATCCCTCGGGCCGCGTCAGCCCCACCGAGGCTGCGCATGTGCTCGATCCCATCACCGGCCTCGGCGGGCGCATCGCCGCGGTCCTCGACGGCGGGCCGACGGCCGTAGGGCTCGAATCGACCATCGTGGCGGCCGATGGCGGCCCCCTCCGCCTCCTCCGTCCGGGTGGCGTGCCCCTCGACGTGCTGGAGGACGCGGCGGGCGAGCCGATCGCCGTGAGCCAGGCGGCGGGCCCAGCGACGGGCTTAGCGACGGGCCATGACGACACCGCAAGCGCAACCGCCAGACCGCGCCCCGCACCGAGCGCCGAAGCGGGCATCGCCTTCGAAGCGCCCGGCATGATGGAGAGCCACTACGCCCCCACGGCGCGCCTCCGCCTCGCCGCGTCGGCACCGCGCGTCGGGGAGGCATGGCTCGGCTTCGGGCCCGACCCCGACGGTGCCGGGGCCGCCCCCGCCCGCCTCAATCTCTCGGAAGCAGGCGACAGGGCGGAAGCGGCGCACCGCCTCTTCGCCTGCCTCCGCCGCCTCGACGCCATGCTCGCCGAACGCGGCGCGCCCGATGCGACCATCGCCGTCGCCCCGATCCCCGATACCGGCCTCGGCCGCGCGATCAACGACCGCCTCGCCCGCGCCGCCGCGCCCCGGCGCTGATGCTGACGCTGACGCTGGGAAAGGCGCCGAGCGCGCGCGCTCACTGCGCCGCGACTCCATGATCCGCCGTGCCCGAGAGCAGCACGACCTCCTCCGCCCCGCCGCCGCAGGTCGCCGGGGTGCAGCCGGTGCTCGGCAGCACCTCGATGCCCGTGATCAGCGCCGTCGTCAGCGCGAGCGTGACCGCAAGGGCCGGCGGCAGGGCGAGGGCGACGATCGTCGGCATGGCAGTGATCCCATCCGTTGCGCTGAGCCTACGATGCACCCCGGGGCGCCTCCGGCATAGCTCGCCTGACAAAGGCTTGAGCCCGCGTGAACGCCAGCCCATCGCCCCCGCGGGCGCCGTCCGGGGTCACAATACTCGCCCACGATACTGGCCCACGATACTGGCGACGCGGCGCGCAGTTGGCCTATCTTCGCATCATGGCAGAAGATCTCCCCTCGGGCACAACCCACCCTGCGCCCGCCTCCCGCCTCCGCGCCGCCAGCAGCGCGGATCTCGACGCGCTCGCCGCGATGACGGACGGCGCGGGCCTCGTCCGCCCTGACGGCGCGGACGGCATCGAGCGCATCGCCCCCTATCTGCGCGAGCCGCGGGACCGTCTCGAGGGCCGCGCCGCGGCGCTCCTGCGTCCGCGCTCGACCGCGGAGGTGGCGGAGATGGTCGCCCTCCTCAACGCCCGCCGCATCCCGCTCGTCCCGGTCTCGGGCGGCACGGGCCTTGTCGGCGGGCAGATCTTCACCGCTCCTGCCGATGCGCCGGGCGCGCTGCCCTCTCCGGTCCTCCTCAGCCTCGAGCGCATGAACCGCATCCGCGCGGTCGCGCCGGAGGACGGCGCCCTGGTCGCCGAGGCGGGGGTGACGCTCGAGGCGGTGCAGCAGGCGGCAGCGGCGGCCGACCGGCTCTTCCCGCTCGCCATGGCGAGCCAGGGCTCCTGCTGCATCGGCGGCAATCTCGCGACCAATGCGGGCGGCGTCGGGGTCCTGCGCTACGGCAATGCGCGCGAGCTCGTGCTGGGCGTCGAGGCGGTGATGGCCGACGGCTCGGTGCATCACGGCCTGAAGCGGTTGCGCAAGGATAATATGGGCTATGACCTCCGCGGCCTCCTCGTCGGCTCCGAAGGCACGCTCGGCATCGTGACGGCGGCGGTCCTGAAACTCTTCCCCGCGCCCGGCGAGCGCGTGACCGCGATGCTCGCCATCCCGGAGGCGGCCAGCGCCGTCACGCTCCTCCACGCGCTCCGCGACAGGCTGGGCGACGGGCTCACGGCCTTCGAGCTCATTGCCGCCCGTGGCCCCGCCTTCATCGCGGAGCATTTCCCCGACTGGCGCGATCCTCTCCCGGGCACCCCCGACTGGCGCGTCCTCCTCGAGGCGACGGGTCCGGGGGGCGGCGGTCTCGAAGGGCGGGCGGAGGCCGCGATGGCCGATCTCATGGAGGCGGGGCTGGTGCTCGACGGCGTCATCGCCAGCTCCGAGGCGCAGCGCGCCGAGCTCTGGTGGACGCGGGAGACGATCCCGGAGGCCAACCGCAAGGTCGGCGCGGTGGCGAGCCACGACGTGTCGGTCCCCGTCTCCCTGATCCCCCGCTTCATCGCGGAGGCCGCCGACGCGGTCGCCGGGATCGCGCCCGACCTGCGCATCAACTGCTTCGGTCATGTCGGGGACGGCAATCTCCACTACAACCTGTTTCCGCCGGTGGGGGCTGCGACGGCGGATTGGCTCGAGCCCGGCCGCACGGCCAGCGCCGCGGTCCACGACACCGCCCTCGCGCTCGGCGGCTCCTTCGCCGCGGAGCACGGGATCGGCCGGGTCAAGGCGCGCCAGCTCGCCGAAAGGCTCGACCCCGCCAAGCTCGCCGCAATGCGCGCGATCAAGGCGGCTCTCGACCCCAACGGCATCCTCAATCCCGGCGCCGTCCTCACCCTCGACTGACCCCGGTGATCTGCCCCGGCCACCGGCGAAGCCGGCGCTCGCAGAGCGTCCTCGCGACGGTCCGGGTGTCGGAAATACGATCGACGAGGAAGTCCTGCGGCTCCTCCCCGGCCCACTTCTCTCTGCAAGGCCTGCAACCGGGTCCGCGGACGCGGCGGATATCTCCACGGCCCGTCAGGCGGCGTCCCCGCGAAAACCGATCCCGGCGACCAGCCGGGATGCCGCCTACCCGGAGACCGCCGAGGGCGCCTCGAAGCGGCGCGCATTGGCGAGGGCGGGGATGCGCCGTCGCGCCGCCGCCACGGCGCTGAGGTCGAGCTCGGCGAAGGTGACGCCCGGCGCCTCGCCGCCGTCGGCGATGACGTCGCCCCAGGGCGCTACCGCCAGGCTGTGCCCCCAGGTCGCGCGCTCCTTGCCCCGGCTCGCGCGATGCTGCCCGGTCTGGGCGGCGGCCAGCACGAAGCTGCCGGTCTCGATCGCCCGCGCGCGTAGCAGAACCTCCCAATGCGCCCGCCCCGTCGGCACGGTGAAGGCCGCGGGCGCCAGCAGGATCGACGCCCCGGCCTCCGCCGTCGCGCGGAAGAGGGCCGGAAAGCGCACGTCGTAGCAGATCCCGAGGCCGAGCCGCGCAAAGGGCGTGTCCGCCACCACCGCATGGGCGCCGGGCCGGAAGCCCTCGCTCTCGCGATAGCTCTCCTCGCCGCCGAGCTCCACGTCGAACATGTGGATCTTGTCGTAGCGCGCCACCACCGTCCCGTCCGGCCCGATCACGAACTGCCGGTTCACGAAGCGGTCGTCGCCCGCTGCGGGTTCCTTGAGCGCGAGGCTCCCGATCACGAGCCAGATGCCCGTCTCCGCGGCCACGGCCCGCAGCGTGGCCAGCGTCGCGTCCTCGGCCTCCGTGCCCAGCACCGCCTCCTGATGCGCGCGGCTGGCCGAGACGATGTTCGTGACCTCCGGCGTGATCACCAGCCTCGCACCGCCCGCCGCCGCCTCGCGTACGAAGGCCTCGGTCACGGGCAGGTTCGCCGCCGGATCGTCGGTGACGTTGAGCTGCACGAGGCCGATGCGGAGCGGCGCCCCATCCCCACCGTCGGCGCCGGCCGTCCCCGCCGCCATGCTCAGGCCGCGCCCTTCAGGAGCGGGTCGAGCTCGCCCGCGTCGTCGAGCGCGAAGAGGTCGTCGCAGCCGCCCACATGCCGCCCGTCGATAAAGATCTGCGGCACGGTATGCCGTCCGTCGGCGCGCGCCATCATCTCCGCCTTGGCGCGGCTGTCGCCCATGACGTTGATCTCGCTATAGGCCACGTTCTTGTTCGACAGGAGCCGCTTGGCCATCATGCAATAGGGGCAGATGGGGGTCGTATAGATCTCGACGCCGGTCCCGGTGCTCTTCTCGCTCGTCATCGTGGCTCTCCTTCGCGGGCCGGCCCGCCTCCGGCACCGGTCGCGTCCCCTTCGCTCAGTGGCGGGAAATAGGCGTCGTGCCGCCCGCGCGCCAGTGCCATCACGAGCGCGTCAACGCGGTGCGCGCCCGCCTGGCGCAGCGCCGCCGCACAGGTGTCGAGCGTCGCGCCGGAGGTCAGCACGTCGTCGATCAGTACCACCCGCGCGCCGCCGAGCCGTGCCGCCGCGCGCGCCCGGACGGCGATGGCACCCGCCAGGTTGGCGCGCCGCCCCTCCCGGTCGCGCCCCTCCTGGCTCGGCGTGCGGCGCGTGCGGCTGAGGATGTCCGGCGCATAGGCGACCCTGCGACCCTCCGCGGCCGCGCGGGCGGCAATGGCGCGCGCGAGCTCGGCGGACTGGTTGAAGCGCCGCCCGAGCCGCCGGGTCCAGTGCAGCGGCACCGGCACGAGGAGGTCCGCCTCCGCCAGGAGCCCGCGCCCCGCCCGCGCCATCCAGCCCGCCATCAGCGGCACCGTGTCCAGCCTGTCCCCATGCTTGAGGCCCAGCACCAGCCGCCGCACCGGCCCGCCATAGATGGCGACCGCCGCCGCCCGCTCCCAGGCCGGCGCCACGGCCCGGCAATCGTCGCATCGATGCCCGGGATCGTGGGCGGGGAGGCGTGGCTCGGGCCGGGCGCATTGCCGGCATGCGGGCCCGGCCAGGAAGGTGCAGTCGGCAAAGCATGCCGCGCAGAGCCCTGCCGACGTGCCCGTCTCGCCCCCGCAGGCCGGGCATTCCGGCGGAAAGACCAGATCGCGGAGCCCGGCCAGCCGCCCGCCCGTCCCCTTTCCGCCGCGCCGCTCCATCACGCTCTCGCGCTCCCTCTCCATCGCGCCCTTCCGTCGCCTTGCGATGCCCGGCCCCAAGTGTCACCGAGAGCGGCATGGAAGCGCAACGCAAACCAGCCCTCTTCGACGCCCCGGCGCTCGTCGCCGCGCGGGAGCGGGCTCTCATGCTCGGCTACACGGATGGCGGGGACTTCCTGATGCGCCTTGCGGCGGAGGGGTTGGCCGAGCGGCTCGGCGACGTCACCCGCAGCTTCGGCGACGCGGTGCTCGCCGGCACGGGCGCGGGCGCCCTGGCATCGGCGCTGCCCGGCGTGCTAGGTCGGGCGGGGCAGGGCGTCGCGATGACCGACCCCGCACCCGGCATGCTCGCCGCCGCTCGGAATAGGTTGCCTGAGGCGGCCGCGCTACCCTGGCAGGGGGAGACGCTGCCCTTCGCCCCGGGCGCGGCCGATCTCGCGCTCTCCGCGGGCCTTCTGCACTGGCTCGAGGACCCGGTCGGCCATCTCGTCCAGCTCCGCCTCGCGCTCCGCCCCGACGGGCTCATGCTGGCCGTGCTCGCCGGGGGGCAGACGCTTGCCGGTCTCCGCGCCGCCCTCGCGACGGCCGAGGCGGAGGTGACCGGTGGGCTCAGCCCCCGCGTCGCCCCCATGGGCGAGATCCGCGACCTCGGCGCCCTTCTCCAACGGGCGGGCTTCGCGATGCCGGTGGCCGACAGCGAGCGCCTGAGCCTCAGCTACGAAAGCGCCTGGCACCTGATGCGCGACCTGCGCGCCATGGGCGAGACCAGCGCGCTCGCCGGCCGCCCCCGGCACTTCACCCGCCGCGCTGTGCTGGCGCGCGCCGCGGAGATCTACGGGGAAACCCATCGGCTCGCCGACGGCCGGGTGGGGGCGGAGATCGAGCTCGTCTACCTTACCGGCTGGGCGCCGGCCGCCGGTCAGCCAAAGCCGCTCCGCCCCGGCTCCGCGCGCACCCGCCTCGCCGACGCGCTCGGCACGCTGGAGCTGCCGGCTGGCGAGAAGGCACCCCGCCCAGATAAATAACTTGAAAGTTATATAACTGATAGGCGATAAGAATCGCATGGACCGCGCCGAGAGCATACCGGATGTCTTCGCAGCACTGGCGGACCCCCACCGCCGGCAGATCCTCGCCTGGCTGCGGGCCGAGCCCCTGACCGTGGGCCGGCTCGTCGAGCGCCTGCCGCTCAGCCAGCCGGGGGTGACGAAGCATCTGGGCGTGCTCGAGGGTGCGGGCCTGATCCGGCGCACCCCCCGGGGCCGCGAGCGGGTCTGCGAGCTGGAGCCGGCGGGCCTGCGCCCGCTCGACGACTGGCTCTCGGACTATCGCGGCTTCTGGGAGGATGCGCTCGATCGGATCCAGGAACTGGCCGAGGAGAGCCCCCATGACGATGCCCGTGAAGACGACAGAGACGCCAAGCCAGACCCATGAAGTCACCATCAGCCGCGACATTGCGGCCAGCCCCGAGCGGGTCTTCGAGATCTGGACCGATCCGCAGGCGATGATGCACTGGTTCGGCAAGGACGGCATGACGAGTATCGACATGGCGTTCGAGGCGGAGGAGGGTGGTCACTGGCACGCCCGGGCCCGCAACGCGGATGGCGAGACCTTCCGGATCCTCGGGCGCATCCTCGCGATCGAGCCCGCCCGCCGCCTCCTCCAGAGCTGGACCTACGAGGCGCCGGACGGCACGCTCGGCAATGAGACGGAGGTGGAGATCCTCTTCGAACCCTCCGCCAAAGGCTGCAGGGTGAGGGTGTGCCACCGCAAGATCCTCTACACGCCGGACGCCTTCCGCGATGGCTGGGAGCAGTCGGTCGGCCGCATTGCGGCAATGCTGACCTCCTGACCCGGGCCATGGGGAGCGGCCGGCCTCTACCCAGGGCGCCGACCAGGGCGCTGCCTTGCCGCTCCTGAACCCTGCCGCCAGCGTCCCGTCCGCGAGGGCGGGAGGCCGACCGGGTCAGCGCACCCTTCACGCCGAACGAGAGGCCGCCGCGCCCGAAAGCCGCCGCATCGGGCGCGATCGTGGCGTCCCGATCACGGCATCGCCCGGCACGATGCGCGCGGTCCTCCGCGGGCAGGGGCGCTCACCCTCCCGGACCCGCCTGAACCACCGCGCCCCGCTGGCGCCCATTCGTCGCAACCCGCTCATTTGATCGGCGGCCGCGCGTGGCTATCTTGCGGTGCAACGACGCGGTTGCCGGGAGATGACGATGCTGGACAGGACGAATGCCTCGCAGGTGATGGCGGGCGAAGGGCGGCTGGCGCATGCGAATGCGGATCATCCCCCCGTGCCGCCCCGCCGCGTCGGCATCCTCCTCGCCAATCTCGGCACGCCGGACGGGACGGACTACTGGTCCATGCGCCGCTATCTGAACGAGTTCCTGTCCGACAAGCGCGTCATCGAGTGGCCCTCGCTCCTCTGGCAGCCGATCCTGCAGGGCATCGTGCTCACCAAGCGGCCCTTCTCCTCGGGCGAGGCCTATCGCGGCATCTGGAACGAGGAGCTCGACGAAAGCCCGCTCCTCACCATCACCCGCAGCCAGACCGACAAGCTCCGCGCCCGCATGACCGAGACGCATGGCGACAGCGTGGTCGTCGATTTCTGCATGCGCTACGGCAACCCGTCGACCGACAGCGTGATCAAGCGGATGACCGCGCAGGGCTGCGAGCGGATCCTGTTCTTCCCGCTCTACCCCCACTACGCCGCGGCGACGACGGGCACGGCCAACGACCATGCCTTCCGCACGCTCATGACGCTGCGCTGGCAGCCGTCCCTGCGCACCGTGCCCTCCTACCAGGACCATCCGCTCTTCATCTCGGCGCTCGCCCGGTCCGTCGAGCGCTACTATGCCGGCCTCGCGGAGAAGCCGACCGCGCTCGTCACCTCCTATCACGGCCTGCCCAAGAGCTACTTCATGAAGGGCGACCCCTATCACTGCCTTTGCCAGAAGACCTCGCGGCTCATGCGCGAGAAGCTCGGCTGGGCGAAGGGCGAGGTGCACACCACGTTCCAGAGCCGCTTCGGCCCGGAGGAGTGGCTGACCCCCTACACCGTCGAATACGTCGCCAAGCTGGCCGAGGAGGGGCACAAGTCCATCGCCGTCATGGCGCCCGGCTTCTCGTCGGACTGCGTCGAGACGCTCGAGGAGATCAACGAGGAGATCAAGGAAGCCTTCGAGGAAGCCGGCGGCGAGCACTTCCACTACATCCCCTGCCTCAACGACGACGACAGCCATATCGACATGATCGAAAACATCGTGAGGACCGAAGCCCAGGGCTGGCTCTGACCCCTTCACGCCGGCCTTCTGACGGGTTCCCTCACACCTGCATCAGGGCAGGCATCCGGGCTGCTTGAACCCTATCCGCGAGAACCGTTAAACTTTGCGCACTGGTTGATTGCGATCTCGCTGATTTTATTGAGCTTTTCAAACCACCATCACACGACCATATTTAGCATTATTGCAAATAGTGTTAGCTTTTCCCTTCTGGCTTGTATTGAGGATATGTGGCGTAGAATGTATCTAGATCTAATATTGATCGCCGATATGATCTCGCATCGTCCTCAGTTGGCACATCGATCCCTTCCGCAATAGCTTCGATGGCTATTTCGTCATCGAATTTTTGTTCTTGAGGCATCTGCTTGGTCGCAATTAAGTCAACATAACATCCGTAATCGATCTTATAGTGGTAGTATCGCGCTCCAGGATTGTCTCTTGACGAAACATTTCTTTGGCGAATGTGAACAAGGCGGCGATCAAATAGCGCGTCCACATAATCATCCCTTGTTCCCGCAGAGAGAAGAAATGCATTTGTTCGCTTCTTTCGGATGGCATTGTCAACAATAAACACAAGAAGGTCCCTGAGAGCAGGGTATTCATCTACCTGGGAGCTCTTATCCTCTTGATAGTATCTATGACTCGATGCTCTTACATTGGGAATGTCGATCAAGCCATCGAGTGACTTCTGACCGCATATTGAAGCAATATGGAGAGCGTCTCGTGGCACACCTTCAACCGCCTTCACAAACTCTTCGAACGATGTTTTCTGATTGAATGCCTTGCGATACACTTCATCAGCACTGTCCGGGCCTGGTATTTCATTTTCTTTGCAGTAACTTTTAATGTGACGAAATAGGAATTCTTTGAAGAAACCAAGGCTTGCCTCTTGATTGTTATCAAAAAGCAAGTAGTCATCTAATCTAACATTGCTTCTTATATCAGATGTCAGCTCAAAACCGGTATAGTCACTGGAACTAGAATCGGAAATAAATCTTGCGCGATGCTCGATAGCACCGATCTTCACCGTGATTTGCGGAATAGTAAAAAACGCCCGGCGAAGCATATCTGCAAGCAGCGGCTGCAAATCACTCGGAATTGCACTCCATTCGTCCAATACCACCCATACTCTGCGCGCGGGTAGAACGTTAACAACATCGCGAAGGGCGCCGACTAGCTCCGGAAAACGAATATATAAGCCTTCCGTTCCCGACGATTTGCGACTATAAACTGAGTCTATTTGTGATGTAGAGCCTTTCGAAGCCTCAGCTCCGGCTTGGGCTCCACCACTAAGTAGCTTCGCGAAGAAACCGATTTTTGCTGACTGCGAGCTGGACGTTTTTTCCTCTTCCGTAGTTGTCACTTCACCGGTGACACGAACCCTTGATATCGCATCGCCAAGCCGGTCTATTGGGCTCGTGAGTTCAGTTAGATTTGTCGCGGAATTAGCGAAGGCGTAGTCGAGAAAACCATCCTGGATAAACGCAAGGGTATCTATCAATAAGCGGGTTGCACGGTCAGTGATTGGCAGCGAGTTATCATTATAAATAGAGCCGTCAGAACCAAGGTTCCGCATGTCAATAAATAGCGCGCAATCTCCATCTTCATTTCGTGTCGTATACAAATAGCGGAGCGCGTGCGTCTTGCCAGTTCCACGACGGCCAAATATTATTTGATGATCCTCAGTGGATATCGAATCAAGTAATGGCCCAACCGTTGAGAAAGATTCGACAACTTGTTCCGGTGCCAGCCGCTCGGCGCGACCTTTCAACCGTATCATACAACGCATTAGATCGTTGGAGGTGAAGTCGTCAGACATGGTATCTCAACCTTGATGAGGAACAGAATAACCTAGCCTATTTGAATCAGAAGTGGTTTGTTTGCAATGTTGATAGGGTTATGACTGCCGATGTTTAACAGAATGGCCCAGTCCGTTAAGCGGTGGTGACGGTAGTGGGGCTCCATCGGCGCGGCCATGGAGTTGCCGGCTTGGTGTTTTCGCGCCGGGGGCGGGGAATGGCTATCTCGCGCTCTGGGACGCGTTAACTCTCGCTGTCGGTGGGCTTGGGGGGAGGGCCACCGTGGGCTTGGGGTGGCCTTCCCGGCTTAGCTGGCCAGGGCGCGGATGTGGTCGTTGCCCGGCAGTTCGATGTTGATCTCGAGCGTGGAGAGGTCGTCGGCGCGTTCGATCTTGATGTCGACCTTGTCGCTGGCGACCTTCATGTGCTTCTCGATCGCGGCCATGATGTCGCGCTGCAGCAAGGGCAGGACCTCGGGGCTGGCATGCCCCGTGCGCTCGTGCGCGAGCAGGATCTGGAGCCTATCCTTCGCCGTCTCGGCGGTCGTTGCGGGGCGGGGTTTGCGGAAGAAGCTGAACATGGGTCAGGCCGTCCGTCCTAGGAGCCGGGAGAAGAGGCCGACGCGCTCGGCCTCGACGCGCATCTCGATCTGCTCGCCCTCGAGCCGCTTGACCGCGTCCTGATAGGCGCGCGCCGCGGGCGTCTTCTCGTCGAACACCACCGGCGCGCCGACATT
>JBCCDG010000090.1:0-16418 GCA_039030915.1 Pseudomonadota bacterium | reverse complement strand
GTCTCGCCCGATGGCGACCAGGTGGCGACGGCCGGCTGGGACGGGGTGATCGGGCTCTGGACGCTGGCGGACGGGGATGTGCGCTGGCTCGAGGGACACACCGCCAACGTCAACGACGTGGTCTTCAGCTCGGACGGCTCCCGGCTCTACTCGGCCTCCTATGACGGTACGATCCGCCGATGGGCGCTCGAAGACCCGGCGCCGCTTCCGGTGACGCTCAAGAAGCATGGCTTCGGCGTGAACCACCTCGTGCTCGACGAGGCAGCCGGTTGGCTGGCCTATGGCGCGCTCGATGGGGCCGTCAGGGCGATCGACATCGCGACGGGGGAGACGGTTGCGGATCTCTCGACCGAGAGACGGCCGATTCTCGCTCTCGTGCGTGCACCGGGCGGCGGCTATCTCGCGACCGGTGACGGTGAGGGCTACATCACGGTCATCGACACCCAGCGCTGGTCCATCGAGCATGACTTCCGCGCTGCGCTGCAGGGGCCGATCTGGGCGCTCGCCTGGGGCCCGGACGCCGGGGGCGGGCCCGGGCGCATCATCGCTGGCGGCATTGCGGATGAGGCCGTGCTCTGGCCGGTCTTCGACGACCGGGGCAACGGCAGCGAAGATGGGAATGCCCTCTTCGCCGGCGCGCCTCGTGCCTTTCACACCGATCCAGCGGAGATGACCAACGGCGAACGGCAGTTCGTGCGCAAATGCTCGATCTGCCACAGCCTCGACGAGAAGGGCAGGCGCAAGGCCGGGCCCAGCCTCGCGGGGGTCTTCGGGCGCCGAGCCGGCACGCTCCCCGGCTACCGCTACTCCGAGGCGCTGGAGCGCTCGGACATCGTCTGGACGGATGAGACCATCGCGGCGCTCTTCCGCGACGGACCGGACGTCGTGACGCCCGGCTCCAAGATGCCGGTGCAGCGCATCGCGCGGGAGGCTGACCGGAGTGCCCTTATCGAGTATCTAAGGCGCGAGACCGGCAGCCAAGCCGGCGCAGGATCCGGGGCCGATGCCTCGGCACAACGACAATGACAAGCGGGGATAGAACGCCGATGAATGCTTTCCTTGCCGCCGTCGTGGCCGCGGCCGTGATCTCGGTCGGGGCGTGGTACACGCTGAACGAGATCGGTTTCTCGAGCGCACAGGTCTACCAGAACGAGGACAGCGTCCGCCTCGACTGAAGGCCCATGCCGGCGCCGGCTGTTGGGCGGCGCCGCGGGGGGTGGCTGGGCGGCTACGGCGCGCCCTGATGCGCGTGTCGCGGTTTCGTCGCCCACCAGATCCGGCTGTGCTCGCCAAGGAGGCGCCTGATGCTCGCTATCGCCCTCGTGCTCGATGCCGTTATCGGCGAGCCCGCGCCGCTCTGGAAACGCGTGCCGCACCCCGTGGTGCTGATGGGTCAGCTGGTCGACATGCTCGACGAGGGGCTGAACCATGGCGGCTTTCGCTATCTGAAGGGTGTCGCGGCAGTGATTGTCCTGGTCGTCGTCTGCGGCGCGCCGGCGCTCCTGCTCAGCGTCGATCTTTTCGGCGGCGTTCTCGAGGTGCTCATTGCTGCGGTCCTCCTGGCGCAGCGGAGCCTGATCGATCATGTGAACGCGGTGGCGAACGGGCTTTCGGCCGGAGTCGAGAAGGGGCGGGAGGCGGTCGGCCATATCGTGGGGCGCGACACGGAGGTGCTCGACGAGGTGGGCGTCGCGCGGGCGGCGATCGAGTCGACGGCCGAGAACTTCTCCGACGGCGTGGTGGCGCCGGCCTTCTGGTTCCTTCTCCTCGGGCTGCCCGGCATCGTGATCTACAAGGTGGTCAATACCGCCGACAGCATGATCGGACATCGCACCGACCGCTACGCCCGTTTCGGTTGGGCGGCGGCGCGGCTCGACGATCTGCTGAACTTCGTCCCCGCGCGGCTTTGCGCGGCGCTCATCGCGGCCGTTTCGGGCAAGGGGCTGCTTCCGCTCAAGGTGGCGATCCGGGATGGCTGGCTGCACCGCAGCATGAATGCCGGCTGGCCGGAGGCCGCAATGGGCGGAGCGCTCGACATCGCGCTGGCGGGACCGCGCCATTACCGCGGTGCGCTGACGGACGACCCCTTTCTCAACCCAACCGGCGGCAAAGACCCGGGCGTGGTTGAGATCCGCGCGGCCGTGGCGCTTGTCTGGAAGGCGTGGGCGCTGCTCGTGGCCCTTGCCGCGCTTCTCTGGCTGATCGCCTTCGGCTGGGGCTACGTATTCGGCTGAAGCGCGCCGAGTAGCGCCGCCTCGTGGCCGAGGCCGAGGATCCAGCCTTCCTCCTGCTCGACGGCACTTCGGGTCGTCGCATCGAGCCCGCCAGGCGGACCGGCGAAAAGCGGTGCGAGGGCGCCCTTGCGGTCGAGCGACGCTAGGGCCGAAGCAAGGAGACGCACCTGCGCCCGGTCGGCGATCTCTCCCATCGCCCTGGCCGCGAGGACGGCGGGCGCCAGCAGGCTGGGGTAGACCTCCGTGATCACGGCGCTGCCCGGCGCGCGCGGAAGGGCGTTCAGGCCCGTCTCGAAGGGCCAGACCGTGACAGCGCGCCCGGGGCGCCGCGCGAATGCATGGCGGAGGCGTTCCAGCGCGGCGATGCCCACCAGCGACTGCCCGCCGACGCTGCCGGTGGTGTTGAGCTTCCAGGTGGGTTGCGCGGTTCTGGCCCTCAACTCGGCGGCCCGACGTTCCGCCGGCAATGCTTCGCCATAGCCTTGTGGCTTGCGCTCCGGCAGGGCGGCCAGCGGTTGCGAGCGGGGGCGGCCCCAGAACGGTCCCACCGGTCCGTAGGCGGCGTTGAGCGCGGCGGCGACCTTGAAGCGGTTGTTCGCATTCTTCGGCCCGTCCGCCACCATCTCAGCCAGCCTCGACCAGACCAGGCGCCAACCCTCGGGCCGACAGTCGCAACGTCCTGGCCGTCCGAACACGGCATCTGCGGCGCCCGCCGGATAGCCGAACGGAAAGTCGAAACCGATCAGCAGCCGTTCTTCGCAGGCGTTCGCATCCTCTATGCGTGCCGCCAGCCCCTCCATCGCCGCCGACCGTGTGGACAGGTTCTCGATCTCCATCGACGCGCCATCGGTCTCGGCGATCCAGATGCTGTTGGCGCCGCGTTGCGGGCTCGCAGCGGCCGACCAGTCGACGATGACGATGCGGTCGAAGAGGCGAACGGTCATGGAGAAAGTATCAGTTTTGCGGGCCGCGATGTCACGCTCCGCCTTCGCTTTGCCTGCCGGGAAAGGGAGTGCCGGCGTGTCGCGCGACGCTGCGCTTGCGCCGCGCTGCCGCCCGCGCCAAGGCTGGGGATCTGCGCAGCCTGCCTTCCGTCGGGCGCCAGTCGACAGAGGGACGATGCTCGAGGACCGGATCATTGCGCCCCCGCCGGAGGGCCTGGAGGCACAGCTCAGCGTGCGGCTCGGTGAAAAGACGATGCCGCCAGGTGCGCTCGGCCGGGTTGGCGCGCTCGCCATCGCCCTCGGTTGCGCCCAGCATCGCGAGCGCCCGGTTGCGGCGCCGGCTGAGGCGCTTCTCTTCGCGGCCGATCATGGGCTCGTGGAGGAAGGCGTCTCCGCCTGGCCGCAGGCCGTCACGGCGCTGATGGTCGAGACGCTGGCCGCCGGTCATGCGGCGGCACCGGTGCTCGCGCGCGCCGTGGGCGCACGGCTGACGGTCATCGATGTCGGTGTCGCCTCCCCCTATCGAAGCCCGCCACCGGGCCTCGTCGGCGCCCGTATCAGATCCGGTAGCCGCAACGCCGCGCGCGAGGATGCGTTGACGGAGTGGGAGGTGCGCGGCGCGCTCGAGGCAGGTGCCGCGGCGGCGGAGGCGGCGCTCGCGCGAGGGGCGCTCGTGATCGTGCCCGGCGAGATGGGGATCGGCAACACGGCGTCGGCGGCGCTCCTCGCCCATGCGGTGGCAGGGATTGACCTCGACGCGCTGGCCGGTCCGGGCGCGGGGCTAGATGCGTCCGGCGTCGAGCGAAAACGCGGCGTGCTGGCGCGAGCAGCGGCGCGACGGCCCGGCCCACTTGCGCCCTCGACGGCGCTGGAGGCGTTCGGCGGGCTCGAAATCGCAGCGATGGCGGGCGCGATGATTGCCGGGGGGGCCGGGCGTGCGGCCATCGTCGTCGACGGCTTTATCGCGACCTGCGCGGCTCTCCTCGCGCTCACGGCACGCCCAGTGGTGCGGTCGAGTCTCATTTTCGCCCATCGCTCGGCCGAGCCGGGGCACCGGCTGATGCTCGACCATATCGGTGCCGAGCCGCTTCTCGATCTGGGGCTGCGGCTCGGCGAGGGCACGGGCGGGCTCCTCGCGCTGCCGCTTCTCAGCGCTGCCGCAGCCGTGCTCGAGGAGATGGCGACCTTCGAAAGCGCCGGGATCGCAGGGCCATGACGGAGACGGCGGAGGGCGGTGGCGGGCTCCGTGCACGGATCCTGCGCGAGGGCGCGCGGTTTGGCGCGGCAGCCGCTTTTCTGACCCGTCTGCCGTTACCCGATACGGGGTGGGAGGAGGGGCGTCTTCGTTACGCGCTCACCTGGTTTCCGCTGGTGGGGCTTCTGGTCGGTCTCGCGCTCGGTCTCGCACTCACCCTTCTCGCCGCCCTGCTTCCCGGAGCGCTGGCGGCAGGGCTCACCGTAGCCGCCGGTCTCTGGCTCACCGGTGCGCTTCATGAGGACGGCCTTGCCGATCTGGCCGACGGGATCGGGGGCGCGGGAACCTCGCGCGAACGTGCGTTGGAGATCATGCGGGACAGCCGGTTGGGCACCTACGGCGCCGCGGCGCTTGTCGTGGCGCTGGGGCTGCGCTGGAGTGCCTACACCGCGCTCGCTGTGCTGGAGCCGGAGGCAGTCGTCGCGGTCATGGGTGCCGCCGGCCTCCTCTCCCGCGCGGCGATGCTGCCACTGGCGCGGCTGCGGGCTGCCCGGGCCAAGGGGCTCGGTCGCCGCCTCGTTCTGCCCCCCGGCGCCGACCCCCGGGGTCGTGAGGCGCTGGCGCTCACCTTCGCCGCGATCCTGACGCTAGGCCTGCTGCTGCCGTTCGAAGCGCCCGCTAACGCGGTGGCCGCGATCCTCGGCGCCGTGCTGGCGACGATCGTCGTCGCTCGCCTCGCCCTCCGTCGTCTGGGCGGTGTCACGGGGGATGTGTTCGGCGCGGCGGCGGTCGCAGCCGAGATCGCGGTGCTCGTTGTGCTTGCAGGCGCGTTGCAATGACCACGCGCCCGGCCACAGCCATCGAGGGTCTCGTCCTGCTCCGTCATCCCCGCCCGGCGGTGGCGCCGGGGATCTGCTACGGCAGGCTGGACCTCGGGCTGGACCTCGGGCTGGGCGGTGGGGCTGCGGACGAGATTGAGAGGGCGCTGCGGGCGACCCCGCGGAGCAGGTTCGTTGTGACCAGCCCGGCCCTGCGGACGCGGGCGCTCGCCGAAGCGCTGGCGGCGCGCGATGGCCGCGTGCCGGCCGAGGACGCTAGGCTGCTGGAGCTCGACTTCGGCAGGTGGGAAGGGCAGCCCTGGTCTCGGATCGACCGCGCGGAGAGCGATCCGTGGGCTGCCGATCCTCTCAACCTCGCGCCGCCGGGCGGGGAACGCTTCCGCGACCTGCTGGCGCGTGTCGGTGCGGCCTTGTCGGACTACCCCCCTGGCAGCGTCATCGTCACCCATGCCGGCCCCATCCGTGCCGCACGGATGATCGCGGAGGGAATGAGCTTCGATGCCGTTTTCGCGGCGCCCGTGCCCTTCGCGACGCCGATCGCGGTATCGGCGGTCGCAGCGCGTTTGTCGGCGGAGATCGCGTTCGACGACACAGGAAGCGGGCGGTCATGGCGCATCTGACGCTGATCCTGGGAGGTGCACGCTCCGGCAAGTCCGCCCGGGCACTCGCACTCGCCGAGGATGCTGCACCGCCGGGCGCACGACGCTTCGTCGCCACGGCCGAAGCGCTCGATGAGGAGATGGCCGACCGCATCGCGCGCCACAAGGCGGAACGCGGGGTGGGCTGGTCGCTCACCGAAGCGCCCCTCGCGCTCGCAGAGGCGGTGGCCGCGGAGACCGGCAGGGGGCAGGTGCTGGTCATCGATTGCCTCACGCTCTGGCTCTCGAACCTCATGCATTACGAACGGGATCCGGCAGCGGAGACGGCGCGCCTGCTCGACGTCATCGCGGCGGCATCGGGCACGATGATCTGCGTCTCGAACGAGATTGGCATGGGCCTCGCGCCGATGAATGCGCTCGGCCGGGCCTTTCGGGATGCACAGGGCCGGCTGAACCAGCAGGTGGCGGCAGCGGCCGACCGTGTTGAGTTCGTCGCAGCAGGTCTGCCGCTCAAGCTCAAGGGCTGAGGCTTAGCGGGCCTCTCCGGCGAGGGTGGCAAGACGCCCGCTGACGAGGTCGGCGCCGATCACGGCGACGCGCACAAGGCCGTCGAAGATACGCGCAAGCCGACGCACATCCTCCGCCCCGGTCAGCACGAGATAGCCCGGCCCGAGATAAAGCGCGGCCCTTGGTGGTCCGAAGACAGTGAAGGGGGCCGCGAAATGGCGCCTGCCGTCATAGAGGTGAAGGCGCAGCATCGGGTAATGCGCGGCCGTGAGACTGGCCATACGCTCTAGCTGGCGCCGCCGAAGCTCGACCGGCAGGCCGCGCCAATGCCCGGTGCCGGCGGAGATGTCCTCGAGTGTCTGGAGCGGCATGGCGATCTCCAGATCCGTGTCGCCGAGGATGACGGTTCCGAGCGTCGCGGCCGCCTGTGCCTGGCGTGCGGCGGCCCCGCCCGCCGAGCCTGCGATGTAGGCGAGTATCTCCGGCTCGGAGAGCTGATCTGGCACGAAGGCCGGCACGTAGCGGATCTTGTGCCCTGCGGCTTCGCGGTGCCAGCGCGCGATCGGGGTGTCGCCGTCCGGGCTCTCCGCCTCCTCGATATCGACCGTGGCGCTGAGCTGTCGGGCAGCCTCCTCGCTGAAGGAAAGGCCGAGGAGCCAGTCCGCGCTCACCTTCGCATGAGCGGCGATCCGCCTCAGCGCCTCGGCCCGGGGCAGACGCGTGGAGCCGGGGGCAAGGAATTGCGAGAGTGCCGAGCGATCAAGCCCGGTGGCGCGGGCAAAGGCTGAAAGCCCGCCGGGCTCGCGATCGACGAGCTGACGCAGGCGGTCGGCGAAGATGAGGCTGAGGTCACGCTTATCCATGTGCGATATATTCGCATGCTTTGTGTGAAAATACGACAATTAGAGAGATAGCATTGCAGATGTTCGCTTCTGCATGCGTATTCGGAGCATGGTCACGCCTTCAAACGCGGCGTCATCATGCCCGTATGAGAACGCGTATCCAGACGACCCCGCCATTCGCTTCCGTAGCCGCAAGTCGCGACCGAAACCCCGGCGTCGCCACTCCCGAATGGCCGACCATCCTGCTCATCGCCCTGGCCTACGCCGCCTGGATGGCCGGCACGCTCGTCGCTGCGGGCTTGCCGGGGCCGCTGACGGGGCTCGTCGCCGTAGCCATCATCGCACTCGCGACGGCGCTTCACTCCTCGCTCAGCCACGAGGTGCTGCACGGCCATCCTCTGCCATCGCGCCGATGGTCGGAGGCGCTGATCTTCGTCGCCATCGGCCTCGCAATCCCCTATGAGCGTTTCCGCGAGACCCATCTTGCGCATCATCGGGACGAGCGGCTGACGGACCCGCATGAGGACCCGGAGTCGAACTTTCTCGATCCCGCGGACTGGGCAGCACTGCCGGCGGTGCACCGCTCGGTGCTATGGCTCAACAACACCCTGGCGGGACGGATGCTGCTGGGGCCGGCGATCGGGATGGCACGTTTCTGGAGGGCGGATCTGACGAACTGGCGCGCGCCATCGGTGCGCCGCGCCTGGGCGCGCCATGCGCTCGGGCTGCTGCCGGTGGTGGCCTGGCTTGCCGCCATCGGTGCCCCGCTATGGGTGGTCGCGCTCGGGACTTATGGGGGGCTGTCGCTCCTGCGTATCCGCACCTTCCTCGAGCATCGGGCGCATGAGCGGGCGTCGGGCCGGTCCGTGATCATCGAGGATGGGGGACCGCTCGCGCTCCTCTTTCTCAACAACAACCTGCACGCGCTCCACCACGCCTCACCGCGCGTTGCCTGGTACCGGCTGCCGGCGCTCTACCGCGTGCGGCGGGAGGAGATCCTGAGACGAAACCGCGGGTACCGCTTCGCCTCATACGCAGAGGTTTTCGCAACGTACTTCTTTCGCGCCAAAGACCCGGTGGCGCATCCGCTCATGATCGCGCTCGGCGGCCCCGTGCGGCAGGATCAGCCGCGCAACTCCTCGATCCGCGCGACGAGTGCCGCGGTCGAGACATCCGTCTCCACGGGCGTGCCGTCCTCGAGTGCGGGGATCAGCCCCTTGGCAAGCGCCTTGCCGAGTTCGACGCCCCACTGATCGTAGGAGTTGATCCCCCAGATCGCGCCCTGAACGAACACTTTGTGCTCGAAGAGCGCGATGAGCCGGCCGAGCGTATAAGGATCGAGCCTGCGGTGGAGGATCGTGGTGGACGGCCGGTCACCCGGAAAGGTGCGGTGGGGTGCGAGCGCGTCGATTTCGGCAGCATCCTTGCCGTCCGCCCTCATCTCCGCCCGTACTTCCTCCTCCGTCTTGCCGAAGGCGAGCGCCGCCCCCTGGGCCAGACAGTTGGCGAGGAGGAGCGCATGGTGGTTGCCGAGGTCCTCCCGCGGCTCGGCCGCAGCGATGAAGTCCACGGGGATGACGTCGGTGCCCTGATGCAGGAGCTGGAAGAAGGAGTGTTGGGCGTTCGTGCCTGGCTCGCCGAAGATCGCGGGGCCGGTGGCGGTCGGGACGGGCGTGCCGTCGCGCATCACGCGCTTGCCGTTCGATTCCATGTCGAGCTGCTGGACGTAGGCTGCGAACCGCTCGAGCCGCTGGTCATAGGGGATGAGCGCCGTCGCAGGGTATCCGAGGGCATTGCGCCGCCAGATACCCGCGAGCGCGAAGATCACCGGCAGGTTCGCTTCCAGCGGGGCCTCGAGAAAATGGCGGTCCATATCCGCCGCGCCCTTCAGGAAGGCGCGGAAGCCCTCCGCGCCGATGCCGATGGCGAGTGGCAGGCCGATGGCGGACCAGACCGAATAGCGTCCCCCCACCCAGTCCCGGAAGCCGAAGACGCGGGACGGATCGATGCCGAAGGCAGCCGTCGCTTCCGCGTTGGTGGAGACCGCTGCCATCTGTGCGCCCGCGTCGAGGCCTGCCGCCTCGAGCCAGGCCTTCGCGGAGGCGGCGTTCGCCATCGTCTCGAGCGTCGTGAAGGTCTTGGACGCGACGACGACGAGCGTGGTGGCGGGATCGAGGGCTCTTGTGACGTCAGTGAGATGCGCGCCATCGACATTGGAGACGAAATGGAGCCGCGGGCCGTCGATGTCGGGCACGAGCGCGCGGGCCGCCATGGCGGGGCCGAGATCGGAGCCCCCGATGCCGATATTGATGATGTCCGTCACTTCGCCGCTTGCCGCGACGAAACGCCCCGCGCGCACGTCCTCTGCAAAGGCGAGGAAGCGTTCGAGGGTCGGGACCACCTCGTCGACGCCCTCGATCTCCGGTGCGATGCTCAGGCGGAGCGCCATGTGCAGAACGGCACGACCCTCGGTCGTGTTAACGGGATCGCCCGCCGCCATGCGGTCCCGCAGTGCCTCGACGCCGGTCTCGCGCGCGAGCACGAGCAGAGCAGCCATGGCGGCGCCGTCGAGCTTTTCCTTCGACAGATCGAGCGTCAGATCGTCGAGCGTGTAGGAGAGCGCGGCGACCCGCGTGGGATCGGAGGCAAAGAGATCACGGAGATGGATGGGCCGGAGGCGCGCGGCCTCGCCTTCGAGCGTGTCCCAGGCGGTCATGTCTCTCTCCCATGCGGGCTGTGCAGACGAGGTGAGAGGTAGCAGCGGGGATGCGAGCCGTCGACCTGGAGGGCAGGGCGGGCCGTCGGGTGCCCGGCCTGACCTCGCCTGCTCCTGACGGAGCAGGCATCGGGGCCGCCCACCCGCCGGCCCGCCCCCAGAGAAGCGTGCGGCCGGCGGCGTCGCCTAGTGCTCCGGCGTGATGCCCCAGATCTCGGAGGCATAGCCGCGGATGGTGCGGTCCGAGGAGAACCAGCCCATGGGGGCTGCGTTGAGCACGGCCTTCGTCGCCCAGCCTGCGCTGTCGGCCCAGGCGGCGTCGACCTGGCGCTGCGCCCGCCAGTAAGCGTCGAAATCTGCGGCGACCATGAACCAGTCATGTCCGGTCAGGTTGTCGACCAGGCTCCGGAACCGCTCGGTATCGCCATTCGAAAAGGCGCCCTCCGCGATCTGGCGCACGACCTCCGAGAGCCGCTCGCTCCGCGCCACATGGGCGCCGGGATCGTAGCCTTCCTCGCGGAGTGCCGTCACCTCGTCCGCCTCGAGCCCGAAGATGAAGATGTTCTCGTCGCCCACGCCCGCGCGGATCTCCACATTCGCGCCGTCGTTCGTGCCGATGGTGAGCGCGCCGTTCATGGCGAACTTCATGTTGCCGGTGCCTGACGCCTCCATGCCCGCGGTGGAGATCTGTTCGGAGAGGTCGGCGGCTGGGATGAGCCGCTCGGCCTGTGTGACGTTGTAGTTGGCCGGATACATCACCGCGAGGCGACCCTTCATGGCCGGATCCTCGTTGATGGTGCGCCCGATATCGTTGATGAGCTTGATGATGAGCTTGGCCATCGCGTAGCCGGGCGCGGCCTTGCCCGAGAAGATGCGCACGCGTGGCGGCGTCTCGAGCCCCGGATCCGCCTTCAGCGCGTTGTAGAGCGCGGCGGTCTCCAGGATGTTCATCAGCTGGCGCTTGTATTCGTGGATGCGCTTGATCTGGACGTCGAACATCGCGGCGGGATCGACCGTCAGCCCCTGCCCGTCCCGGAACCAGGCGGCCAGATGCTCCTTGTTCTCCCGTTTTGCGGCCATGAAGCGCTCACGAAACGCCGCGTCGCCGGCCAACGGCTTCAGCGCCTCGAGCCGGTCGAGATCGGTGACCCAGCCGGAACCGATGGCCTCGTCGAGAAGGCCCGAGAGCGCGGGGTTGCAGCCCTTCAGCCAGCGGCGCGGCGTGACGCCGTTGGTCTGGCTCAGGATCTTCTCGGGGTGGAGCCTGTGGAGCTCGGCAAAGACCGTGCGCTTCATGAGATCGGTGTGAAGCCGGCTCACGCCGTTGACGCGGTTGGCCGATATGAAGGCGAGATTGCCCATGCGCACCTCGCCATCTGCGATGGCGGCCGCCGATTGCGGCCGCTCATGCCCGCGGGCGCGACATTCCGCCTTGTGCGTCTCGTCCATCATCTCGATGAGCTGGAGGTGGCGGGGCAGGATGCAGCCCAGCACGTCCTCGGACCAGCGCTCCAGCGCCTCGGGCATCAGCGTGTGGTTGGTGTAGTTGAGCACCTGCCGCGTGATGGCGAAGGCCTCCCCAAAGCCGAGCTTGCGTCCGTCCATGAGGAGACGCACGAGCTCGGGCCCCGCGATGGCGGGATGGGTGTCGTTGAGCTGGACCGCCACCAGCCCCGGCAGCTTTCCGGCGTCGTCATGGTGCACGAAGAAGCGGCGCAGGATGTCGGCGAGTGAGGCCGCGGTGAAGAAGTACTCCTGCTTCAGCCGCAGTTCCTTGCCTTGGGGCGTGGTGTCGTCGGGATAGAGCACGCGGCTGATCGTCTCCGCGGAAACCGATGGCGCCGCCGCGCCGATGAAGTCGCCCCGATTGAAGGGTTCGAGATCGAAGACCTGCGTCGGCTTGGCGGACCAGAGGCGAAGCGTGTTGACCCAGGATCCGCCCCAGGAGGGGATGGGCGTGTCATAGGCCGAGGCGATCACCGTCTCCGCCGGCTGCCAGACGGCAGGTTCCGCGTCGTCCGTCACACGACCGCCGAAGCCGATGGGATGCGCCGCCTCGCGCCGCTCGAACTCCCAGGGGTGCTGCTGGGTGAGCCAGTCCTCCGGCTCCTCCACCTGCCAGCCGTCTTGGAAGCGCTGTTTGAAGAGGCCGTGGTCGTAGCGGATACCGTAGCCGTGCGCGGGGACGCCGACGGTCGACATCGAGTCGAGGAAGCAGGCCGCCAGACGGCCGAGCCCGCCATTGCCGAGGGCAGCGTCCGGCTCGTTCTTAAGTGCTGCGTCGTAATCGACCCCGAGGCTTTCCATCGCCTCGCGCGCCGTTTGCTCGAGGCCGAGGTTCATCACGGCATCCTCGAGCAGACGGCCGATCAGGAACTCCATCGAGAGGTAGTAGATCCGCTTGCGGTCCTCCGCATAGACGCGGTGCACCGTCTCGAACCAGGGCTTCATCACCCGGTCGCGGATGGCGCGGCTGAGGGCGAGGCGCCAGTCCTGCAGGACGGCGGCGCCGGGGTCCTTACCGATCGAGAAGGCGAGGTGGTACTCGATGGCTGCCCTGAGCTCCTCAGCGCTCGGCGCGCTGACGGCGCTGAGGGCCGGGATCCTGTCCATCTCGTTCATCGCAAACTCCCATGCGCCGGGTCCACCGCCCGAGAAGGCAGCCTTCTAACGCAGGGCGGCGGGCGCTTTGAAGCCCGCCGTCCGAGTTTTGCCATTTCGTCGCGCTGTGAGGCGTCTTGCGCTCAGGCTGCCTCGACGTCGCGCAGCAGACGTTCGGTGCGCGCCTCGTCGAGCCGGTTGTGCAGGCGCTTGGCCTCATGCTCATCGCGGAGTGTCTTGGCGAGGTTGAAGGCGCCGCTGACCGAGAGAAGCAGCCCCATCGCAAGAAAGCCCTTCATGGTGAGCGTGACCTCCATGAGCCAGATACCCAGCAACGTAATGCTGATGCCGATGAAGAAGTTGATATAGGTGAACAAGATCCAGGCGGGGGAGTTGAGGGCTTGGTCGTTCATGACGTCTCTCCTTTGGCGGTTGTGCTGTCATCGTTCGTCGTCGGCGCGTTTGCGGGTTGCTTACGGCCCGCCGGTGAAAGGCGGGCCAGCACCGCGTCGCGACGGCTGCGCGTCGCATTGGCGATACCGGCCTCGGCGATGCGGGCATCGAGATCGGCGCTTTCGTCGGTTGGCGTGGTCGTGGCGGCCAGAAGGTCCTCTGCCGCCTCTGTGCTCTCGGAGAGACGCCGGGCCAGCGCTTCGGCCTCCGCCAATGGCGGTGGGGCGGGCAGGGCGGCCTCGTCGAGGCGGAGCCTTGCCGAGATGTCCATGCGCGCGGCCTTGGCGGCGCGGAGATCGGCGGCGAGTTTCGAGAGACGGCGCTCGCCCTCCGACAGCCTCTCGCGGAGTGTTTGCGCCCGCGCGGAAAGAGCGGCACCTGCCTTGTCTGCCCGTTCTCGCGCGTCCTCGAGCGTTACGATCCGGTTGGCGAGATCGGCGGCCAGCGTCTCTGCCCCGCGGTCGAGAGCCTTCCGGGCCTCGTCCTCGCGCCGGTCGATCTCCGACAGCGCTTCGGCTGCGCGCCGTTCCTCCGCCTTTTGCTGGGCGACGAGCTGGGCAAGGGCGTGGCGCCCGCGCGTAAGATCGATCTGCGCGTCGCGGAGATGCTGTGCAAGGATCCGCGGCGCATGTGTCGACTCCAACGCTTCCTCCGCCTCGGCGGATCGGGCGCGCATCAGGGTTCTGAGTGTCTTCAGCATGCATCCTCCTCTTGAACATCGTTCAATTTTGAGCCAGAGAGAGCCCGGCCAGATGTAGCCGGGCTATCGGTATTGAACATCGTTCAAGTACTGAATAGTCGATTCGTGAACGCTGTTCAAGAGGGCGCAATGCGAAAGCCGCATGACGAGCTGAGAGCCGAGATCATGTCACAGGCGGGGCAGCTGCTGGAGCGAGAGGGGGTGCGCGGCCTCTCGGCGCGGCGGCTGGCGGGGGCAGCGGGTTGCTCCGTCGGCACGCTCTACAACCTCTTCGACCATCTCGACGGCGTGGTTCGTGCGTTGAACAAGGATACGATGCAGCGCCTGGCCGCCGTGCTCGCCAAAGCCGATCCAGGCGAGGAGGCGGGCCGCCCCGCGCGGCTCGAGGCACTGGGGCTTGCCTATCTCGGTTTCGGTCTCGCCAACTCGGCGCGTTGGGAGCTGCTCTTCCGCTACCGGCTCGAGACGCCGGCGGAGGAAACGCTGGCTGAGCTGGAGACACTCCTCGCCCTTCTTCGACGCGTTGCCGGGCCGAAGCCGACGGACGAGGCGCTGACGGCGCTCTGGGCGGCGGTCCACGGGATCGTCGAGCTTGCGGTTGCGCGGCGCCTGCCAAACGCCGCCGAAGGTGCGGAGGGCCGGATGATCGCCCTCGTCATCGCGGCGGGGGTCAAGGGAATCGCGCCCGAGACATGAGCGCCCTCAGCTCCGCCCGAAGGCGCGCATTTCCGCGGCGATGCGGCGAAGCGAAGGGTGCTCGGCCAGGTCATCGGCCGGAACCTCGTGGCGGCGCCGCCAGTTCGGGTGCTCGTCGATGGTGCCGGGAATGTTGGGCTGCTCGACCGCGCCGAGCGCGTCGTCTAGCTGCACCGCAACGAGGGCGGCCGACGCGCGGGCCATAAGCGCATGGACAGCCTCGAGAAGCGCGTCCGTCGCCCTTTCCGGCGGAGCGTCGGGGTCGATGCCGGCGGGCAGGAGATGCGCCTCCGCGAGGAGGGCGGCGAGGACCCGTCGATCCTCCGCCCGGGTCTCGCGCTGACGCGCTGCTTCCTCCGCATCCGCGCGGCCGAGGGAGACAGCCCAGTCGATGTCGCGCCCCTGCCACCAGCCGGACAGGGTCGGGGTGTCATGCGTCCCGAAGCTCGCCAGCGTCTCGGCGCGGAAATGCCATGGCGCGCGCAGCCGGCCCTCCCATCGTTCGAACATCGCGACGGAGCAGCCGTAAATCCCGCTCGCCGAAAGCGCGTCGCGCAGCCCCTCCGGCACGACGCCGAGGTCCTCGCCCACGATCACCGTGCCGCGCCGCGCCGCTTCGAGGCGCAGGATCGCCAGCAGCACCGCCCGGTCGGAGCGGACGTAGCCGCCGGGCGTTCCGTCCTCCGGCACCCAGAACGTGCGTTCCAGCCCGAGGACATGGTCGATGCGAAGGACGCCCGCATGGGCTGTGGCGGCACGGATGGTTTCGGCGAAGGCCGTGTATCGGTCGGTCTCCAGGCCGGGCGGCGAGAAGGGTGCAAGGCCCCAGGACTGTCCCTCCGGCGCGAACATGTCGGGCGGCGCGCCGAGCGAGACGCCGCGGGCGAAGACGCCCGGCCGCGCCCAGACCTCCGCCCCGTCAGGCCGCACCCCGACAGCGAGGTCCGCGTAGAGCCCGAGGGCCATGCCCGCCTGCAGCGCATGATGCTGCGCGGCGGAAAGCGCCTCGCTCGCGCGCATTTGGGCCCAGGCGTGAAACGCGATCTCCCGCGCCTCGGCGGCGGCGAAGGCGCGGGCGGCAGGCGTCTCGGCATGCTCGTAGCCCGCGGGCCAGTCCCGCCAGTCCGCCCCGAGCCGGATCGAAAGCGCCTCGAAGAGCGCGAAGTGATCGAGCGCCTCGCCATGTGTCGCGCGAAAGGCCGTGAGCCGGCCGGGCATGCCCGGATCCCGCATCTCCGCCTCGAACTGCTCGCGCAGCGCCCGTTCGTGCGCTTCGCGATGCGCGGCATAGTCGATGAGCGGCGCCCTGCCGGGTGCGTCGGCCGGCACGGTCAGGAGCGGTCTGGTGTCGAGGAAGCCGCGATGGCCGGGCGAGTAGGGGCTGAAGCCGGGGCAGGCGGCGCCGAGGCTGTGCACAGGGTTGATGCCGAGAAAGGCAGCGCCGTGTGCGGCCAGGGCCTCTGCCGCACCAGCAAGATCGCCATAGGTGCCGATCACTGCGGCGCCCGGCGGGGCCTTGCCTTGCCAAAGCGCCGTGACCGCGCCGGTCACACCCCAGGCCCGCTCCCGCCCCAAGCGGTCCGGAAGTGTGGGCGCGCGGTCCGGCGCAGCAATCACCAGGCAGGCGTCCGGATGGTCGTCGAGGGCGAGGCGGTGAAGGCCGGGGGGCAGGGCCGGCAGCGCCACGGCGCCGTCCGCGCGCCCCTCGGCCACCGCTCCCTGCTCGAAGGTCAGGCGCCAGGCCCGTGCCTCGGGCGGCGCGCGCAGGAGCGAGGGAGCCCAGGCGGTCACGATATGCACGGGCGGAAGGGGGCGGGCGGCGCGTTCGGCCTCGAGCGCGGCCAGCCGATCCGCCGCTTCCTCCGGCGCGTGGATGGCGCCCATGGCGCGGAGGAGGGCGAGCGCCGTATCTGGGCCCGTTACCTGCAGCGTGCCGGAGAGATCGCGCCACTCGGGCTGGATGCCGCGGGCACGTGCGAGCGTCAGAAGGGCGTCGGACATAGCGCGGTCCGCCGTCGTCAGCCGCGCGGGGCGAAGAGGGCGACGCTGCCCGGCAGAAGCCGCGCCGTCGGCCCCGGCTCGCCCGCTTCCG
>JBCCDG010000089.1:0-16422 GCA_039030915.1 Pseudomonadota bacterium | reverse complement strand
GAGTTCGACGTGGCGTCGGGACAGCTCGTCACGGTCGCAGGCGATATCTCCGACGACTTCGGCGTCAACTTCGAGAACGTCATCGGCACCACCGGCGACGACACGATCACCGGCGACGACGGTGCGAATACCATCGACGGCAAAGAGGGTATCGATGTGCTGTTCGGCGGCGGCGGTGCGGATGTCTTCGTCTTCGCCGAAGGGGAGGGCACGGACCAGATCGAGGACTTCGAGGACGGGATCGACCTCTTCGGGCTGAACGGCGGGCTCGTATTCGGGGACCTTACGGTCGCCGCGGACGGCCTGGATACGGTGATATCGGTCACGAGCACGGGCGAAGAGCTCGCCGTCATCGTCGGCACGGCGCCTGCCGCTATCACAGAGGACGACTTCACGACCGTGTTCTGAGCCTCGCGCAACATGCCCAAGCAACGGCCCTATCCGCACCTGCGGGTAGGGCCGTTCGCCATGCGAGAGCACCGCCTCGCCCGACGATCCAGGCCCGGTCAGCGCGGGACGGGCGCGGCCGGGTGCGACCGCTCCGACGAAAGCGCGCCCGCGCCGGCAAAGACACAATGCTCCGCCGTCAGCGCGAGACGGCTCTTGACCCAGGCTGCCGCAAGGGCCGCCACATCCGGCGCGCCGACATTCACCGGATCCTCCATCGAGCCGACAAGACCCGCATCCGTCGCCTCGGCCCAGAAGGCTTCGAGATCCCGCTCCCAACCGAGGCCGCCCATGCGTGTCCAGGCCCTCGACGCCGCGACCCGCCAGCGCCCGGCGGGACGCGCCTCGGGCAGGACCAGCGCGACCTCCGCGCCGGACGCGACCGCGTCGGAGAGCATGGCCACGCTGTCGCCCGTCACGGCCAGCCTGCTCACCGTGCCCAGAATCCTCTGATAAGCAGCCCGGTCCGGGTCGTCGGGCGCGAAGAACAGATCCGGGGTGCCTGTTTCTTCGAGAACCCGCGCAATGGCATCCCTGAGCGATGCTGAGCTGCGCCGGCTGGTGACGACCGCCAGCGTGGCACCCTCCTCCGCGGCCAGCGCCGTCAGCCTGACCAGCGCGCGCTCCACAAGCTCTGGCGTCAGGTCCCAGTGCCGCGACGGCCCGCCGACAAGAAAGCCCCACCATGGCCCAGGGTACTTCCGGCGCAGCGCTGCCCAGCGGGGATCACGGCCTCCATCGGCGACAGGCCGGCGCCGCGACATCGCAATCGGGAGCTTGAGCACGTTGCTGTGTGAGGGCACCGGGTAGTTCGCGGTGGTGACCACAAGGTCGAGCACCGCCGGCGAGCACCGTGGCCAGCCGATAACCACCGTCCGCGTGCGCCCCCCCGAAGCGGTCCTGATGGCGCGCGCGACCGGCACGCCGCGCTGGCCGACGCCAATGATGAGATCGGGGTAAGGCGGCGCCACGGTCGACCGTGCTGAGCGCGTCAACGGGAAGAAGCCGGACGATACGATCCTGTTCGGAACCTTCCGGAGGATGGTGTAGTCGAGGCGCTTCACTTCGAACGGCCAGCCGAGCGCCTCCGCCAGCGCCAGCGCCTGGTTATTGTCGCCCGTGCGATCGCCGAGAAAGCACCAAACCGATGGCTCCTCGGACACCGGCTTGGCACCGTCGACCGCTGTGCTGCACATGAGGAGGTCGCCTAAGCGCTGGCTCGCTGACGATCCTCCGCCCCCGGTGGAACAACCGCCGGCCAGAAGGCACCCCGATGCTGCTCGACCAGCCGCAGGGCATCGGGACGGACGTTCGAGCGGGCGATCTCGGTCTCGATCTCAGCCTCGGTAACGCCACCGGTGTCCAGAAGATCGGCGAGCAGCGCGAAGATGTAGCGCTCCTGGTTCGGATCGGGATGGGGGCGATATCGTGCCGTATTGCGCGTCCACCAGTGCACAACGGGTGTCACGACGCTGGCGGGGATCGGCCCGAAGCCCCGTTCGCGCAGGGTGTAGTCGACCGGCAGCCCGGTCTTCCACGGCTGCGTCCGCCGCTTGGTCGTGTGAAGCATCCGGGTCGACGGCGTCAGGCGGTCGAAATCGTTCCATTCGGGCGGCAACAGCCCGACCTCGGCTCGGTCGACCCATCCCAGCTCGATCCACGCGACATAGTCCAGCCGCCCGGACCACAAGGCGTCGAGTTGCGCCGCAAAGTCCCAGTCCGGCAGACGCGCGCAGTCGAGCAGCATGACGGAGCTTGCAAGATATCCCGCGCTGCCATTGTGCCCCGGGCGCTCCCTGCACCAGAGCGGATGCGCCCCCATATCCCAGTCGAGCAGATCGGCGACATCGCCGACCGCAAAGACGTCCGGATCGATGACCACGGCGCGCCCTTCATGCCCCATCACGTCCGGTACCGCGAACCGGAGCGGCGTGAACGACTGGAGATCGTTCGGGTCCCAGGCGCGTTCGTGCCCGTCACGCAGGAAGCTGCGGCCCTTGGCGGCGAGGAGGTCGGGAAAGTCCTCGATGTTGAGGAGGCGCACATCGAACGTCTCAGGGCGCGCCGATGTGAGTTTCAGCGAATGCGCCGAGATGCGCGCGCCCAGCCGCTGCTTGGCGTTGGTGTGCACGAAGACGACCGGCCTGGTCGTCGATCCCGAGACTCGTTCGGTGGGCGCCGGGATGTTCTCTTCCGTCGCGCCGTCTTGCAAAGGGGTCTGCGCCATCAGGGCTGCTCCGCCGTCCAGTATGCCTCGTTTCGTCTCACGCCGAGCTCGGCATCCGAGCTCAGCGCGGCGTCTCGGCGATCCTCCTTCACGGTATTCGTGAAGGCACCGACACGAAAGTTGATGCGACCATGCTCCGCAATGGCGCCGGTGTCATCGGCAATGTCATGCGACCGATGCCCTGCCCCACTATCACCCGCGGATGGCGTCGAACATGTCATGTTCGCCACTCTGCTCATCCCCGACCGGACGATCATCGTCGAGCGTCGCCGCGGCCTTCGCCGGCCAATGCGGGTCGGCAAGGAGCTGGCGGCCGAGAAGGACGATATCCAGATCGTCCGAGCCCATGGGATCGGCAACGGTCGCCGGGTCGGTGTCGACGCCTGGCGCCGTCTGCGCGGAGGCCGCGTGGCCTGCGATCTGGTCATCGTCCCAGAGGCACGGATCGGTGGAGGTGATCCGCCCTCCGGGCAGGACCGCGGCGGTGCCGGTCAGCACCATGGCAGCGCTGCCAATGGCGCGAGCCGTAACGGATAGGCTCCACCGGGCCGGGCATGCCGTTGGTGGCAGCATAGACGGACATCGGCCGCAGAGCGACGCGGTTGCGGAGGGTGGTCCGGCCGATGGCCGATGGATCGAAGAGCGGGGACATTGCGTGCATCCTTCGGTGGCTGACGTCAGAGATGGGCGCCGCCCGAGACCTCGATCCGCTGCGCGGTCACCCAGCGGCTATCGTCGGAGGCGAGGAAGGCCACGACATCTGCCACATCGTCGGGCCGGCCCACACGGCCCAGGGCGGCGACGCCGGCGAGATGGTCCTGCGCCGCCGGGTTGTCGCGCAGCCAGCCGGCGTTGAGATCCGTGTCGATGGCGCCTGGCACCACGCTGTTCACGGTGGTGCCTCGGGCCCCGAGCGTCTTGGCGAGCGAGCGCGTCAGCTGATCGATGGCCGCCTTCGTTATCGCGTAGGCCGCGTATTGGGGATAGACGAAGCGGGTGAGGCCCGAGGAGAGAGTGACAATCCGACCACCGTCGCGAAGCCGCTCCATGCCCTGCTGCACCAGAAAGAAGACGCCCTTCGCATCGGTGTCGAAGAGGCGGTCGAAGCTCTCCTCCGAAGTAGCTTCGAGCGTCACCGCCTCGTTTACGCCGGCCTTGGCAACCAGCACGTCGACGCGCGCCTCGCCCGTTTCCTCGGTGAGGGCGGCGTCGAGATCCGCGTAGAAATGGCTACGCCGTCAACGGTGGAGAGATCGCCGCCGACCAGGATCGCCCGGCCGCCGACCGCGCGGATCGCGCAGCCCACCTCCGCCGCCTGATCGCCGTGCCGGCCGAAATGCACGACGACGGTCGCGCCCTCTGCCGCGAGGCGGAGCGCCGTCTCCCGCCCAAGGCCGCGGCTTGGGCCGGTCACGACGACGATCTTCTCGTTGAAGCTGTTCATGTTTGCGCTCCAGGTAATCCGTTTGGGGATGACCGGAATGTGGCCGTTCGCGCGCGACTCCTCCAATTCGAACGCTGTCCGCTCTTATTCGCCCGACTTATGAGGATGCTTGCGGCGAGAGGTCTACGATGGACCCGGAGAGCGGCCAGCGTCGCAACCTCATGACGATGCCAGAGTGATGCCATTCCTGCACGCTTCATGTCGTCCGCGCCGCCTCGGTGAGCGGTGCAGCGAAGGTCTCCCGCCGTGAGGATGAGGCCGGGTGCCGATCCGGCCGCGGCCCGACGGTAATTGTCCGATCGATGGCACGAAGAATGGAACCACGCATGAGCCCCGGCGCCATCAAGGCGCCGGGGCGGCTCACTGCCGCGGCTGGGAGATGGTGGGCGGCGAGATCTCGGGGCGGCCGCGCTCAGAGGAGCTGGCCGCCGATCTCGGTCACGAGCGGCGCGGGGCCCGATGCACGGCCGCTCACCCCCCGGATCACGGCGTAGAAGAGCGGGGTGAAGATCAGGCCGAAGGCCGTCACGCCGATCGTCCCGAAGAAGACCGCAACGCCCAGCGCCTGACGAAGCTCGGCCCCGCGCCGTCGGCAACGGCACGCGGCGCGGTACCGAGGATGAAGGCGAATGACGTCATCAGAATCGGACGGAGACGCAGCCTGGCGGCCTCCACCGCCACATCCACGGCCGAGCGACCCTGCTCCTCGAGCTCGCGGGCGAATTGGACGATCAGCACCACTTGGGTGAGCAGGTTGTTGTCCGTTCCCATCCAGGCGATCCCGCCGAGGGCTGAGAGCAGCACCGTCGGCACGACCCGAATGACCGCAAAGGGCAGCGCCCAGCTCTCGTATTGCGCGGCCAGCAGCAGGAAGACGAAGACGATGGCGAGGACGAAGAGGAGCGTGCCGTGCCACGTTACCTTTTCCTGGTAGGAGAGATTGGTCCACTCGATGCCGTAGCCCTGGGACAGCGACGCCTCGGCGATCTCCTCGACGAGCGCGATGGCCTCGCCCGAGCTGATCCCGGCCCCGGCGCCGATCACCTCGGCGGTCGGGAAAAGGTTGTAGCGAGGCGCGCGCTCCGCGCCCGTCCGGGTCTCCACCGTCGCGACGGCGCCGAGCGGTAGGATGTCGCACGCCGTGGTGCGGGTGCGCAGCTGGCCGAGCTGCTCGGCATCCAGCCGGAACTCGGGCGCTGCCTGTGCGCGGACCTGGCAGGTACGTCCCTGCAGATTGATGTTGTTCACGTAGGTTGAGCCGAGATAGACCTCGACCGTCTCCGAGAGCCGCTCGATCGGCAGCCCGAAGAGCATGAGGTATCCGGCGCCAACGACGAGGGCCGCCCGGTACCTGAATGTCACCCAAGCCCGGCAACCGGCGCAGAACGGGCTCCAGGCGCTGTGTCGCGTCGTTGGAGACGAAGAGCTGGTCGCGGCTCTCGTCAGGCGAGAACATCCGTACGACCATCAGCATGTCGAGGTGTTCGTGGCCACCGCCACGCCCGTGCGGCGTACCGCCTCGGGCAGCCGCGGCTCGGCCAGCGCGACGCGGTATCGTCGAGGGTTGCCGATGGCGAGACGCTCGAGCGACCGGCGCCGACCGATCGGTCCACCACGTGGCGCAGCCTTTTCAGCGGCGACTGCGAAGACGTGCCGGACGACACCGGTACGGCCTTCGCCGAGGAGGCCTTGACCGCATTGCTCGGCAATCAGTCTGCCCGCGGGGCGGTTGGCGCTGCGGGCAGAAGAGGCGAAGGCGGCGACAAGCGCAGCAAGGACGCTCGCCTTCGAACGAGCGGCGGCCGCATCGCACACAAACGGTGCGCCCCGCTGCTCGCCCTCTACCACGATGACGACGATTGCCCGCATCATCGCGTCTTTCCCGCCGCCTGGCCTGTGCGCTCATTTCGGGGCCAGGCTTCGATCGCCCCGGGATCGAAGTGGCCGTCCTAAGCGCGAAGGGGCGCATGAGGCTCGACCGGCCGCACGCCGCCGCTTACCCGTTCTTCAACGGACAGATGGCGTCGCCCCCAGCGACGGCGGAGGCCGCGGGACGACTGCGCGCGGGAGATGAATGCCAGCGCTTCCGGACCGCCCGAGACGAAGAAGCGTTGGTTCTGGTTCGTCTCGATCCCCTCCCCTTCGGTTGTCGGTGCATCCGGGCCGAGCGGGGTCGAGTGGCGGTCATGCCGCGGGCAGGACGAGCCCGTGAGAGCGAGCGGCGTCGAGGTTCTCCCCTCGACCCGAGAAGTGCGTGGCGCCGACAGTCGCCGCCCTGCGCCGTGTCCACGCTGCGCTGAGCTCTCTGACTGACGACGCGTTGCATCGGTCCCCTCGGTCCGGGCTCACGCTGGGAGAACGGCTATTGCGCGCCATTCAGCGCCCGGTTCCGTGACATTGCTGAATGGAGAGATCTCCTTCTCGCACTGCGCGGGCTCGGTCTTTCCCGGAATCGAGAGAGCGGGCGCGACGTCATGAAATGTTATAGTGTTGCTTTACGGCGTGATGGTGTATCCATAGACCGAATGCGATTAGCTGGAGAACCCGATGAGACATACCGCCATGCTCAGTGCGCTTGCCGCGTTTGCCGCCTCCTCAGCGCTGGCCGGGGAAAGCAGATCGCTCGGTGCGCACGAGCACGGCGTCGGCCAGTTCAACCTGGCGATAGAAGGCGGCGAGGTAGCGATGGAGCTCGAGGCACCCGGCGCGGATATCGTGGGCTTCGAGCATGCGGCGAGGAGCGAGGAAGACCGCGCGGTGATCGAGGCTGCGGAGGAGCGCCTAGAGGATCCCCTCACGCTCTTCGTGCTGCCGGCCGAGGCCGGTTGCGAGGTGGCCGCAGCCGAAGTCGCGCTTATCGGCGACGCAGGCCATGACGACCACGATGAGAGCCATGACGACCACGGGGCCGGACATGATCACGAGCATGCCGAGGAGGAGCCGCATGGTCACGGCGAGCATGCCGGGCATGAGGATGAGGAGCAGCGGCACACCGAGTTCCATGCGGAGTACCGGCTGAACTGCGCGGAACCCTCGCGGCTCACCAGCATCGACTTCGTCTACTTCGAGGCGTTCCCGAACGCCGAGGAACTGGAGGTCCAGATGATCGGCCCGGGCGGAAGCCAGGGCTTCGAGGTGACCCGGGACGCGCCGTCGCTTGAGATCCCCGGCAGTTCCTGAGGCAGAGGCCAGCGCGTGACTGCGGCAGACCGGCAGGCCGGCCCGGCGCTCTCGCTCGACGGCGTGCGCTTCACCTGGCCGGACGGGGCGTTCTCGCTCGCCGTCGATGCACTCTCCATCGGGCGCGGCGAGGCGGTTTTTCTGCGCGGCCCGAGTGGATCGGGCAAGTCGACGCTCCTGTCGCTGCTCTGCGGCATCGTGGCGCCCGATGCCGGCGAGATCGCAGTGATGGGCGCGCCTTTCTCAGCCCTCCCGCCGCCGCGCCGCGACCGTGTCAGGGCCGAGCGGTTCGGCGTGATCTTTCAGATGTTCAACCTGCTTCCCTATCTCCCCCCGGTCGACAACGTGATCCTGCCGCTCGCCTTCGCGCCGACGCGGGCGGCGCGCGTGGGACCCGACCGGGCGGGGGAGGCTCGCCGGCTCCTCGGCGAGCTCGGCCTTGAACCGGCGGTTGCTGGCGCACGCAGGTCCGACCGGCTCTCCGTCGGGCAACAACAGCGCGTCGCGGTGGCGCGGGCCCTGATCGGCGGCCCTGACATCGTGATCGCCGACGAGCCGACCTCCGCTCTCGACATGGATGCGCAGGATGCCTTTCTCGAGCTCCTCTTCGGGCAGGTGAAGGCGGCGGGCGCCACGCTGCTGATGGTGAGCCACGACGCGGCGCTCGCGCCCCGCTTCGACCGCGCGCTCTCGCTCACGGAGATCGCGCGCGCCGTGAGGGCGGGGGCGGCCTGATGCTCCTGCGCCTCACGCTGCGCTCGCTTGCGAACCGCTGGATCACGGTGGCGCTCACTGTCTTTGCCACCGCGCTTTCGGTCGGGCTCTTTCTCGGCGTCGAGAAGGTGCGCACGGGCGCGCGAGACAGCTTTGCGAACACGGTCGCGGGCGTCGATCTGATCGTCGGCGCGCGGTCGGGCTCCGTCCAGCTCCTGCTCTATTCCGTGTTCCGCATCGGCAGCGCCACCAACAACCTCACCTGGGAAAGCTACGAGGACCTCCGCGCCATGCCGGCGGTGGACTGGATCGTGCCGCTATCGCTTGGCGACAGCCACCGCGGTTTCCGGGTGCTCGGCACAACGCCAGCCTATTTCGAGCGCTACCGTTTCCGCGGCGACCGGATGCTGGAATTCGCGGCAGGCCGGCGCTTCGACGATGTGTTCGACGCGGTCCTCGGCGCCGATGTGGCGGCGACGCTCGGTTACCGCGTCGGCGACGAGATCGTGGTCGCGCACGGCGTCGCCTCCTTCTCGTTCCACGACGACAAGCCGTTCCGCGTCTCGGGCATCCTGGCGAAGACGGGAACGCCGGTGGACCGCACGGTGCATGTCAGCCTTGAGGGCATCGAAGCAATCCATGTCGACTGGCAGTCCGGCGCGCGAGATCCCTCCCAGGCCGTGAGTGCGGAGGCGGTGCGGGAAATGGATCTCACGCCGAGGGCGATCACTGCCGCACTGATCGGGGTGAAATCCAAGCTTGCCGTCTTCCGGCTCCAACGCGCGATCAACGAATACTCGGAGGAGCCGCTGCTGGCCGTCCTGCCCGGCGTTGCGCTGCAGGAACTCTGGAGCCTCGTGGGCGTCGCCGAGACCGCGTTGGCGGGCGTCTCCGCGATGGTCGTGGTGGCGGCACTCCTGGGCATGGCGGCGATGATCCTTGCAGGGCTGGGCGAGCGCCGGCGCGAGATGGCGATTCTACGCGCCGTGGGCGCGCGGCCGCGGGTGGTCGTCGTGCTTCTGGTGCTGGAGGCTTTCGCCATCAGCCTCGCGGGCGCGCTGATCGGCCTTGTCTGCCTCTATCTCGGGCTCTTGATCGCGCAGCCATGGCTCGACGCGGCCTACGGGCTTTATATTGCCATCAGCGCGCCAACGGCGGACGAGTTGGGCCTGCTCGCCGTCGTCGTCGCAGCCGGCACGGCCATCGGGTTCTTGCCTGCGATCCGGGCCTATCGGCTATCGCTTGCCGATGGCATGATGGTCACGCAGTGAGAAGGAGAAGACGATGATCCGCATCACCAGACGCAGTCTCGCGTTGGGCGGCACGCTGGCGCTCGCGGCCAGCGTCGTGCGGGGGGCCTCCGATCCGCTCGCGCTCGAATGGGAAGACCTGATCCCCGTCGACGCGCGTGCAACGATGTTCGAGCAGCTAGTGCGGGATTTCGGGCTGAGCGGCGAGGGCTCGCTCGCCTCCGCCTTTGCGCCGCAGGACCGCAGGGTCGCACTGACGACCGAGTATAACGGCAGATACGTGTCGCTGCCGGGCTACATGGTGCCGCTCGCTTTCGACGGCACGATGGTCAGAGAGATGCTGCTGGTCCCGTACGTCGGCGCCTGCATTCACGTGCCCCCGCCGCCGCCCAACCAGATCGTGATGGTCAACGCCAGCGAACCCTACGAGACAACGGGCTATTTCGAGGCGATCATGGTGACGGGGAAGATCACCACCATGGCCGTAGAGACCGAGCTTGCCGAGATCGGCTACGTGATGACCGACGCCACCATCGAGCCCTACGACGCGTGGTAGAACGCGCGCGCGGTCGAGGTTCGCTCCGCTGCATGGCCGGTCGCCAATTGCGGATCCGGGTGGATGCTGGTGCATGGCTGCATTGAGCGGTTCATCGCGGAGCCTCGAAACAAAGCTCTCGACATGACCGTTTTGCCGGGTCGGTTCGGAGGATCAGCGATCGACCCAGTGGATCGATCAACCTACGGACGGCTCGATACAGGGCGGACGAGCACCGACTGCGGCGATCCACTTCCTTACGGTCTTGGCGGCGAACCCGGGACCGTCGTCCGAGCGGATGTCTGCCGGCGCTCCCCGCTCGATCACCGGCTGAACTCCTTGAGCGTCATCGAGCGTATTGCCGATAACGCAGGCGGCACGCGTCGGCCTATCACGGGCGGGGCAGTTGCGAGCGGCCTTCGTTGGTCTCTCTGCGGCTGTACTGCGCCGTACCCATGCCGAGGATGACGAATGCAACGCCCGCGACCTGCACGAGCGTCGGCACGGTCCCAAACCCCCAGGCGATCAGCGTGCCGAGTACCGGAACCAGGTTGAGAAAGAGCGCGCAGACGGGCAAGCCGAGCCGTGCGACGCTGAGGTTCCAGAGAGCGAGGCCGAGCACGAGAGGACCGAGTGCCGCGATGAGCGTGACCGTCGCATCGAAGGCCGGATAGCGCGGATCCGCGTGGCCGAACCCGAGGCTCCAGCCGAGCACAAAGATCCCGAGCTGGAAGGGTAGCGCCCATAAGATCGAGATCCGGCTCCGCGCGATGGTGGTGGCCACCGGCAGGAGGCGAGGCACCGCGAGGGAGTAGAGGCTCCAGCAGACCTGCGCCGCCAGCACGAGGGCGAGGCCGAGAACGGGCCTGTCGCCACCCCCGTCGTCGCCCGGTGCCGGTGTCGCAAGCACCGCCCCCGGCACGACCAGAAGAAGAGCGCGGAGGAGTGCTTTCTCGGGGGGACGCCCGGTAACGGCCCAGTTAACGAGACTAGCGGTGATCGGCATCACGGCCGAGGCCGTAGCGGACACCACGGGATTGCCAATCACCGCGCCGCCCGCGAAGAGCAGCGCAAAGGCTGCGAAAAGCCCGCCGAGCATGAGACCGTTCGCGGGAGCGAGCTTCTCCGCCTGTCCCGCGGCGCCCTGCCCCCGCCCGGTTGCAAAGGCCGCCATCGCCCCGAATGCAGTTGCCGCGAGTATGTAGCGCACGAGGTTGAGCGTTGCGGTGTCCCAACGCTCGCCAAGCGCATGAAGCGCTGGCGCCTGGAAGGCCCACATCGTCACCGTAAGCGCGAGCGGTCCGTAGAGGAGAAGCAGCGCCTTCATCCCGCCCGCTGAAGGCGGGGCGAGCCGGCGATCAAGTAGAGAAGTTCGAGCGCGACGGTGGCGGCGAGCCACGCGGTCTGGCCCTGCACATCGAAGCCTGGCGTGACCGTGTTGATATCGGCGCCGACGATGTCGAGGCCGGCGAGCCCACGCAATAGCCCCAAGCCCTCCCGCGCGGTGAGCCCACCCCAGGCGGGGGTAAAGACGCCCGGTGCCGTGGCGGGGTCGAAGACATCCATGTCGACGCAGAGAAAGACGGGCGCCTTGCCGACGATCTCGCGGATCTGCGCGGCCGTGGCGGGGATTCCTGCCGCCTCAATCTTGCTCATCGGGATCAGCCGGTAACCGAGCGCTTCGGCATGCGCGAAGACGCCGGGGACATAGGCGAAACCACGCAGCCCCGCGTGCACCGAGCGCTCTGGCGTCACATGCCCGCGCTCCGCCGCATAAGCGAAGGTGGTGGCCGGGTCGAGTGGGGGCGCGTTGACGCCGGGCTTCGCTGGATAGGCGTCCGTATGGCTGTCGAGATGGATGACCGCGAGCCCCGGGTAGGCCGCGCCCAGCGCCGCCATCGCCGGCACGCTGACCATGCCATCACCGCCGAGACCTAGAGGCACGGCACCCGCGGCGATTACCTGTGCATAGGCCATCTCCATCCGCGCAAGCGATGCATCGTGGTCGCCATGCAGCACCGCAACGTCGCCCATGTCGACGAGGTCGAGGGCGGCGACGGGGTCCCGGTTTTCCGCGTCCTCGGGCCGGTGATGGCGCACCATGTCGGTCGACATCATCCGGATCGCCGCGGGCCCCAGCCGCGCGCCCGTGCGCCTCGGATGCCCGCCCGCATCGAAGGGCAGGCCCAGTATCGCCGCCCGTGCGCCGGCAGGATCGGGTCGCTGCGGCACGCCCAGGAAGCTGCCGACGGGGCGGAAAAGCGTGTCGGACACGACGGGCGTCAGATCGGGTCGCGGATCAGGGGCGACGTTGAGCAGTGGATGCCGCCTCCGCCCTCATAGACGAGGTCGTAGGGCACGCTCACGATCTCGATGCCGAGCGCGTCGAGCCGGTCTGCGGTGCGGGGGCTGAGCCCGTCCTGCATGATCACCCGGCCAGGCGCCACCGCGAGACAGTTGAGGCATCCAACAGCATCGTCGGGATGGACCTCGATCTGGCGGATACCGAGTTCGTTCAGCTTCTCCAGAAACCAAAAAGGAAGCTGAGTGGGGTTGGTGATGGCCACATCCTCGGCAATCATCACCAGGGCGCCGTCGATATGCAGCCTGTAGCCCGTGAGATCGACGCGGATCAGCTCGGCACCGGCCTCGCGGATCACCTCCTGGACCTGGCGCGTGCCTTCCTCGTTGACGCGGGAGGACCGGCCGATGACGGCGAGCCCCGGGCGAAGCCAGACGAAGCTCCCGCCCTCCATGAGGCCACGGCCGTTGACGGTGCGCAGGATCGGGCAGCCGACGCGGGCCAGTGCCTGTGTGACCGAGCGTTCCTCGCCCCGGCGCACCTTGGGTCCGAGACGCGTGACGATGGCCCCGCCCTCCACGGCGATCACGCTGTCGCGCGTATAGATCTGCTTGTGCTTGCCCGCCGGGGCCTGGCCGACAAGCACGACGTCCACGCCCTCGGCCTCCAGCGCGCTCGTGAGCTTGTCGTGCTGCTCCTGCTGGGCGGCGATGTCGGGCAGTCGGTCGCCTCGCCAGTACCAGCTCTCACCCTCCTCATCGCCGAAGGAGTTCAGCCGCTCGATCCGCTTCGTCGGGTCGATGATGTCCATTTCCGGCCCGGGGCGGTGCATGAGGACCATGCGCAAGCGGCCGACATCGTTGGTGCAGCCCCATTTCCGGCCCCAGATCTCCTCCTGCTGCGCCGCGCTCTCGAAGGTGGGATCGGCGTGGCTGGGAAAGGCACGGATGGTCATGTTGTAGCGGTATTCGAACTCGCTGACGGCGCCGCTCATCGGCTCTCTCCTTCGTCGACCCGGCATCGGCCAGGCCCGCATCGCGGTGTCAGTCGCCGGGCCGGGGCGGGACGGACCAGACAGGCCCGTCCGGCGTCTCGGTCCATTGCGGCCAGGGATAGTGGACGGGGGCGGGGGCGTTCGGGCCGAGAAGCGGCGCGAGCCAGCGCGTACCTCCGACCCCGCCCCCGGTGCGCTCCTCGAACTCGGCGCGCGCGGCGGGCAGCGACTGGCCGTCAGTCAGCAGGTCGAGCGCCGTCGTCGCGATCACGCGCCCTGCGGTCAGGAACATCGGATCCATTGCGGCAGGCACCCCGCCCAGCGCCCAGCGGCACCAGTGGGGCAGGACCGAGCCATCGGCCGGTGGTCGCGGCACTGGCCGGCCGACATAGAGCCGTACGGTGGGGGTGTGCCACGTGTAGTCCGTGTAATCGTCGGAGGTGTAGTTGGTCTGCCAGGGCGGGAGGATCGCGCGGATCATCGCCTCGCCCTCGCGGGGCTCGACCAGCTCCTCCATGTTGTCGGGGAACGGGTCCGGGTCAGGCTCGAAGCCAAGGCTCGACTGGATCTCGCGCGCGAAGGCGCGGGCTTCCTCCGGAAACCGTGGCGGGCCGACGAGCGCAAAATTGGCGAAGGTCGCTTCTGCCATCGCGTGGTTGGCCAGGCCCGGGCGTGTGCGCGTCACCCAGCCGGACGAGACTTCGCAATGCGTGATGGCGGCCACATGGGCGGCATTCTTCTCAAGCACGCGATCGATCGCCTCGGCCATGGCGACCGAGGGGCAGCGCCACGCGTATTGCAGCTCGGCAAAGCGGGGCGGCAAGTTGTCCGATGTCGCGAAGCCGCCATTCAGGACCGCCTCGTTAAGTGACCAGCTCCCCGCATGGGGCAGCATGTTCTCCTTCGTCGCCTGTGTCACCGTGTACATCATCACCAGGGCATCGAGCGCTGCTGGTGCGCGGGCGATGGCATGGTAGTTCTGAACACCCTTGCGGTCTCCCGCGCCGCCGTATGTGTGCGGCTCGGGGCAGGTGAAGGTGAAGACCTTCGACCAGTACGCGCCGCAATGCGTATCCCAGAGCACGGTGTTCGAGAGCGCGGGCAGCGAGGTGGGATGGAAGCTGATCGCCGCATCCATGCAGTCATAGTAGCCGTGGCTCGCATGGATCGGCTTGGAGCCGCACATCTTTTCGGCGGGCTCACCCATAAAGCGGATGCGGCCGGGGATACCGTGCACCTCCATCGCTTTCTTGAGCGCGAGGGCGCCGGTCAGCCCGCCCATGCCGAGTGCGGAATGCGGGTCGGTGTGCCCCGCCGCGGTCGGGTGGTGTCCGGCGCGGGGCTTGCGATAGGGCACGGGCTCCTGAGAGCAGCCCGGCACGGCGTCGTATTCCGCGTAGGCGCCGATGCAGGGGCCGTCGCCCGCAGGGCTCGTCCAATCCGCGCAGAAGGCCGTGGGCATGCCTGCCGAACCTTCCTCGACGGCGAAGCCCTCCGCGCGGAGGCGGTCCGCGTACCAGTCAGCGGAACGATACTCGCGCCAGGCGGGCTCGTGCAGGTGCCAGAGCGTCATGTGATCGGCCGAGAGCCCCGGGGCCGCCGCCTCGATCCAATCGAGGGCCGTGCGCTTGGCGGGTGTCATCGCCGCCGGGCGGGTCATGCCTCCGCCTCCGCGATGGCGGCGAGCCGCGCGCGTCGCCGCCTCTTCGCCCAGAGATCGAGCAGCAACAGCGCGAGGGTGAGGACCATCAGCATCGTCGCCACGGCGGCGATGGTCGGATCAAGATGATCCTGAATTCCGTTCCAGATGCGTTTCGGCAGCGTGTAGACCTCGCGGCTGGTGATGAAGAGCACTGTCACGATCTCGTCGAAGCTGATCGTGAAGGAGAAGAGCGCCCCCGAAAGCACGCCCGGCATCACAGCCGGCAGGATGACGAGGCGCACGGCCTGGGCATTCGATGCGCCGAGGTTCCGCGCCGCCTGCTCGGTGCGCGGGTCCACATTGGTCAGCGCCGCGGACACGGTGATGATTACGTAAGGCAGCGCGATCAGCGTGTGCGCGATTATGGTGCCAAGATACGTATCGATCAGCCCAAGATCGATCCAGAATCGGTAGATCGCCAGCGCCTGGACGATCACGGGCACGATGATTGGCAGCAGCATGAAGAGCCGCACGGCCTCCGCGGCGCGGCTTGATAGGCGCCAGCAACCGATGGCGCAGAGCGTGCCGAGCAGGACCGCGAGCGCCGTGGCACAGCTGGCAACGATCAGGCTGTCGAGCGTCGCCGCGAGCCACTGATCTTTCTCGAAGAAGGCGATGTAATGCTCGAAGCTGATCCCCTCCTTCGGCAACGAGAGATAATACTGGTCGGTCACGGAGACGGGGATGACGATCAGCATCGGCAGGACGAGGAAACCGAGCACCGTCCACGCCAGCCCGAGCGCGATGAGCCTGCCCCAGAGCGCCCGCCGGTCCCGCCGCGGGTACCGGATGGGTAGCGCGTTATCGCCCGCGACCGCCGTCATCGCGCCGCCCCGAAGACAGTGCGCAGATCGACGAGGCGGGCGACAAGGCCGAGTGCCAGAAAGACCGCGAAGAGCAGGACCGTCGACAGCATCGTCGCCTGCCCCCAGCGCAGCGTCTCCTCGAAGCTCACGCGGATGTACTCGGAGATCATCACCACCTTGCCGCCGCCGAGCAGCGCCGGTGTGATGAAGAAGCCGAGCGAGAAGACAAAGACCAGGATCGTCGCCGCGATGATCCCGGGCTTTGACAGCGGCAGGAAGACGAGGAAGAAGGCGCGCGCGGGCGAGGCGCCGAGACCACGGGCGGCCGACAGAAGGCGCGCCTCTATTCCCGTCATGTTCGCGTAGATCGGCAGCACGGCGAGCGGCAGCATGAAGTGGACCATGCCGATCAGCACCCCGATCTCGTTGCGTACGAGCCGGAGCGGCTCATCCACGAGGCCGATGGCCATCAGTCCCTCGTTCACTACCCCGTTGCCGCGAAGCAGCATGACCCAGGCGAAGGCCCGGATCAGGACCGAGAGCCAGAGCGAGAGCAGCACACAGAACATCATGCCCGTGCGCTGTCCCTCTCCCACGATGGTCATGGCGTAAGCGACCACATAGCCGAGCGCGACAGTGATCACGGTGGTCAGGACACAAACCTCGAGAGTCGTCCACCAGATGCGGTGGATCACCCTGCTGTCGGCGAGACGCTCGTAGTTCTGGAACCCTGGATAGGGCTCAGTCACACTCAGCCACAGGACCTGCACCAACGGCCACACGTAGAAGATCAGCATCGCGCCCAGGGCGGGCGCGATGAG
>JBCCDG010000088.1:0-16533 GCA_039030915.1 Pseudomonadota bacterium | reverse complement strand
GAGCGCGGCGGCGCCGCCGAGATCCCGGAAAGCGCCCGCGACGATCCCCGCGCCTCCTTCGCCTTGTCCTGCAAAGACGAGGACGATGCTGAAGACGACAAGGCCCCAGGCGTCGTCAATCGCCACGATGCCCTTCAATGTCTCCGTGTACCCGTTCCTGACGCGCGACTGGCGGAGCACGTCCGTGAGCGCCGCGGGATCGGTTGCCGTGGCCGCGGCGGCGAGGAGCAGTGCGAGGCCCGGCTCCAACCCCGCCGCAGAGAGCCCGAGGGCGATGATCGCGAGGGTGGCGACGATGATCGAGAGAGAGATCGCGACGATGGGGCGGCCGTGTCGGGCGAGGTTGCCGAGGGACAAGGACCCGCCGAGAAGGAAGGCGACCATCGTGAGCGCGACGATCGACAGAGCGTCGAACCATTCCTTCACGTCTTCTGGGATCAGCCCCAGCCCGGCATCGCCCGCGGCCAGCCCGAGGAGCAGCAGCATCGTGACGCGGGGAAGGCGCGTGAGCCTGCCGAACTGGTCCGCCGCCAGACCGGCGAGGAAGAGAACGCCGAGCGTCACGAAGAATCCGGCCAGGTCCATCTCCAAGTGCGTCCCATCCGCAGCAGCGCATCGCCTTGATCGACCGCAAAGGCGCCCGGTCTGGCCATCCTCGGCAGAAGGCGCGATGCGGCCCGGTCGGCCGTCCGAAATGCGGCCCGTTCTCCATCGGCGTGGGAAGAGCGGGTGTTGGCGGGCCCGATGGCTTGACAGCCCCCGCGCTGCTATCGAGGGCTGGGATCAGCGGCGAGGATGAGCATGACCAAGCGTTCCCTGCATATCGGCTCGGCGATGATCGACATCATCTGCATCGTCGAGGAGCAGCATATCGAGCATATGAGCTTCTCGAACGACGCGAAGTCGTTCCTGATGCTCGAGACGGGGCGCAAGGTGCCCGCGCAATCCATCGGCACGCATGTGGGCGGAGGGGCCTGCAACACCGCCGTCAGTCTCGCGCGCCGGGGCTGGGATGCGGCGGTGCTGGCGCGCACGGGCGACGACCTCAATGCCGGGGCCGTGAGGGAGCATCTGGCGGAGAACGGCGTCTCGGACGAATGGCTCCTGACGGCATCGGATGCGGCCACGGGCACGGCGGTGATGGTGGCGAGCCATGATCGCAACGCCTCCATCTTCGTGCATCGGGGCGCGAATGAGGGGATCACGGAGCCGGATCTTGCCGATGGCGCCTTTGCGGGGCGGGACCTCGTGCATATAGCACCCCTCTCCTCGCGCTCGGCCGACGCCTTCGGGGCGATTGCGGCGAAGGGGCGCAAGGCGGGGGCGTTCGTGACCGCCAATCCGGGCATCCGGCATCTGACCTCACGCACCGAGCCGTTTCTGGCCGCGCTCGTCGACGTCGATCTCCTCTCGGTCAACCGGGTGGAGGCGGAGGCGCTGGTGCCCGCGATGGCCGCGCGCGTCGGCGAGGGGCCGGACGGCAAGCAGGGCGACGGGGTGCCGCCGCTTCTTCGCCGCGGGCTGGTCGCCGGCGGTTTTGCCATCGGTCTCCTGCGCTTTCTGACAGCGCTGCGCGCCTGCGGGCCGAGCTATGTGCTGCTGACGGACGGGACGGAGGGGGCTTGGCTCGCGGGGCCGGAGGGCGTGGTCTGGCGCGCTTCCCTGCCGGCGGAGGTGGCGGGTACGGCGGGGGCGGGGGATGCCTTCACCAGCACGCTGGGTGCGGCATTGGCTGAGGGGCTGGCGCCGGCAGAGGCGATGCTGGAGGCGGCGGCCAATGCCGCGTCGGTCGTCTCCGCGGTCGATACGACCACGGGGCTCCTGACCCGCGATGCCCTCGCAAAGCGCATCGCCGCGCTGGCGCCCGAGCCGCCACTGGTGCTGATGCTGTAGGCGCTTTCATCCCCTCGGGGGCCTGCGTCCTCGCCTGATCGAACCAGGTGCTCCGGCGGCGCGACCGTGGCGCATGCGGTGCCGGGCAACCGGGGCGAGCCGGGGACGCGTTGCGCAGGTCATCGATCCCGGCGCTCAGACGATGCGGAGATAGGCGTCGTATTCGATGTCCGGCACCTGGGCCATCAGCGTTGCCCGCTCCTGCCGCTTCATCGCCGCGAAGGTATGCACGAAGCCTTCGCCGAGCCACTCGGCGACGAATGGCGAGGCCGCGAAGCGCTGCTCGGCCATGGCCCAGGAGAGGGGCAGCGCGCCGCCCGCCCCGGCCAGCGCCTCGGCCGCGACCGGCGCCGGGGGCTCGGCCGTCGCCTCGAGCCCGGCGAGGGCGCCGGCCAGCACGCTGGCAGCCAGGAGGTAGGGGTTGGCATCGGCCCCTGCGATCCGGGCCTCGAGCCGGGCGGCCGGACCGTCATGCGCCGGTACGCGCACCGCGACGCTGCGGTTGTCGAGCCCCCAGGCGGCGGTGACGGGCGCGTAGGAGCCGGGCATGAAGCGGCGGTAGCTGTTGAGATGCGGTGCGTGGAGCAGGAAGCAGTCCCCGAGGGTGTCGAGCACGCCCGCGACCGCGTGGCGCAGGAGCGCGTTCGGCCCGCCCTCCTCCGCCGTGCCGAAGACGTTTTGGCCCTCTCCGTCGAGAAGGCTGAGATGGATATGCTGCCCGCTGCCCGCGCTTTCCCCGAAAGGCTTGGCCATGAAGCTCGCATCGAGCCCGTGGCGCCGGGCGATGCCGCGGGTGGCGCGCTTGAGCGCGATCATGTGGTCGCAGGCCATCAGCGCGCTGTCGCAATGGGCGAGGTTCATCTCGAACTGACCCGGCCCGAACTCGCAGATCACCGTCTCCGCCGGGGCGCCGAGGGCGCGGGCCGCTGCGGCGATGTCCGACAGCACGGGCTCGAAGGCGCGCATCACGTCCATATCGTAGATCTGGCTGCGGCTGAGGCGGCCGCCGGCCTGCGGGTTCATCGGCGGCTCCGGCCGCTCGGGGTCGATCAGGAAGAACTCGAGCTCGAGCGCGATGACCGGCCGGTAGCCCATGGCTGCGGCGCGCGCCGCCACGCGGGCGAGGATGCCGCGCGGATCGTATTCCGACACGCTGCGGTCCGTCTCGTCCGAGAGCATGCACTGCACCTGCATCGTCGGCCGGTCCGCCCAGAGGACGGGGGCGACGGTCTCGGGGATCGCCAGGAGCGTGCCGTCCGGGTCCCCGCGCTCGATGGCGAGCCCCGTCTCGGGCACGTCGATCGAGAAGATGTCGAGCGCCAGCGTGCTGATCGGCAGCTTCATGGCGCCCCTGGCGAGCTTGCCCAGCATCTCGACGGGCACGAGCTTGCCGCGGAGCACGCCGTTGAGATCGACGACGAAGACCTCCGCAACCGCAATGTCCGGATGGGTGGCCCGGAAGCTCTCGACCGCAGCCTCCACCGCCGCGGGCTCCGGTGCCGCAACGTCCTTCATGCCGCAGCCTCCCGTGCCTCGGCATGGAGGCAGAGAAGCGCGAGCGCCATGGTGGCGCCGGCCAGCGCGGTGATCTCGGCCTGGTCGTAGGCGGGCGCGACCTCGACGACGTCCATACCGACAAGGTTGATCGGCGTCCCGCCGGCGGAGCCGAGCCTGCGGATGATCTCACGCCCCTGCCAGGTGCTGAGCCCGCCGACGACGGGCGTGCCGGTGCCGGGGGCGTAGGCGGGGTCGAGCCCGTCGATATCGAAGGTGAAGTAGACGGGCCGGTCGCCGACGACCTCGCGGATGCGTGCGACGGTGGCGTCGATGCCGTGTTCGTGGACGGCATTGGCGTCGTGCACCACGAAGTCCGAGGGGTCGGTATAGGTCGTTCGGATGCCGACCTGAATGGAGTGCCTGGCGTCCACGATCCCCTCGCGGGCGGCATGGTAGAACATGGTGCCGTGATCGATCCGGCTGCCATCGTCGATTGAGGTGTCGCAATGCGCGTCGATCTGCACGAGGGAGAGGGGGCCGTGCCTGGCGGCATGCGCCTTGAGCGCGGGGTAGGTGCAGAAATGATCCCCGCCGAGGGCGAGGACGCTGCATCCCTCGGCCAGCACCGCGGCGATGGCGGCCTCGATTTGGGCGGGCACGGTGTCTGGATGGCCGAAGTCGAAATCGATATCGCCCCAATCGGCAACCGCCAGCCGCTCGAAGGGATCGAAGGGCGAGGGCCAGGCGTGCGACCAGGAAAGCTGCGTCGAGGCCTGGCGGATCGCCCGCGGCCCGAAGCGGCAGCCGGGGCGGTTGGAGACCGAGGTGTCGAAGGGGATGCCCATGACGGCGACGTCGATGCCGTCGAGCTCGCGCACGAAGAGGCGGCGGCAGAAGCTGGTGGCGCCCGCATACATCTGTTCGGGATGGCTCACGGCCTTGGGGCCGCGCGCGGTGAAGGCGAGATCCTTGCGATACGGGACGAACTTGTCGTCGGGCGCGTCGGTCATCGCAGTCTCCTGTTTCGCGCGGCCGAAAACTGTGATCACAATGCCTCCCGCGAGGCAAGCGGAGAGGGCCGATGGGCCTGAGCACGACGCTGAAGGCACCGGAGGTGCCCGGCACAGACGGGTCGCAGGGCGCGGCATCCGGGCGGCAGCCCGCCAACGAGCATGTCTACCAGACCCTGAGGGCGCGGCTGCTGGAGGGGGCGCTGGAGCCTGGCGCGAGCCTGACGTTGCGCGGGGTCGCCGCATCGCTCGACGTCTCCATGACCCCGGCGCGGGAGGCGGTGCGCAAGCTGGTGGCTGAGCGCGCGCTGGCGCTGACGGGCTCCGGCCGCATCCTCGTGCCGTTGCCGGATGCGCGGGAGCTCGAAGAGCTGTTCGCCGCGCGCCGCTTGCTCGAGCCGGAGCTCGCGGTGCGGGCGGCCAAGCGATGCGGCGTGCGGATCGCCTCCCTCCTCAAAGTGCTGGAGGCGCAGGATCATGCGCTCGAGACCGCGATCGCGGCCGGGGACGCGCAGGGCTATGTGCGCGCCAACACCGGGTTTCACACGGCGCTCTATGCCGCGGCTGAGGCGCCGGCGCTGATGGCGCTGGTGGAGAGCATCTGGCTCCAGACCGGGCCCACGATGCGGCGCGTCTACGGCATGATCGGTACCCGCGCGCTGCAGGATTTCCACGAGACGGCGCTGACTGCGCTGGCGAATGACGACGCCGCCGGCCTGGCCGGCGCGATCCGCGACGATGTCGATCAGGGCGCCGCCCTCGCCGCCGAGGCCGCCGCCCGCTGAGCGCGGCACAACACTGTGCCCTAGCGTCGCGATGGTGCTTGACGGCGCGGATTTGTGATCACATTACTGGCGGGCAATGGTGCGGCGGCTGCGGGCGGCCCGGGCATCTCCCTCTTTCCATCGTTTGCGCGCCGCGCGCCCGAAGCGCCCGATCCATCGCTGAGGAGGAGGGCCCGGGCCCATGAACGAGACGCTCAATCTGCGCCCCACGGCCGATTATCAGGCGATGGATGCGGCGCATCACTGGCATCCCTTCACCGACACCGCCGATCTCAATGCCAAGGGCAGCCGCGTGATCGCCTCGGCCGAAGGTGTCTGGCTGACGGACACGGAGGGCAACCGCATCCTCGACGGTATGGCCGGGCTCTGGTGCGTGGCGGTCGGCTATGGGCGCGAAGAGATCGTGGAGGCGGTGGCGCGGCAGATGCGCCAGCTGCCCTACTATAACACGTTCTTCCAGTGCACCCATCCGCCGGCGGCCGAGTTCTCCGCAGCGCTGGCCGAGGTGGCGCCCGAGGGGTTCGAGCGCGTCTTCTTCACCAATTCGGGTTCGGAGGCGAATGACACCGTGTTCCGCCTCGCCCGCGTCTACTGGGACTGCCGCGACAGGCCGTCGCGCAAGAAGTTCATCAGCCGCCGGAACGCCTATCACGGCTCCACGGTCGTCGGCGCGAGCTTTGGCGGCATGGGTGTGATGCACGGCCAGTCCGGCCTGCCGATGGAAGACGTCATCCATATCGACCAGCCCTACTGGTTCGGCGAAGGGCGCGAGACGGGCATGACGCCCGAGGAGTTCGGCGTCGCGCGGGCCGAGGCGCTGGAGGCCGCCATCCTGAAGGAAGGCCCGGACAGCATCGCCGCCTTCATCGGTGAGCCCGTCCAGGGCGCCGGCGGCGTGGTGATCCCGCCCGAGAGCTACTGGCCCGCCGTTCAGAAGATCTGCGACAAATACGGCATCCTGCTGGTGGCGGACGAGGTGATCTGCGGCTTCGGGCGGACGGGCAACTGGTGGGGGCATCAGACCTTCGACTTCCGGCCCGACCTCATCTCGATCGCGAAGGGCATGACCTCCGGCTACGTTCCCATGGGGGGCGTACTGATCTCGGACAGGGTGACCGGGCCGGTCACAGCACGGGCCGGGGAGTTCTTCCACGGCTTTACCTATAGCGGGCATCCGGCGGCATGCGCGGCGGGCATCGCCAATCTGCGCATCATGCGGGAGGAGCGGCTGGTGGAGCGCGTCGCCGAGGATATCGGGCCCTACATGCAGGCCGCCTGGGCGCGGCTGGCCGAGCACCCGCTGGTGGGCGAGACGCGCATGGTCGGCCTGATCGGCGCGGCCGAGATCGTCGCCAACAAGCACGCGATGGCGCGCTTTCCCGCCGCGGCCCGGGCGGGGGAGCGATGCCGCGATCTTGCCGTGGCGAACGGTCTTGTGATGCGCGCGGTGGGTGACACCATGGTGATCGCACCGCCGCTCGTGATCAGCCGCGAGGAGGTGGACGAGCTTGTCCGCCGCGCCTGGACGGCCTTCGACGCGCTGGCGGACGAGCTGGCGCCCGCCGCCTGAGGAAGCCCGCCGGGGGTGACAGCGCGGCACGCCGTGATAGGTGACGAGGCTCAGTCACCACGGCAGGGAGGAACAGCAATGGCCGACAAACCGGTCCTCTACGGCTTCGACGGCTCGACCTATGTGCGCAGCGTCCGCATGGCGCTGAAGGACAAGGGCATCGAGTACGACCAGGTGCCGCTCAATGTGCTCGAAGGCGAGCCGAAGCAGCCGGAGCATCTGAAGCGCCATCCCTTCGGCAAGGTGCCGGTCCTGGATATCGACGGGATGCGGCTCCTGGAGACCGATGCGATCCTCCGCCATATCGAGGCGACCCATCCCGAGCCTGCGCTGGTGCCCGACGACATCAAGGAGCGGGCGCTGATGAACCAGGCGATGAGCCTGATCAACAGCTACGGCTACGGCGCGCTGGTCGGGGCGGCGGGCTACCACCTCTTCCCGGACTTCCTCGGCAATCCGAGCGAGGCGGATTACGAGGCTGCCATGGCGGATGGGGAGAAGATCCTGGCGCTCCTCATGGAGAAGAAGGGGGATGCCACCTGGCTCGCCGGTGCGAGGCCCAGCCTTGCGGATTATCTTCTCGCCCCGATCGTCTTCTACGTCTCGCTGTCGCCCGCGGCGGAAAAGCTGCTTGCGCCCGCGTCGGTCAAGGCGTGGTGGGAGGCGATGCAGGAGGTGCCGAGCTTCAAGGCGACCCAGCCCGATCTCGGTTGACCGCCTTCAATCTGTGCATGAGCGTCCATGGCCCGGGCTTATCTTACTGCGAATGACGAGCCCGGGCGGCATGCCCCGTCCTGGTATGCGGAGACTGCCGGTCCCCTGCCTTCCTATCCGGCGTTGCGGGGGGAGGTGCGGGCGGATGTCTGCGTTGTCGGCGGCGGCTATGCCGGCCTGTCGGCCGCGCTGCATCTGGCGGAGGCCGGCTATGACGTGGTCCTGCTCGAGGCCAATCGCGTCGGCTGGGGCGCCTCGGGGCGCAATGGCGGCCAGATCGGCGTCGGCCCCCGTGAGGACATGCCGAAATACGAGCGCCTGGCAGGCCGGGAGGATGCGGCCAAGGTCTGGGCGCTGGGCCTCGAGGCGACGGCGCTGGTTCGCGATCTGGTCGCGCGGTACGGCATGGAGGTCGAGCTCGCCGCGGGCGCGCTGGAGGCTGCGTGGAAGCCCGGCGACGTCGAGGACCTCGAGGAGCATGTCGCGCATATGGCGCGGGTCTATGGCTATGACGGGCTGACGATGCTGGACCGCGCGGGCATTGGCGCGCTCCTCGGCACCGAGCGGTATCATGGTGGCACGCGCTGGCGGGACGGGGGGCATCTCCATCCGCTCCGCTATGCCCTTGGCCTCGCCCGCGCGGCGGAAGACGCGGGCGCGCGGCTTCATGAGCGGAGCCTCGTGACCTCGGTCGAGCGGGGCCTTGTGGCGACGAGCGAGGGGGCCGTGCGGGCGGAGCACATCGTGCTGGCGATGAACGGCTATCTCGACGGGCTGGTGCCGGCGGTCGCGCGCCGCTCGATGCCGATCAACAACTACATCATTGCGACCGAGCCGATGGGGCGGGAACGCGCCGAGGCCGTGATCCGGGAGAACCTGGCCGTCTCCGACACGAAATTCGTGCTCGACTACTATCGGCTGACGCCCGACGGGCGGATGCTCTGGGGCGGTGGGGAGAGCTACGGGGCGCGCTTTCCGCGCGATATCGCGGGGTTCGTGCGCCGTAAGATGCTGGCGGTCTATCCGCAACTTCGCGATCTGGCGATCACCCATGCCTGGGGCGGGACGCTGGGGATCACGATCACGCGCTTTCCCGCGTTTCAGCGGCTGGAGGGCGGGATGCTGGCGATCTCCGGCTGGTCCGGCTCGGGGATCCACATGGCGAGCTTTGGCGGCAAGCTGGCGGCCGAGGCGATCCGCGGTCGGGCCGAGCGGTTCGATGTGCTGGCCCGCATGCCGGTGCCGCCCTTCCCGGGCGGCACCTGGTTTCGTGCGCCGATGCTGGCCGCGGCGATGACGTGGTACTCGCTGCGCGACCGGCTCTAGACGGCGCGCCCCTTAGCCCGAGGCGCCGCGTGTCTCGTAGCTGAAGACGGCGGCGTTCATCTGGCTGAGGATCTGGTTGTTCTGCCAGGCGATGAGGCGAAGCTCGGCGGCCGTCGGTGCCGCGCCTTCCGCGACGCGGGTGTAGATCGGCCTGACCTCGTCCCAGAGCGAGGCGACGAATTCGAGCTGAGCGCGCTTTTCGGGGTCCATCTCCGCGTCGAGGTTGAAGGCCGGGAAGCCGTCCTTCAGCGCGCCGAGTGACGCCTGGAAGAGATCGATCGCCTCCTTCAGCGACGCGCGGTGCGCCTCGGCGTTCATGCCGCTCTCGATCAGGCAGAAGTCCTTGGCCATGCGCTGCGAAAGCGTGCGCTGGCGACTGGCGAGCTTGATGCGCAGCGATGTCTCAAGCGGGAACGAATAGCTGCCCGTCGCATAGACGCGCTCCGCCTTTTCGGCAGTCACCCGCGCGGCCTCGACCACCTGCGCGCTGCCCGCCACGATGCTGAACACCGCCTCTTCCGAAAGCGAGTTGGACCCCGCTGCGGCGTCCACCCGCGCGCTCCAGGTGTTCGATACACGGTCGAGCTCGTTCAGCGCGAGAAGGACGCTCTGGTTCTTCTCCTCGACGAGGCCGAGCGCGGCGCTGCCGTGGCGCAGGCCCTGTCGCGTCTTGTCGAAGAGCGCGTAGGAACCGGCCAGATAGCCGATATTGGCGCTTGCGTTGATGCCGAGCCCGGCAAAGCAGGCCGCCTTGGCGATCTGCTCGGCGAGCATCGGCTGAAGAGCCGAAAGGTTGACGTGCCGCTTGGCAACCGCCGGTTCAACTTCCGCAGCGGAAGCTGCGGTGAAGCCAAAAAACGCGGCCGTTCCGGCCAAAATGAGACTACGAAGCATTCTGCCCCCGCTTTGTTATCCCCCGTGGCCGTAATTGGGGAGCGGCGGACATCTTGCAATGCACAAATTCTATTAGTCGCCGATTTGAGAGCGTTTCGGCGCGCAAAAAACATCGAATTCAACCGGTGAGAGCGCGGGTGACCTTAGCGTCTCTCGCAGTGGTTGCAGGCCCTGGCGGCAGTCTCGAGCCGCCGGGGTCGCGCCGAGGCGAATCAGCTCTCGTTTTCGTAGAGGTAGACGGCCTTGTTCATCTCGACCAACAGCGGGTTGTTCGCTTCGGCCACCTTGACCAGCGTGGCGTCGGTCAGCGCGCCGCCGGTCGCTATGCCGTCGACCTCCGGTTTCAGCGCGCTCCACAGCTCCGCGACGCGGGCGAGCTGATCGTTGACCTCCTGCGTCTTGGGTTTCTGGATGCCGACCATCGGCATGCCGTTGCGCAGGGCGTCGAGCGAGTTGTCGAAGAGCGTCACGGTCTCTGCGAGTGCTGCTCGCGTCTCGTCCGGCGCGTGGCCGGCGGCGATCATCGAGACCTCCTTCGACATCTTCTGCGTGAACATGCGCTGGCGGCCGGCGATGTTGATGGCAACGGCGAGATGAAGCGGGATCTCGCTGCCGCCATATGCACGCTCGATATAGCCGACCGTGCGGTTCATCTCCTTCAGGATCGTCAGGTTCTGCGAGACGATGGTCTCGAAATCCGTGTCGTCCACGCGCCGCTTCGCGACGCTGTTGGCAACGGCGGAGCCGTAGTCGAACCAGAGGCTGCTCACGACGCCGAGGCCGTCACGGACCTTGCTGTTCTTCTCGGACATCAGCCCGAGCTCGGGATCGCCATAGCGCAGGCCGCGCAGGCTCCGCTCGAAAAGCGCGTGAGCGTCGCGCGCCTGATCGAGATGCATCTCCGTCTCGATGCCGAGCCGGGCGAAACCGACGGCCTTGGCCATGCGCTGCGTCAGCATGCGCTGGCGGCCGGCGATGTTGATCCGGCGGGTCGCATCGGCCGTTGCGTCGATGGCCGGGCTGAGCGACGCGAAAGCCGGCGTTGCGAGGCCGGCGGCAGCGGTTGAACTAAGCATTGCTAGGAAATGGCGGCGCGTGGTCATGTTCGTCCCTCTCATCAAGCCGGTTGCACCGGCCTCACCCTCCGGCGCGCACCCCCGCGCACAGCCGGACCACAAGGTTCGATGTGCCCGCGATGCCGGAGAAATCGCTCCCGCACCGCAACAGGCGCATCGGGTGACGTAGAGAAACGTCAGATCGGGTAAACAGAAGGTTAAAGGCGCCCTGCGTCAAAGGGCGCCTTCTCGAAATTCTTCGATAAATGGGATCGAGGGTTGTATCCCGGGGGCGGGTTCAACTCTCGGGCTGGGCGCCTTCCATGACCTGAACGGCGTTGTTGGCGAGCTTGAGGAGTTCCTCCGACGCCTTGGCCACCTTCTCGAGATCCTCCGTGGTCGGCGTGCCGCCGGCCTTGAGTTTCTCGATCTCGGGCTTCATCACCTCCCAGGCCTTGCTCGCTTCGAGCAGCGCCTGATGCGTGGCGGGCTTGGGTGCCGCGACCTTGCCGACGGCATCGCCCTCGACAAGCTGCTGTTGGCGCTTCTCGAACGTGGCGGCGGAGGCGAAGAGATCGATGCGCGACGCCTCGGTGTCGATGCCCGCAGCGATAAAGCAGAGGTCCTTGGCGATGCGCTGGGACAGCATGCGCTGGGCGCCCGCATAGTTGAGCGCGCGGTTCTCGGCCTTGTCGCCCGTATCCTGCACGTAGGTGCGCTCCATCAGGCCGACCGCCTTGTTGGAGGTCTTGAGGAGCGGCATGTTCACTTCCGCGAACATCTCCACAACGGACTTGTCGACGGTCGCGCCGTTGATCACGGGCTGGATCGCGATCTGCACGGGCTGCCAGATCTTGGTGACTTTATCGAGGGCGTAGAGGACGCGCTTCGAGGTCTCCGGCTGGAGGTTCAGCTCGTCCTTGCCGCGCTTGAGATCGATCAGCGAGTGATCGAAGAGCGCCTGGGCATCGAGGAGCTGCTGGCGGTGCGACTGCTCGAAGACGTCGAGCGAGGCGAAGCACGCGGCCTTGGTCATGCGCTGCGTCAGCATGCGCTGGCGACCGGCGATGTTGATCTTCGATGCCACGGAGGCGGCCGTCTCGAAGGCGATGGAGGGGGTGGGGACGGCGAGCAGCGAAACGCCGAGAGCGGCGCCAGCGAGCAGGTTGGTTAAGCGAACAGTCATTTCACACCTCGGTACAATCATGCGTCCATGCAACCTTCTTCCGAAGGGTGGTGGGAATAAGGCAGGATCGGGGAGATAGAGCACTTTTTCGAGATATAATTAATTCGAGAAAGCTCGCATTATTGCCTCTAGCGCAATCAAAGGAGCCGGCCCACTAGTGACCGGCTCGTAAGTGCCTGTTTTTATAGCTGATTCTGTTCCGCGCGGTCAGTTCTCCCCGCGATAGAGCTTAACGGCGGCGTCCGATGCCGCGGTCAGGTCTTCCGCCGCCATATCGACCGCCACGATCCGCTCCCTATCCAGCGCTTCGCCATCGAGCGCGGGCATTGCGAGTTCCTTGAGCGCCGTCCAGAGCGCGCCGACCTCCACATAGGTCTGCGCGAGCGCTGGCTGGGCCGGGGCACGGATGCCCAGCATCGGCATGCCCTGCGCAAGCGCGCCGTGCGTGTTCTCGAAGAGCGCCATCGTCTCGACGAGCTTGGTGCGCGTCTCCTCGGGCGCGTAGCCGATGGCGATCAGGCAGACATCCTTCGCGACCTCCTGCCCGAGGCTGCGCTGACGTCCGGCGAGGTTGGTCGCGACGGCGAGATGGAGCGGCAGGCTCTCGCTGCCATAGGTCTGCTGGATCTGGCCGACGGCCTCGTCCATCGCGTCGAAGAGCGCGGGCTCCTTCTCGATCAGATAGTCGAGCTCGGCCTCGGTCAGGCTGCCGCGCTCCGCAATGGCCGCCGCTCGTTCGGAGTAGGGCAGCCAGAGCGCCGTGGCCTCGCGCAGCGCGGCGAGCACCTTGGAATGCGTCTCGCGCTTGAGGCCGAGCCTGGGATTGCCGTTGCGGAGCGACACGAACACGTCGCTGACCGCAGCGGTTTCCCGCGCCATGATGGCGAAGTCCTTCTCGGGCGCGACGCCTGCATGGGCGAAGCAGGCCGCCTTCGCGATGAGCTTGATACGAGTACGCTGGAAACCTGCGATATCGATCCGGCGTTCGGCCGCAAGGGCGGCCTCGTCGGTAATCGCTCGCGCGTCGACACTAATGAGGGACGTGCTGGCGATGGCGCCAGCAAGGACGTTTCGTCTCGTGATCATCATCAATTCCTCTCAGAGCCGTGCGGGACCTGCACGCATCAACCGGAGGAAAGGCAAGATCGATGGTCTTGTTGCAGCGATGCCGGGGCAAAAATGGGGCGGGCGGGCGCGGCGCGCCCGCCTGACAGAAGCGCCCCCTCAGGCCTGGCCGGGACGCGCCTTCTCGAGCCAGGACCAGACGCGGAGCGGCGTCATCGGCATGTCCACATGATGCACGCCCTGGTCCCAGAGCGCGTCGAGCACCGCGTTCGTGACGGCGGCGAGCGCGCCGACGGTGCCCGCCTCACCGCATCCCTTCATGCCGATGTCGTTGGCGGTGCTGGGCGTGCCCTCGTGGTAGAAGGGCACGTTCGGCACGTCCTCGGCCCGCGGCATCGCATAGTCCATGAAGGTGGCGGTCAGGAGCTGGCCGTCGCTGTCATAGACCACATGCTCGGTAATCGCCTGGCCGATACCCTGCGCGACGCCGCCATGGACCTGCCCTTCGGCCAGCATCGGGTTCATCAGGCGGCCGAAATCGTCGACCACGCAGTAGTCGACCACGCGCGTCACGCCGGTCTCGCTGTCCACCTCGACCTCGCAGATATGGCAGCCATTGGGGAAGCTGCGGCCGGGGACGACGGTCTTGGTGCGCTGGCTCAGGAACTCGGTCCGGCCCTCGCGGCGCGCCTTCTCGGCCAGCGTCATGAGATCGACCGACTTGTCGGTGCCGGCCACGCGCCAGGCGCCGTCCTGCCATTCGAGATCGCCGGCCGCGACCTCCAGCTCCTCCTCCGCGAGCGGCTTCATCTTCTCGATGAGATCGTCCGCGGCGCCGTTCACGGCCGTGCCCTGCATGGTGACGGAGCGGGAGCCGCCGGTGCCGCCGCCGGTCTCGATCCGGTCGCTGTCGCCCTGGACGAGGCGGATCTTGTCGAAGGGGATGCCCGCCCGCTCGTGCAGGAACTGGGCGAAGACCGTCTCGTGCCCCTGACCGTTCGACTGGGTGCCGACCAGCAGCTCGACCGCCCCGTCCTCGGCGAAGACGATCTCCGCGTGCTCGTCTTGGTTCCCCAGGATCGACTCGATGTAGTAGCAGAGGCCCCGGCCGCGATACTTCCCGCGCGCAGCACTCTCGGCCTTGCGCGCCTCGAACCCGTTCCAGTCCGCCTTCTCGATCGCGGCGGTCAGCACGCGGTCGAAATTGCCGACATCGTAGGTCTCGCCCACGATCGTCGCGTAGGGGAACTGCTCGGGCCTGATGAAGTTCTTGCGGCGCAGCTCCAGCGGATCGACGCCCAGCTCCCGCGCGCATTTGTCCATCAGCCGCTCGAGCGCATAGGCAGCTTCGGGTCGGCCCGCGCCGCGATAGGCATCGACGGGCGTGGTGTTGGTGAAGACGCCCTTCACGTTGAACCAGGCGGTCTGTAGGTCGTAGACGCCGGTGAGGATGCGGCTGGCGAGCTCGGACGCGATATAGGCGCCGTAGGCCGAGAGATAGGCGCCGAGGTTGGAGGTGCATTCGATCTTCATCGCCGTCATGCGGTTGTCCGCATCGAAGCCCGCCCACATCCGGGTCACGTGATCGCGGCCCATGACGTCGGAGAGGATGCTCTCCGTCCGCTCGCCGATCCACTTCACCGGCTTGCCGAGGCGGCGGGAGGCTTCGGCGATGCAGAAGTGCTCGGGGTAGTTGAAGGCCTTCATGCCGAAGCCACCGCCTACGTCCGGCGTCAGCGCGCGCACCTTCTCCTCGTCGAGCTTGAGGCGCCGGGCGATCTCGCCCTTCATGTCCCAGACGCCCTGACCGTTGTAGTGGATCGTCAGCCGGTCCCCGTCCCACTCGGCGAGGCCGCCGCGGGTCTCGATCGGGTTGGCGACGACGCGATTGTTGACGAGCTCGAGCTCAACGACGCGGGCCGCGCTCTCGAGTGCTGCGTTCGTCGCGTCCTCGTTGCCGATGCCCCAGTCGTAGCAGAGGTTCTGCGCGACCTCCTCATGGACCAGCGGCTGATCCGGATCGGTGGCCTTCGCGGTCTCGACCACGGTGTCGAGCGGGTCGTAGTCCACCTCGATGAGCTCGGCCGCGTCCTTGGCCTCGGCCAGGCTGTCGGCGACCACGCAGGCGACGGGCTCGCCCACATAGCGCACGCGGCCCGAGGCGAGGATCGGCCGCCGGGGGCGGGCGCTCATCGAGCCGTCGCGGTTCTTGACCTGCCCGCCATCCATGTCGTTGTCGATATCCGCGTCGAGATCCGCGCCGGTCAGGATGAGGCGCACGCCCGGCGCCTCCGCCGCGGCGGCGGTGTCGATGGCGGCGATGGTCGCGTGGCCCATGGGCGAGCGCAGTATGAAGGCGCGCAGCATGCCGGGGCGGGAGATGTCCTCGATATAGGTGCCCTTGCCGGTGACGAAGCGGTCGTCCTCCTTGCGGCGCACGGGCTGGGCGGTGGCGAAGCTGGCGGGCTTGTTCATGAAGGTCTCTCCTCGAAGGGCAGTCCCGGCCAGCCTCGGGCCGGTGCGGTTGGGCAGGAACCTAACGATCCTGTCGGCGGAGGAAAGGGCGCTGAGCGGCGTCAGATCGCCCCGTCGCGTCGCTTGTCGCGTCTCTTCATGTCCCCTGGCTCCCGCGACGCCCGAGCCGGCTCGCCCGGAGATAGAGCGCGAGGCCGGTGGCGAGGATGACGAAGATCGCGGCGAGCATGAGATCATAGCCGCCGAGCGCCCAGAGAAGCGCGCCGGCGAAGGGGGCGGCCGCGCCGGCAAGGAGATAGGGCAGGGCGAGCGCGCCGGAGATCGCGCCGAAATCCTTGTCGCCGAGAAGCTCCTGGGTGCGCACGGGGCGCATGATGCTCATCACCCCGTAGCCCGCGCCCTGCAGGAGCACGAAGGCGGTGAGGAAGATGAGTGTGGCGTCGGCGACAAGCCCGGCGGCGAGGAGGCAGAGGGTGGCGACCAGCATCGCCGAGAAGCCCGTCCGCGTGATCGCGTGGGGGGCGGTGCGCGTCTCCACAAGGCGCATCGCCACCCGGCCTGCGACCTGCATGGGCCCGATGCAGGAGGCGGCGAAGACCGCGCTTGCCGTGCCGACCCCGCGCTCTGCGAGAAGCGGCAGGATATGCGCGATCACCGCGCCGTGGCTGAGGGCGACGGTGGCGAGCCCCATGGCGAGGAACGCGAAGACTGGATCGCCCCACCGCCCCGCCGCGAGCCGTGCGCGCCAGCCGGCGAGAAAGCCCGGGCGCCGGGGCCGTTCGCCGCCGTCGGAAGCAGGGCTTCCGGTTTCGGCGGACGGACTGTTGGCGCGGGAGCCGGGATCGGCGGCGCGGGCGGCTTCGAGCTGCCGGGCGCCCGTCCAGGTCAGCGGTGCGGCGATGAGGCTGACGGCGAGTGCTGCGGCGGTGGTCGCCGCCTGCCACCCCGCCGCCTCGGCGATCAGATGGCCCGCGGGGAAGGCGAGCGAGCCCGCGAAGCCCGCGATCAGCGTGACGGTGGTGATCGCGCGGCGCGCCCGGTCGCGGAGGCAGCGGGTGATGAG
>JBCCDG010000087.1:0-16788 GCA_039030915.1 Pseudomonadota bacterium | reverse complement strand
CGCCGATTTGCCCGCCCCGGTCGGCCCCGCCAGCAGGATCGGCCGGCGGTCTTCGTCAGTGTCCCCGATGTCCATCCCCCGCAGAAACCACGCCCGGCCGCGTCCGCCCACCGCCCCGCCAGTCCCCCGTCACGTCCCCGCCCGCAGCGCGTCGATCCGCGCCGCCAGCCGCTCGGCCCTCCCGATGTCGTAGTTCGCCCCCGCCTCGCGATAGACCTCGAGCGCCCGGGCCACATGCTCCGCCGCCGCCTCCAGCTCCCGGCGCTCCCCTGTCCGCTCGAAGAGCATGCGTCGCGCGAAGGCCAGGTTCTCCTGCGTTTGCCCCCAGAGATACGGCACGCGGTCGCGGATGCGTTCCTCGAGCGCTGCGCGATAGGCGCGGACGGCCTCCTCGAGCCTTTCGGTGCCGCTCTCCCGCTCCCCGAGGGTGCTGAGGGCGTTGCCAAGATTGTTCTGCGTCGTGGCCCAGTCGAGCGGCACGCGGTCGCGGGTGAGTTCCTCGAGCGCTGCGCGATAGGCGCGGACGGCCTCCTCGAGCCTTTCGGTGCCGCTCTCCCGCGCCCCGAGGGTGCTGAGGGAAATGCCGAGATCGTTGAGCGCGGCGCCGCGATCCTCCGCGTCGGCCGCGAGGGCGCGGCTTGCTCGCGCGAGGTGGATCGAGACCTCGAGATCGAGGTTGAGCCCCCTGTCCCGGCCGCGCTCGTACCATTCATCCTGCACTTTCCGCAGCGCCGCGAAGCGCTCCCCCGGGTCCTGCGTCTCGAGAAAGAGGCGGCGGCGGATGCAGGCGGCGGCGCCCGCCGCGTCGACGTCGAGCAGGTTCTGCGTCAGCGCTGCGTCGAGGAGGCGGACGCCGCGGGCGTGCTCGGCCTCCCGGCGCTCCGCCTCCTCCCGCTCCCACTGCTCGAAGGCATCGATGGCCGCGGCCGCGCCTTCCTCATGCAGGCCCTCCCTGGAGAATGCCTGCACCCGGGCCAGCACATCATCGACCCAGTCCCCGAAATTCGAGGGCTGCGCGCCGCGGTTCATGTCCTCGACAAAAAGGCCCACGGCGGCTTCGAGCTGATCCACCGCCTGATCGAAGCTCTCGATCTCCTCCGAGATGCGCTGCGCAAGCTGAACAATAGCGCCTTCCTTGATGCCTACCTCGCGGTATGCAGCGCGAAGATCGGCGCGCAGACCGTTGACCATCTGCTCTGCCGTGGCCCCGTGCGAGATAGTTACCTCGCTATTCGTCACGTCGCCGCCGACCGCGACACTCCGTGCGTCCGCGTTCGGGCCGCCGAGCGACTTCCGCCAAGACCAGATCACTTCGTGTTTTCCTGGCCGGCGCTGCTGGCGCTGAGCGTGCTGTTGGAGACGCTGCCGCCCACCGCAATGCCTCCGTCGCTAGCCTGCGCCGTCGGTCGCTCCTTGGGTCGGGCTGCCGCCCGTCCGGCCCTGAGCTGTCGATAGGCGATGACAACGCCGACGATCGCGACGAGAACGCTGACGACGGTAAAAAAGAGGCTCCACACCTCTCCGTTGGCAAAGAAATCGCCCAAGTTGAAGGCTCCCACTCTGAATACGATCACGCATTTTCACCAACCCTAGCGGAGCGCGGGGTTGCGCGGAACCGGAAAGGGGTATATCGCGCGCGGCACTTCGCAGGCAGGGGTTGGGCCGGCCGGGGAGACATCCCGGGCGTGTCCGCCGGTTGGGGTTGACGCCTCTTGCCCCCTGCCGAGGCCAAAACCGGAAAGGAACGGAACATGGCGCTGCCTGACTTCAGCCTGCGTCAGCTTCTCGAAGCTGGCGTTCATTTCGGCCACCAGACCCACCGGTGGAACCCGCGCATGGCCCCCTTCATCTACGGGGACCGCAACGGCATCCACATCCTCGACCTCACCCAGACCGTGCCGCTGCTCGACGCCGCGCTGCAGGCGATGCGCGACACGGTCGCCAAGGGGGGGCGCATCCTCTTCGTCGGCACCAAGCGCGCGGCCCAGCAGCCGCTGGCCGATGCCGCCCAGCGGTCGGCGCAGTACTTCATGAACCACCGCTGGCTCGGCGGCACGCTCACCAACTGGAAGACCGTGTCGAACTCGATCAACCGTCTGCGCTCGCTCGACGAGCAGCTCGACGGCGGGGCGACGGGCTTCACCAAGCGCGAACGGCTGAGCCTCGAGCGCGAGCGGAACAAGCTGACGCTGAGCCTCGGCGGCATTCGCGAGCTGGGTGGCCTGCCGGACATGCTGTTCGTGATCGACACCAACAAGGAAGCGCTGGCGATCGCCGAGGCCAAGAAGCTGGGCATCCCGGTCGTCGCGATCCTGGATACGAACTGCGACCCGGACGGCGTGACCTACCCGATCCCGGGCAACGACGATGCGAGCCGGGCCATCGCGCTCTACTGCGATCTGGCCGCGCGCTCGGTAATCGACGGCATGGCGAGCCAGATGGGCGATGCGGGCTTCGACATCGGCGCGATGGAAGAGCCGACCGTCGAGGAGCTGCCCGCCGAGGCCGCCCCGGCGCCGGCCGCGGATGCCCCGGCACCGGAGCCCGCTGCCGAGGAGCAGCAGAAGGCTGCCGAGGGCTGAAGCTGACGCCATACACGCTTGAGGGCCGCGGCAGCGATTGCCGCGGCCCTTTTTTCTATCGGGCGCGCGCCGGCATGCGGCGCCCCTTTCGGCGATACCCGATGCCTTGCTGTGCCTTGCTGCGGACGCTTCCCAGCCTCCGGCGAGGCGGACGTCCGTTTCGGCTTGACGGGCGCGGCTGCGCCTATTCCCCTCTCGCCGGACTGATTGATCGCAAGGCACTTCGATGTCGGAAACTGTTGCTGAATTCGTGGCTCAGAACGGCTACGGCCCGTTCTTCCTGATCGCTCTTCCCATGATCGCCGTTCTTGTCCTGAGCCAAGCCGGCGAAGACGCGGCGAAGATCATGGCCCTCGTCCTCATAGGGGTCATGTTCTTCATGGGGGTCCTGCTCAAGGATTTCTATCTTAGTTTTGTGAACAGCGCGCTGATGGACCGTGACTATCGCCCAATGGCAAGCGGATACTTGTCGACCTCGAAACTGATCGTCGCTGAGAACAAGGAGCCGTGGTTTCCCTGGCTGATTGCTGCGCCGCTTTCGCTTGCCCTTACATTTGCCATTCTTCTGCCGGCGCGCTCGCGACTGCTGCCGATACTGTTCTGTGCCGGCCTGCTTGTCTACGGACAGATCAGAGACACTGAGGGGACCGAGATTGCAGCCGATGGTGCGTTGACCTATGTGCGTGCGGAAGCGCGGGGTCTCGCCAAGGATCTCAAGATATTCCTCGACTGGGCCAAGGGCCAGTTCGGCGGCGAAGAGGACGGCTGACGGGGCTGACCGGGTCACCCTCAGTCGCAACCCCGTTGCTTTGTCCGGCGGGAGCCACTAAGGCCCCGCACGAAACCTTGAGGGCGCCGCACGGCTGCGCCTTCTCTTACGCTCATGGAGAGAACGATGGCGATCACCGCGAGCCTGGTGAAGGAACTGCGCGACCAGACGGGCGCCGGCATGATGGATGCCAAGAAGGCGCTGACCGAAACCGGTGGGGACATGGAGGCCGCGGTCGACTGGCTGCGCACGAAGGGTCTTGCCAAGGCTGCCAAGAAGTCCGGCCGCACGGCGGCAGAGGGCGTCGTGTCGGTCGCGGTCGAGGGCGGCAAGGGCGTGGCCGTCGAGGTCAATGCCGAGACCGACTTCGTGGCCCGCAACGCCGAGTTCCAGGCGATGGTCGCCGAGATCACCAAGATCGCGCTCACAGTTTCGGATGTCGAGGCGCTGAAGGTGGCGCCCATGGGCGGCAAGACCGTGGCCGAGGTCATCACCGACAAGGTGGCGACGATCGGCGAGAACATGACGCTGCGCCGCATGTCGGTCGTCGAGGCGCCGGTCGTGGCCGCCTATGTCCACAACGCCGTGACGGATGGCATGGGCAAGATCGGCGTGCTGGTCGGGCTGGAGCAGGGCGATGCCGCGGGTATCGGCCGGCAGGTCGCGATGCATGTGGCAGCCACGAACCCGGCCTCGCTCGATGTTGCCGACCTCGACCCCGCGCTCGTCGAACGCGAGAAAGAGGTGCTGACCGAGCAGGCCAAGCAGTCCGGCAAGCCCGACAACGTGATCGAGAAGATGATCGTGGGCCGGATGAACAAGTTCTATCAGGAGGTCTGCCTCGTGAAGCAGGCATTCGTGATCAACCCGGACCTCTCGGTCGAGAAGGCCGTGGCCGAGGCCGGCGGCGGCAACATCACTGGCTTCGCCCGGCTCGAGGTCGGCGAGGGCATCGAGAAGGAAGAAGAGGATTTCGCAGCCGAGGTCGCCAAGACGCTCGGCGGCTGACCCCCGCTTCCCGGACCGAACTCAGGAAGGCGCGCCTCCTTGCGAGGCGCGCTTTTTCTATTGCTATGAGGGGGTTGAGGCACGACATGGGCGTTATGCCGCCCATGCGGCAGTCATAGTTTTGTTGCGCATGTCACGCGATGGTCTAGAAAACAGGCATCAGAGCAACCCGGAGCAGGCGATGAGCGAGGCGCAGGGCGAGGAGTTCGACAAGGGAGACCGGGCCCGAGCCTGGGCTGTCCATGCCTTTACGGCATCGGGTGCTGTGCTCGGTTTTCTGGCGCTGGTCGCGCTCATCGAGGGCAATCTGCAGGTCGCTTTCCTGTGGCTCGGGCTCGCGCTCGCCGTGGACGGGATCGACGGGACGCTGGCGCGCAAGGCGCGTGTGCGCGAGGTGGTGCCGCAGGTCGACGGCGACACGCTCGACAACGTCATCGACTATTTCACCTATGTCGTGATCCCTGCCATGGCGATCTACTGGTACGGCTTTGTGCCCGAAGGCTGGGCGACGGCGGCCGCGGCGCTCGTCTGCGGGGTGAGCTGCTACACCTTCGCCAACGCCGGCATGAAGAGCCGGGACTATTACTTCGTAGGGTTTCCAGCACTTTGGAACCTGGTGGTGCTGGTCTTCTTCATCATCGGAAGCGATCCCTGGGTGAACCTGGCGGTCATCGTCGCCTGTGCCGTCCTGACCTTCGTGCCGCTGAAATATGTCCATCCGATCCGGGTTAAGCACTTCCGGCGGTTCAGCATTCCCGTGACCGCGCTCTGGGCGGCGACGACGCTGGGTCTCGTGCTGGTCGGCAAGGATGGGGCGGTGCCGCGGGAGGTTGCGCCGGGGACGTTCTGGGCCTGGGCGGCAGCCTCGCTCTACTTCGTCGCCCTCTCGCTCTGGCGCTCGACGGTGGGGCCGGTCGAGGAGGACTGAGGAGCCTTCCGGTCCACGGTGGTCCCCTTCCGATAGCCACCGATAGCGAGAGTTAACGGCCCGCCGATAGCCATTTGGCCATTCTACGAACGGCGCCCTGCCGGGTACAGCTCGGGGGGCGGGGCAGCGTCGCGCCCTGGATGCGGGGTCGGCGTCAGCCGATGCCGGCCGATCAGGCGTGGCAGGCGGCGGCCCGGAAGACCAGACCGTCATCGTCGAAATAGAGCGTCTCCGCCGCGCGGACGCCGCGATGGTTGGTGTAGGCGATCACCAGCATGCCGTACCCCTCGAACACCTCCGTCACCGCAAAGCGCAGGTCGGGCTGGCGGGCGAGGGCGGCGGCCCAGTAGGCGCGAAGTGCAGCCTTGCCCGTGAGCGTTCCCGAACCCGTGAGCGCGACCGCCTTGCGGGAGCGGAAGACGACATCCGCCCGGTAATGCACCATGATGCGGTCGAGGTCGTGGGCGTTCCAGCCCGCTTCCCAGTCGCGGGCGAAGGCCCGGGCATCCATCGGCGTGCTCGGAGCATGGGTCATAAACGCTGACCTTACGGCGCCGTCCGACGGCCCGCAACGCCCTTCCCGCTTGGCCTGTGCGTTCGGAGGCGCGACGATGGCGCGGAAGCGACAGGCGGGAGAGCGGCATGGATGGCGGGGCGGTCGACTGGTCGAAGGGGGCGGCTTGGCAGCGGGGGCGCGTGGTGCCCGTGGGCGAGGCTTCGATCGGGGTCACGGATTGGGGGCTCACCCATTCGGACATCACCTATGACGTGGTGATGGTGATCGAGGGCGCGTTCTTCCGGCTCGAGGATCATCTGGACCGGTTCGAGGCGTCCATGCGCGTGCTGCATCTGACGCCGGCCGAGGGGCGGGAGGAGATCCGGACGGCGCTGCACCGCGTGGTCGCGGCCTCGGGGCTCGACTGGTCATACGTCTCGATGGTGTGCTCGCGGGGCGCGCCGACGGTGCCGGGGGCGCGGGACCCGCGGCTTTGCGCCAACCATTTCTTCGCCTGGTGCGTCCCTTACGTGCATGTGATCCCGAAGGAGGTCGCGGCGCGGGGGGCGCATCTGCATGTGGCAGAGCATGTGCGCCGGATCGGGGAGGACGCGGTCGATCCGCGGGTGAAGAACTACCACTGGGGAGATTTCACCGCCGGGCTCTTCGAGGCCTATGAGCATGGAGCCGACACCGTTCTGCTGACGGCCGCCGACGGGACGGTGGCCGAGGGGCCGGGGTTCAACGTCTTCGCCGTCAAGGACGGGCGGGTGCTGACGCCCGCACGGCACTGTCTGGAAGGGGTGACGCGGATGACGGTGCTGGAAGCCGCGGCGGAGGCCGGGATCGCGGCCGAGGTACGGGACATCCCGCTGGCCGAGTTCCTGGAAGCCGACGAGATCTTCACCGCGACCTCCGGCGGCGGGCCGGTCGCGGCGGTGCGCGTCGGCGGGCGGGTCTATGGCAACGGGGCGGAGGGGCCGGTGACGGCACGGCTCCGCGAAGGCTATTGGGCGATGACGCGGCGCCCGGCGCTCCGCACGCCCGTCGATGCCTCTGCGTGAGGCGGGCCTCCGCCGATCCCTCCGAGCGGGGTGGGGCCGGGCGGGTCCGGTGCGAAACGTTGCTGCACTGCACTTGTCGGCGCGCAAGGATTCGCCCATGGTCCGCGCAACTCGAAGCAGCCCTGGAGCGATGCCATGTCGGAAGCGGAAGCGCAGTCGATGGCAGAGCCGGCGCCCGTGTTCAACCGCGTGCTCCTCAAGCTCTCGGGCGAGGCGCTGATGGGCCCGCAGGGCTTCGGCCTCCACCCTCCGACCGTCAAGCGCATCGCGACCGAGGTGAAGCGCGCGCAGGAGGCGGGCGTCGAGGTCTGCCTCGTCATCGGCGGGGGCAACATCTTCCGCGGGCTCTCGGGTGCGGCACAGGGCATGGACCGCGCGCAGGCCGACTACATGGGCATGATGGCGACCGTGATGAACGCGCTCGGCATGCAGTCCTCGCTCGAGAACCTCGGCGTGCATACCCGCGTGCTCTCCGCCATCCCGATGGATACGGTCTGCGAGCCCTACATCCGGCGCCGCGCGATCCGGCATCTGGAGAAGGGGCGGGTAGTGATCTTCGCGGCCGGTACGGGAAACCCCTATTTCACCACCGACACGGCCGCGACGCTGCGCGCGATGGAGATGCATTGCGACGCGATCTTCAAGGGCACGAATGTCGACGGGGTCTATGACAGCGACCCCAAGACCAACCCCGATGCGGTGCGCTACGAGGCGGTGAGCTATGACGACGTACTGGCGAAGAACCTCAGGGTGATGGATGCGTCGGCCATCGCGCTGGCGCGGGACAATGCACTGCCGATCATCGTCTTTTCGCTGGGCGAGGACGGGGAGATGACCGAGGTGCTGGGCGGGCGTGGCCGCTTCACCACGGTAGGTCCGGTCGACACCGCCTGAGGCCATTTCCGCGGCGCGGAAGCGGAACGATCGCGTTTGCGGAAAGTTGCGTCTGGGCGTATGACGCTTGCCAGCCGAACGGCCCGGCGATGCCGTGGCCGGAGTATCCTGACGAGAACCCGACGCCATGGCCGAAGAAGACCTAGACATCGATATCGATGCAATCAGCCGCCGCATGGACGGCGCTTTCAACGCATTGAAGGGCGATTTCGCCACGCTGCGCACGGGCCGCGCCTCGGCCAGCATGCTGGATGCGATCGAGGTGGAGGCCTACGGGCAGATGACGCCGCTGAACCAGGTGGGCACGATCAACGTGCCCGAGCCGCGGATGGTCACGCTGAACGTCTGGGACAAGCAGATGGTGGGCAAGGTGGACAAGGCGATCCGCACCTCCGGCCTGGGGATCAACCCGGTGATGGACGGTACGATCCTTCGCCTGCCGATCCCCGAGCTAAATGAGGAAAGGCGCCGCGAATTGACCAAGGTGGCCGGGCAGTATGCGGAGCAGGCCCGGGTGGCGATCCGCAATGTCCGGCGCGACGGCATGGATCAGGTGAAGAAGGCGAAGGCTGCGGGCATGTCCGATGACGAGCAGAAGCTCTTCCAGGACGAGATCCAGGAGCTCACCAACACCGCGATCAAGCGGGTGGATGATGCGCTGGAGGCCAAGCAGGCGGAGATCATGCAAGTCTGACACGCGACGCGCTGGGGAGGATCGCCCTCGGGAGGGCACTCAACCCGACCACGGCCGCGGCGAAGCGGGCCTGGCAAAGCACAGACGAGGCTCGATGACCGGGACGAATGACGAGCTGGACGAGGGCACGGCGGACGAGATCGAGCATCGCGTCGCGGCGCTGAGGTTGGACGACACGGTGGAGCGCCCGGCGGACCAGCCGGCGCTGGTGCCGGCGCATGTGGCCTTCATCATGGACGGCAACGGACGCTGGGCCGAGCGGCGGGGCCTGAAGCGCACGGACGGGCATCTCGAAGGCATGGAGCGCCTGCGCGAGGTGGCGAAGGCGAGCTACGAATGGGGCGTCGAGACCATCACCGTCTTCGCCTTCTCGACCGAGAACTGGAACCGGCCGAGCTATGAGATCGCCATGCTCATGCAGCTCTTCCGCCGCTACATGGCGCGGATCGAGCAGGAGATGGAGACGAAGGGCGTCCGGCTGCGCTTTCTCGGCCAGATCGACCGGCTGCCCGCCGACATCCAGCGACGGGCGCGGGATGCGGAGGCGCGCACGGCGGGCAACGGCCGCATGACGGTGCAGATTGCCGTGAGCTACGGCGCGCGGGCGGAGATCGCGGAGACGGCGAGGCGGCTGGCGGCGGCTGCCGCACGGGGCGAAATCGACCCTGAGAGCATCGACGAGCGAGCCTTCGGCGGCGCGCTCTGGACAGGAGAGCAGCGGGAGCCCGACCTGGTGGTGCGCACCTCCGGCGAGCGGCGCATCTCGAACTTCCTCCTCTGGCAGGCGGCTTATGCGGAATACGCCTTCGTCGAGGAGTGCTGGCCCGAATTCACCCGCGACGTCTATGCCCGCGTGCTGGCCGATTATGCGCAGCGCGAGCGGCGCTATGGCGGCGTCGTCGCCGTGCCGGACGCGCCACGTGCCGCCGGCGGCCGGCGCTAGGGGCCGGGCAGGGGCGTGGCGGAGATCGAGCGGGCAACCGGGCGGTTCGAGGACCTGCTGCCGCGTCTTCTGACCGCGCTGGTGGTCGCGCCGGTTGCGATCCTCATGCTGGTGCTGGGCGGCTGGGGCACGGCGATGTTGGTCGCCGTTCTCGCGGCCCTTCTCGTTGTCGAATGGCGGAGCGTCACGGCCCGCGCGGGCGGGGGCGTCACCACCGCGGATGCGCCCTATGCCGCCGCTGCCGTGGCGGCGGTGATGGTCGCGCCCGTGCTGGGCTTCGGAGCAGGCTTTGCAGCGCTCGCCATCGGGCTCGGCTTCGGCGTGGCGGCGGATTTCAGGCGCGGACGTTCGCGCCAGGCGTTCTGGGGCCTCGGCGGCGTGGCCTTCATCGGCACGGCGGTAATGGCGTTTCTGTGGTTGCGGCTGACGGACCCCTTCGGCGTGCTCGCCATCGTCTGGGTCGTCCTGGTGGTGATCGCGACGGATGTGGGCGGCTACTTCGCCGGCCGGCTGATCGGGGGGCCGAAGCTCTGGCCGGCGGTGAGCCCGAAGAAGACCTGGGCGGGCCTCGGCGGTGCCGTCGTGCTGGCGGCGCTGACGGGGCTCATCTTCTCGGGCCTGACGACGGGGACTTTCTTCGAGGAGGTCTGCACCGTCTCCGCCGTCGCCGCGCTGTGCGCACAGGCGGGGGACATCGCGGAGAGCGCGGTCAAGCGCCGCTTCGGCGTCAAGGACTCGAGCGGTCTCCTGCCGGGGCATGGCGGCGCGCTCGACCGGTTCGACGGGCTGATGGCCGCGACGCTGGTTGTGGCGCTGGTGACGCTCTGGCGGGGGCAGACGGTGTTCATCTGGTCCTGAGCCCTTCGCGGATGCGCGGGGGCTTGCTACACGGGCGCGTGGTTGCCCGGCGCGGCCGGGCGCTCCATGTTGTAGCTGCCGCGCCGGCGTTCCGGACGCATCGGCCCAGCGGGGGCATGAGTGACGCCGAGAAGGGCGTTCCGGGCGCGCAGGACGCGCTCTAGAGGGGCTGATGGACAAACGCAGGATCAGCATTCTGGGCGTCACGGGCTCGATCGGCCAGTCGACGCTGTCGGTGATCGAGAGCCTCGGGCCCCAGCGCTTCGAGACCGTGGCGGTGACGGGCAACGGCAACATCCGCGGGATAGCCGAGGCGGCCAAGCGGCTGGGTGCGGAGATCGCGGTGACGGCCGACCCGGCGCGGCTCGAGGATCTGCGCGCGGCGCTCGGCAATTCCGGCATCGAGGCTGCGGCGGGCCAGGAGGCCCTGGTCGAGGCGGCGAGCCGGCCTGTCGATCTCATCATGTCGGCCATCGTCGGTGCGGCGGGACTACGGCCCACGCTGGCGGCGGTGCGGCAGGGCGCGACCATCGCGCTTGCCAACAAGGAGTGCCTGGTGGCCGCCGGGCCGGTCTTTCTGGCGGAGATCGCGCGCTCGGGCGCCACGCTCTTGCCCGTGGACAGCGAGCACAACGCGATCTTCCAGCTTGTCGCCGCCGAGCGGGACTGCCCCATCGAGCGGCTGATCCTGACGGCGTCGGGAGGGCCCTTCCGCACCCTCGGGCTCGAGGAAATGGGAGCGGTGACGGTCGAGCAGGCGGTGGCGCATCCCAACTGGTCCATGGGCGCGCGCATCTCCATCGACAGCGCGTCGATGTTCAACAAGGCGCTCGAGATGATCGAGGCCTGGCACCTCTTTGGCGTCACGCCTGCGGAGATCGAGGTGATCGTGCATCCGCAGTCCATCATCCACTCGATGATCGGGTTCCGGGACGGCTCGATCCTGGCGCATCTTGGGCCGCCGGACATGCGGGTGGCCATCGCGCATGCAGTGGCGCATCCCGGGCGCGCGGCGCTGCCGGTGGAGCGGCTCGACTTCGCCAAGCTTGCCCGGCTCGACTTCGAGGCGCCGGACCCCGCGCGCTTCCCGGCGCTGCGGCTGGCACGGGAGGCGATGGAGGCGGGCGGGCAGGCGCCCTGCGTGATGAACGGGGCGCGGGAAGTGGCGCTCGATGCCTTCATCGGCGGGCGGATCGGGTTCCTCGACATGGCCGCGCTGACCGCCGAGGCAATGGGCGCGCTTGACGATCTGCCTGCGGCGACCGATCTCGACGATGTGTTCGCGGCCGACGCGGAGGCGCGGCGCGTGGGTGCCGAACTTCTGCCCCGGTTTGCGGCTTAGAGACTTGTTCGCGGGAAACCGCGGCGTAAGCGACCGCGCCGTCAGGCGGCGCCACCGGAGGCAGCATGGATTTCCTAACCGCCATCCCGCTCATCGGAGCTCCGCTGGCGATCATTATTCCCTTCATCGTCGTGCTGGGGGTGGTCGTCTTCGTGCACGAATACGGCCACTACATCGTTGGGCGGTGGTGCGGCATCCGGGCGGAGGTCTTCTCCATCGGGTTCGGGCCGCGGCTGATGGGCTGGCGGGACAGGCGGGGGACGGAGTGGCAGGTCGCGGCGCTCCCGCTCGGAGGGTATGTGCGCTTCGTGGGCGACATGGACCCGGCGAGCGCGGGGCGGATCGAGGACAGCCATCTCTCGGTCGCGGACCGGCGGGAGGCGTTTCACAACGCCCCACTCTGGGCGCGGGCGGCGACGGTGGCAGCGGGGCCGTTCTTCAACTTCGCGCTCTCCTTCGTGCTCTTCGCGATGCTCGCCTCGTCCATCGGCAAGGAGAGCGGGGAGCCGGTGATCGGCGCGATCGCCGAGGACGCGCCGGCGAGCGTCGAGTTCCAGGTCGGCGACCGGGTGCTGAGGATGGACGGCGAGCCGGTCGACAGCTTCAACGAGGTGCGCCGGGCCATCCAGATCTCGAACGGCACGCCCATCGAAGCTCTGGTGGAGCGCGGCGGCGACGAGCGGGAGATCACCGTCGCCTACCGGCTGAGCGCCGAGATCGAGGCGGTGGTCCCGGGGCAGCCCGCCTTCAACGCGGGCATGATGCCGGGCGACCGCATCCTCAGCATCAACGGCGAGCCCGTCAGCTCCTTCCGCGACATCCAGCTTCTGACGGCGGATCTGCCGGTCGATGCGCCCATGACGATCCTGATTGAGCGCGAGGACGAGGAGATCAGCTACGAGATCGAGCCCGACGCGGTGGAGCGGCCGCATCCGGTGACGGGCGAGCGGACGCCGCTGCCGACCATCGGCATCTCGGCGAGCGATATCGGCGGGATCCGGCCCGAGATGGTGCCGCTCTCCATCAGCGAAGCCACGGTGGCGGGCTATGCCAATGTCACGCGGATCATCACCAACACGGTGACCTTCCTCGGCGATCTCATCTCGGCGCGGGCGGACCCGGCGCATCTGGGCGGGCCTATCCGTATCGCGCAGGTCTCGGGCGAGCAGGCGGAGCGAGGCTTTGCCGAGTTCATCCACCTCATCGCGTTTCTCTCGACATCCATCGGGCTCCTGAACCTTTTCCCGATTCCGGTGCTCGACGGCGGGCATCTGATGTTCTACGCCGCCGAGGCGGTGCGCGGGCGGCCCGTCGGTGCCACAGTGATCAAGTATGGATCGCTGATCGGGCTATCCCTCGTGTTGATGCTGATGGTCTTCGCGACGTATAACGATATCCTAAGACTGTAGAGGGGCCGGACCCTACCGAGCCCCCGCCGAGGCAAGCGCGACGGGAAAGCCGATCGCGAGGGGCAGAGGACAACAGGATGCGCCAGGCGTACCGGCCGGAGCGATCGCGTACGATCGCATGCGTTCTCACCGGGGCCGTGGCCCGCTTTCTTCTGTTGGCAGCGGCGATGCTGGGGGCGCCCGCACTGGGCGGTCTTGCGACGGCGGAGGCGCAGATCGCTTCGCCCGGAGCCGCGGCGTCGCCCGAGCGCGGGCTTCAGGTGCGCGGCAACCGGCGCATCGAGGTCGACACGATCCTCGCCTATATGCGGCTCGAGCCCGGCGAGACGGTCACGGTGGAGGAGCTCAACCTCTCGGTCCGCCGGCTCTTCGACACCGGGCTCTTCCGCGACGTGGCGATCACGCAAGAGGGCGAGACGCTCGTCGTCAACGTGGTCGAGAACCCGTCGATCAACGTGATCGCCTTCGAGGGGAACAGCGCCCTCGACGACGAGGCGCTGCAGCAGATCATCTCGCTCCGCCCGCGCTTTCCCTTCACGCCGAGCCGGGCGGAGGCGGATGCGCAGACCATCATCGAGACCTATCGGCGCACGGGGCGGTATGGCGCCGAGGTGGAGCCAGTGGTCATCGAGCGTTCGGAGAACCGCGTCGATCTGGTCTTCGAGATCGAGGAGGGGGAGCTGACGGGCGTCAGCTCCATCGACTTCGTGGGCAACGAGGCCTTTTCCGACCGGCGGCTGAGAGGCGAGATCGAGACGAGCGAGACGGGCCTTCTCTCGGGGCTCATCTCGACGGACGTGTACGACCCCGACCGGCTGGAGCTCGACAAGGAGCTGCTGCGCCAGTTCTACCTCAGCCGCGGGCATGCCGATTTCACCGTGCTGTCGGCGACGGCGGAGCTGAACCCCGAGCGGGACGGCTTCTTCATCACCTTCACGGTGGAGGAGGGGCCGGTCTACAATTTCGGGGAGCTCGACGTTCTGGTGAACGCGCGCGGCCTCGACGAGGAGGAGTTCCTCGCGATTCTCCCGGACGACCTCACCGGCGACACCTACGACGCGCGCGAGGTGGAGGAGATCGCCAACGAGCTCACGGATCTGGCCGGCCAGAGGGGCTTTGCCTTCGTGCAGGTGCGCCCGCAGCCGCGGAAGGACACCGAGAACCTGGTCATCGACGTGACCTTCGAGCTCAACGAGGGCAACCGCATCTTCATCGAGCGGATCGATATCGAGGGGAACACAGCGACGCTCGACCGCGTCATCCGGCGCGAGATCGAGATTGTTGAGGGCGATGCGTTCGACGCGCGGCGGATCCGCGAGGCGCAGGCGGCGATCCGCGGGCTCGGCTATTTCGACAGCGTCGACATCGACGCGGAGGAGGGATCGGCGGACGACCGAGCGGTGCTGAAGGTGAAGGTCGTGGAGCGCTCCACCGGCGCTCTCTCGCTCGGCCTCGGCTTCTCAACCTCGGCGGGGCCGATCGGTTCTATCGCGGTCTCGGAGCGGAACTTCCTCGGCCGCGGGCAGATAGTGGCGGCGACGCTGACGGCTGCGGGCGACACGCAGGTCTACGACTTCTCCTTCACCGAGCCGAAGGTGCTGGACCGCGATCTTGCCGTGGGGCTGCGGGCCTTCTTCATCGATGACGACCGGTCGGACGAGTCGTCCTTCGAGCAGGTCCGGGGCGGGTTCACGCCGACGGTCGGCTTTCCGCTGCGCCCGGATCTCGATCTCACGCTGCGCTACAGCTTCCTTTTCGACGATATCCAGGTGGATGACGGCGGTTCGCCCGCGATCTTCGAGGATGGCGGCCAGGCGATCACCTCCTCGGTCGGCTACACCCTGCTCTACGACAAGCGAAACGATCCCATCGAGCCGACGACGGGCTATCTCGTGACCTGGCAGCAGGACATCGCGGGGCTCGGCGGCGACCAGCGTTTCGTCAAGAACCGGGCGGCGGTGAAGGGCTGGCAGGGCTTCTTCGACGACAGCGTCGTGGCGAGCCTCGAGGTGGAGGGCGGTGCGCTCTTCTCCTTCGCCGGGTCCGAGAGCCGGATCACGGAGCGCTTCTTCCTGGGCTCGGACAGCCTGCGCGGCTTTGCCGTCGACGGCATCGGCCCGCGCGATCTCGCGACGGATGACGCACTCGGCGGTAATCTGTTCGTGGCGGCGCGGCTCCAGGTCTCGTTCCCCGTGGGCCTGCCTGAGGAGCTGGGGATCTTCGGCGGCGCCTTCATCGATGCGGGCACGCTCTGGGATCTCGACAAGACGAATTTCGGCGACACGGTGATCGATGACAGCGCATCGCTTCGTGTCGCCGTGGGCGGGCTGCTCTTCATCGACAGCCCGTTCGGACCCATCGAGCTTTCCGCCGGCGTGCCGGTCGTGGACGAGAGCTTCGACGAGCGTGAGATCTTCCGTGTGGGCATCGGCACGCGCTTCTGAGCGCGCCCGCCGCAACGCCTTGATGGGGGCGGGGCGGTCGGGCCCGCTCCTCGCCGTCGGTGTGGTGTCGCTTGGCCGGGCAGGGCTGCTCGCCGGGGCGCTGGCAGGTGCCATGGGCGCGGGGATCGTCTGGACCCCGCCCGCTGCGCGCGCGCAGACCGGAGAGACCGACCGCGCCCCGATGATCCTGGTCGTGAACCGCGCCCGCGTGCTGGCCGAAAGCGCGGCGGCGCGCGCGCTGGCGGCAATGGAGCGCGACCTCGGCGCCAAGCTCCAGGCCGAAGTGGATGCGGTGCAGGATGAGCTGGCCGCCGAGGAGGAGGAGCTGGCGCGGCTGCGCAGCACGCTGGCCAAGGGCGCCTTCGATGCGCGCGCCGATGCCTTCCGCGAGCGGGTGCAGCGCGAGCGGCGCCAGGCGCAGGCGCAGGCCGCGGCCATCGACCGGGTGTTCCGCGAGGCGCGGCGCGAGCTGGTCGCACGCCTCCAGCCGATCCTCGATGAGGTGCGGGCACGCAGGGGCGCCGACATCGTGGTCAATGCCGAGAGCGTGCTGGCCGCCCGGCCCGAGGCGGATGTGACCGCCGAGGTTCTGGTCGTCTTCGATGCGCGCGTGCCGATCCCCGAGATCACGATCCCCGAGGCGCCGCTCGAGCCGCCGCCGGAGAACCCGGACGAGGCGGACTGAGGAGCCCCGGGCGCGCTGTCGGCCGTGACCGCAGGCTGGCCTTATTCGCTGGCTTCGAAGGTCCCGAGACGGTGAGGTTGCCTTGACCCGCGCGCCCCCGCTTGCGATCACGAAGCTCTTCAACGACGACGGGCCCCGAGGCGCGCGATGACCGACCATTCCGACGGCCCCGTGGAGGGCGCAGGCAGCGGCGGCGAGGCCGCGCTTCCCGGGCAGGGCTCGCCCCGCTCGGCCGATCTGACGCGGGTGATGCGCTGCATTCCGCACCGCTATCCGTTCCTGCTGATCGACCGTGTGGAGGCGATCGAGCCGCACAAGCGCGCCTGCGGCATCAAGATGATCTCCATCAACGAGCCGCATTTTCAGGGCCATTTCCCCGCCGAGCCCATCATGCCGGGCGTGCTAATCGTGGAGGCGATGGCGCAGACCGCGGGCGTGCTGGTGGTCGAGAGCCTCGGCAAGATCGACGAGGACCTGCTGGTCTACTTCATGACGCTCGACAAGACCCGGTTCCGCCGCAAGGTGGTGCCTGGGGACAAGCTGGAGCTGCATGTCGAGATCCTGCGCGGGCGCGGCAAGATCTGGAAGTTCACCGGCGAGGCGCGCGTGGGCGAGGAGGTGGCGGCCGAGGCCGAGTTCTCCGCCATGATCATCGACGAGAACGACAGCCGT
>JBCCDG010000086.1:0-17302 GCA_039030915.1 Pseudomonadota bacterium | reverse complement strand
GTAGATCAAAAGCTCGCGCGGCTCGGCCAGGAACTCCTCGTCCTTGCCGTTCACCGTCATCTGGATGTGCATCTTCTTCGCCATCTCAGGCATCTCCCTTCGCACGGGTCCAAGCGCGCTCGATAGCGCGGCCGAGGACGATGCCTGCGACGTGACGTTTGAACTCGATCGGCCCGCGATTGTCGTGCTGCGGATCGATATCCGTCAGCATCGCAGCCACGGCGGTTTTGATGTTCTCCGCACCCACGTCGGTCCCGACGAGGGCCGACCCCGCGGCCTCGGACCAAACCGGCGTGTCACTGAGATTGGTCATGGCGATCGAGGCGCCGCTGCATACAGCACCTTCGCGTTTCAAGATCACCGCCGCCGCGGCCGTGGCATAGTCGCCGATCTTCCGCTTCTGCTTCAGGTAGGCATAGCCGCGGTCGTGGAAGGGAATGGTGATCGCCGTCAGGATCTCTTCATCCGCCCGGTCGGTCATGTAGGCCGCTTCATAGAAGTCCCGCGCCGCGACCGTCCGCTCACCATTCGGGCCGACCAGCGAGAAGCTGGCATCGAGGCACTGCATCAGCCCCGGCATGTCATTGCCCGGATCGCCATTGGCACAGTTGCCGCCCACGGTGCCCATGTACCGCACTTGAGGATCGGCGATCTGCTGCGCCGCCTCGCGCAGGATCGGGCAATGCTTGGCAAGCTCGGCACTGTCGATCAGCTCCGCCTGCGTGGTCATCGCGCCAAGGCGCACCTGCCCGGGCAGGACGCTGATGCCGTGAAGCTCGCTGACATGTTGGAGATCGATCAGATGCGGAATGTCGGCCATCCGCAGCTTCATCATCGGGATCAGGCTGTGACCGCCCGCCATGACCCGGGCATCGTCGCCATGCTCTTCGAGCAACGCGATCACGTCGGCCAATTTGTCCGGCGCGTAATAATCGAACGCGGCTGGAATCATCGAAAACCTCCCCTTCGTGATTCTGGCTGTTTTCGAAGAGGGTGATGCAACGGGCCCCGCAGGCCCCCGAAAACGCACGAGAAAACGCTGATTTTGCACGAGTTGCGCTTGTACCCGCACGAACTGCGCCGGGCTTAAGCGCCCAGCATCGCCTGCACGGTCTTCAGTTTCGAACGGCTGACGGGCACTTGCGGGCAACGATCTGACGTGAAAGTGCAAAGACCGCTATCTTTCTTGCGCACAAAAGCTGCGACCTTCTCGGGGTTGACCAGGTAACTCCGATGGACCGGGATCAGCCCCGCAGCGCTCAATCGCTTCGCCGCCTCGGTGATCGGCCAGGCGCAGAACAGCCGATCTTCATCGGTGTAGATCTGCGTGTAATGCCCGTCCGCCCGCACGACCGCGACGTCATGGGGCAGGATGAAAACCTTGCCGCCATCCTTCTCACAGGGCACCCGCATCTGCGGCACCGCCTCCAGCACGGCCCCAGGCACACCCTCCGGCTCCGCAGGCGGCACGACCTTCTGCACGAGCGGCATCGACGGCCCTTCGGCCACCGCGCCCGCCGGCGGGGTCAGATAGGCGATGCCCACCCACAGAAAGGTACCAAAGATCAGGAAGCTCGACAGGATCACGCCGACCGCCAGGATCTCGTTGCTCATCACGGGCCCGAATTCCGACAGCCCCTCGACCGCGACGAAGCGCGTCCCCGCCATGGCCACGAAATGCACCGAGACGACCGCCCCACCGAAGCAAAGCGTCCCAAGCATGAGGTTCCGATCCGTCCGGCGATGATAGGCCACCCAGAAAGCCAGAATGCAGAACAGCACCGCAACCACGAGCGAGAGCACCACCCCCGGCGCGGTATGGACAGCCCGGCAGAGCTGCAGCGCGCTCATGCCCAGATAGTGCATGCAGGAGATGCCGATCCCCACCAGCGCCCCGGCCGCGACGATCACTCTCGGGCTGCGTTCGATAAAATGCAGCAGGATCAATGCCAAGCCGACGATCAGGATCGCCAACAACGCCGAAGCGAGCGTGATCGCCACGTCATAGTAGAAAAGGATGGGTAGCTGCAGGCCCAGCATCGCCACGAAATGCATCGACCAGATGCCACCGCCAAGCGCGACCGCAGCCAGAGCCACAGCCGCCTTGCGCTGACCAATCGATTTTTTCGAGAGGTCCCGCGTCAGGCTAAGACCCGTAAACCCGGCAATGACCGCGATCACGATCGATGCGGCTACCAGTCCGGGACTGTGGCTAACATCCAGAAAGAGCATGATTGGACCATGCAGAACATCGCCCAACGCCGCAACTCACGTATGGGCGAAGTATGACCTCGAAACTCGCGAGATAATTGCCGAGTTTTTTGTTCGGCTATTTTGCCCGTAGACGCGACCGGAAAGGCCAGCACGCCGCCCGGCAAGGATCTTTGCGCTTCAGTTACTTCGTAAAGACAAAGCTTTAGCTCCCCGTCTCAACGCAGCCTTCGTCTAAAGTGTCCGCCAACAGGAAGCGCCCGACGACCATGACAACGGCTCTTCGTCCGCCGATCCTACACCCGGCCCAGCCTGATCGAGATCGGCCAGGCGAAGGGCAGCGGCCGGCCCGGCCACTCAGCGCGCAGTTCCGCCGCGAAAGCATCGACCATCGCGCCCTCGCCCGCCGCACGGGCCCGCTTCACCGCCGACCATGTCTCGACATAGCCGAGGAGCGCCTCCGCATCCCAAGTCCGCTCGATGGCGAGCACCGGCGCCTCGACAGGCTCGAACGGGAACGGCAGCGCCGCATAGCCGTCCTCCACATGCTGCCGGCCATCCGGCCAGAACCCGTGGATTTCTTCCCAGTAGAAGCGGTCGAAGCGGGGACGGATCGGCCCCGGTGCCACGGTCACGCCGTAGGTCACCAGCGCCACGACCCCGCCGGGCGAGAGCACCCGCCGACACTCCGCATAAAAGGCGTCGAGGTCGAACCAATGCGCCGCCTGCGCCGCGGTCACGAGCGCCGCCGCGCCATCGCCTGCCGGCAGCGCCTCGGCGCCTGCCACATGATAGCGCACGCGATCATGGGCCACCGCCGCCGCGATCTGGCTTTCGCTCACATCCCCCGCGGCCACGGCCTCGAAACACGCGCCCAGCAGTACCGAGAGCTGCCCCGTCCCGCAGCCTGCATCGACGACCAATCGCCGATGGGGCGCGACCGCCGCCAAGGCCTCCGCCAAGGTCGCGGGATAAGACGGCCGATGGGCCGCGTAAGCGTCACCCCCAGCCTCGAAATGCCGCCGATCCTCAACCATCATCCGCTCGCTGCCACGAAGCGATGAGCATAAGCCGCCGCGATGGCACCCGCCAGAACGCAAAAAAGAGCCGGAAGCGTTCCCGCTTCCGGCCCTCGATCATCGTGTTGGAGATGTTCAGCAGTCGGGCACGATGTCCTCGACGGCGATGGAGTGATCCATGGAGTGCGAAGGCCTCGAACAGCCCGCCTCGCCCACGACGCGCGCGGGCACGCCCGCAACGGTCGTATTCGCCGGCACCGGTTGCAGCACGACCGAGCCTGCCGCGATCCGCGAGCAGTTGCCCACGCTGATATTGCCCAGCACCTTGGCCCCTGCCCCGATCAGCACACCATCGCCGATCTTCGGATGCCGGTCGCCGCCCTCCTTGCCCGTCCCGCCCAGCGTCACGCCATGCAGCATCGAAACATCGTTGCCGACGACCGCCGTCTCGCCGATCACGATGGAATGGGCGTGGTCGATCATGATCCCCTGCCCGATCCGCGCATTGGGATGGGTGTCGATGGAGAAGATCTCGGAGACCCGCATCTGCAGGTAAAGCGCCATGTCCCGCCGGCCCGCATGCCACAGGCTATGCGCCACCCGGTGCGACTGGATCGCGAGGAACCCCTTGAAGTAGAGCAAGGGCTGGATCAGCCGCTCGCAGGCCGGATCGCGCTCGAACACGGCCGTGATATCCGCCCGCGCGGCGCGCCCGATCGCGGGGTCCGCAGCCATGGCCTCCTCGGCCAGCTCCCGCATCAGCATCGCGGGCATCTCATCGGTCGAAAGCTTCGAGGCGATCCGGTAGGCGAGCGCCGCCTCGAACCCCTTGTGATGCAGCACCGCCGCATGCACCGCGCTCGCCATCGAGGGCTCGGCCTCGACGAGTGCGCCGCCCTCCTCGACCATCCGCGACCAAACGGGATCGACGGCGTGCAGCCCCGCTCCCGTGTCCTGACGTGTCCCGCTACTCATCGGCACCTCCGATCATGGCTTCGCCTTACATAGCAAAACCTGATCGAAATGCGCGTCAATGACACATCACGTGATCGGAGGCCTCAGCGCGATCACGTGGACGGCAAGCCGTACGCGTCCGCCCGTGAAGCTGCCGCTCTCGGCGGTGACGCGAAGGGGAGTGTCGGCGTAGTAGGCCTGCGGCTGGCCGCTGACGCCAAGGGCGTAGGAGCCGGCTGCCGAGCCGAGGCCTGAGCCGTAGCGGTCATCCGCGCCCGCCACACCCAGCCGCCAGGTCGCAGCCCCCGTGATCGCGTCGAGCACCCGGCCCGTCGCGCCGATCACCACGTCGTTCGCGCGGATGAGCGCGCCTGTATCGGTCGAGGCACCGGAGAGTGTCAGCTCCGTCTCCAGCACTCGCATCACCGTCGCAGCGCCCGCCGCACCGGCCGCCACGACCCCCGTCGCCCAGGACGCGCCGTCATAAACCGCGCGCTCGCCGGTCTCGGCGTCGTGGAGCGCAAGCCCCGCCCAGGGGCTCACGAAGACCCAGCCGCCGTTCGAGCGGATGGCGACCGCGTCCGCCTGGCCCGCCCAGTCGCCCACGGGCGCTGTGCCCAGCACATAGGCAGCACCCTCGCTGGGGCTCGCGGGCGGGGTGTCCGCGCCCACGCTCTCCACCGTGCCGCCGGCCAAGGCGTCGAGGCGCACCAGCCCCTCGTTCACCGTCACATGCTTCTGCGCCTGCGCCGCTGCTACCAGCGGCAGGCCCATCCGGAAGGTCTCAGCCATGGATCGTCACGCTCCTTCTGGAACCGGCCCCCAGGACCGTCGAGATCTGCGCGACATCGACCTCGAAAGGGGCCGTCGCGCCATCGGCCGCCTGCATGGCGGCGGTGTAGGTGAAGGCAGGCGCCGTGGTCTCCTCGACCCGCAGCACCGCGCCCGATTTCGTGATGCGAAGCGCGTAGGCCTCGCGCTCCTCGCCCAGCGGGACTTCGGCCGCGAACCAGCTGTCGCCGCCGACCCGCGTCCGCCTGATCCAGCTGATGGCGATGTCTGTACCCGCCGCGCCGAAAGCCCGCAGATGCGCCGGCGCAAAGGGCTTAAGCCCCGCACCTGCCGCCGCCGCGGTCACATCCGCGGCCTCCGGGTCATCCGGCGCCTTGCCCGCCGGCACCGCGCGCCAGGTCGTCTCCCGCCCCAGCGCCTCGAGATCGAGCGGCAGGGTAAAGAGACCCCGGTCCACCAGCACGAGCCGCGTGCCGGGCGCAGCCTCAACGCCGGCCAAAGCTTCCGTCCCCCGCTGCCCGCGCAGGAGATGGCCGAGGGTCCAGGCGCCCGAGCCCGTCAGCACCGCATCGCGGAACTGCACCATCTCGACGCTGCCATCGGCCCGGATCAGCGCAGCCCGGTTCGCCCCATCGAGGAGCGCCGCATCGCCGACCGCCTCGAACGCCCCATCCGGTGCGGCGACACTGAGGCTCACGCGCTGCACCAGATCGGGCGCGGCCCCGGGCAGTGAACCCGTCAGCACGCCCGCAATCGCCGGTACCCGCTGCGTGCCCACTGCACCAAACCCCGCCTCCGCATCGACGGTGTAAAGGTCCACCGACCCCGGCCAGGGATCGGCCAGCACCGCCAGCCGCGGCCGATGATCCTCGGCCCCGCCATCCGCCAGCGGCAGATCCAGGAACGCCAGATCCAACGGCCCCGGGAGCACCGCCGCGGGCGTCGAGACCCGCCGCTCCTGGCTCGCCCGCGGCACATAGAGCGCGGGGTCCACCCGCGTCGCCACCGCCTCTTGCCCGGCACCCAGGGTCAACCCCTCGATCCGCCAGACGCCGCGCACGCCCTCGATCCCCACCACATCCCCAGGCTCGAGCGCGATCTCGGAGGGCGGCACGGCGAAGCTCACCGCATCCCGCGCGCTCTCGCCCTCGGCCAGCCACCGCGCCGCGATCCCGTCGGCGACGGAGGCCGGAAACGCGATCGGCACCGAGCTTTCATCGACCAGGATCCCAGCGCCGCCGGGCCGGATCGCCTCGGCCATGCCCACGCGATAATCCGCCTCCGCCTGCACGAAGCCGAGCCGCACGATGTCCGAAAGATCCCCTGCCGTCCCGCGGCTCAACGCCACCGCCTGGCCGGGCTCGGCCCCCTCGATCAGCCGCTCGGGCGCCAGCACGACCTCCGCACCGCCCGAGCGCATGCGGAAGACGATGCGCCCCCCACTCTCGAACGCATCGAACCCATAGGTCGTCATCAGGGGCTGCAACGCCTCGCGCGCCGACCGCGTCCGCTCGATCGCGTAGCCGTGCACCGCGCCGACCAGATCGCTCACATCGAACTCATGCGGCGCGAGGCCTGCGCGCACACAAACCGCGGCCACCACCTCGGCCAGTCCGCTGGCAGAAACGCGCCCCGTGATCCAATGCCCCAGCCGGTGGTTCGCGCCATCCGACCACACATCCTCGCGGATCGGGAAATCGGGCCAAGGCCGCGCGTCCCAGGTCCAGACATGGATCCGCTCCACCGGTAGCATCGGCGCGCCATAGACCGAGGAGACCGGGTTATTCGCCGGATCCTCCCAATGCATGATTTTCGCCTGCAGGAACCGGCGCTGCATCTCATCGTCTCGCGCGCCGGTGCTGCCCGTGGGCAGTGCGCTTTCCGAGCTCTTGGGATCGATGAAGAGGTTCGGCCGGTTGGCGCCGAGATCGACCGCCGGGCACCCCGTCTCGGTCAACCAAATGGGCTTCGACTGCGGCACCCAGGCCGTCGGCGCCGCCGCGCGCACCCCGCCCGGGCGGTCGAAATGCGGCTCCGACCACCAGTTCACCAGGTCCTTGGGCCGGAAGATCCAGTCCTCGCCGTGGGCTGTATCGACAATCGGCGTGCGGTCCTGCGCGATCCGCGCGTCCTCATCCGCATAGTACCAGTCGTAGTTCTCGCCACCCGCCACATTCGCGCGCAGATAGGGCAGCGAATGGGTCGAGCGCCAACCCGCCGCCGCATCGAGCCCGCCGCCATGGCGCCAATCGGCGGCGCTCATATAGTCGTCGATCCCGATGAAATCGGTGTTCGCATCGGCCCATAGCGGGTCGAGATGGAACAGCGCATCGCCCGATCCATCCGCCGGACGATGCCCGAAATACTCCGACCAGTCCGCGGCATAGGAGAGCTTCGTCGTAGGCAGCAGCGCCCGCACCTCGGCCGCCAGCGCCTGCAATTCCGCCACCGCCGGATAGCTCACGGCCCCGTCCCGGATCGTCGTGATCCCGCGGAATTCCGAACCGATGCAGAGCGCCTCGACCCCACCGGCCGCCTGCGCCAACGCCGCGAGATGCAGCACAAAGCGCCGCCAGGTCCACTCGACGGGCCCCGAATAGCTCACAGCCCCACCGGCGAGTGAGAAATGCGAGGCCTGCGCGTTTCCGAAAAACGCCGCGACCTCGCCGGCCGCAGCCGCCGTCTTGTCCGTCGAGCCGGGCTCGCCAGGGGCCGCCTCCAGCGTGATCCGCCCCCGCCACGGGAATGCCGGCTGCCCGGCCGCGCCCGTGTATGGATCGGTCAGCGCGTTCCCCGGCTCCACATCCATCAACAAGAACGGATAGATCATCACCTTCAGCCCGCGCGCCGTCAGCGACCGTATGGCCGAGATCACCGAGGCATCCGACGGCGTGCCGCCATAGTTCGGGCGCTCGTCCTCGTCGACGCTCACGACAGCCGCGCTCGAGCTGTCGAGCCCCGCCACCATCCAGGCATCGGGCCCGCTCGCCCGCCCCGCGATCTCGATCTTGGGCTGGACCGAGCAGCGCCCGACCCGCAGATCGTCCCCGAACCACGAGACGATCAGCGATACCGTCTCACACGCCGGCAACTCCGCCTGAAGCTGATCGAGGGCGACCTCGATATCCGGGCGCAGTGCCGCGTTATGCACATTCGCCGCCTGCGTCGCCCCACCCGGGAACTCATAGCGCTGCGCCTCCGCATGAAGCGCATGCTCCCCGGTCCCGGGCGAGAGCGCGACACCCTTCACGATCTTCGGCAGAGGTTTGCCGAAGATCTCGGGATCGAGCCCCAGATCCTCGGGATCGACGCCCCTAAACACCTCGAAATTGAGCTGCGGGATGCGGTTGCCATAAGGCCCGATCGGCAGATCCTCGAACACCACATAGGCCGTGCCGCGATAGGCGGGCACATTCCCCGCGCCCTCCACGGCCTCGATCTTCGGATCGGGAAGCTGCTCGAAATCGCCCTTGTAGACGCGGTGGGTGATCGTGGAGAGATCGATCTCCTTGCCATCGGCCCAGACCCGTCCGATCCGGTCGATCGGCCCTTCGCCAAGCGCTACCGCCAGGCTGATCGAGTACGAGTACTCCCGCACCCGCTGTCCGCCCGTCGCCTTGCCGCCTTGGCTGGAGCTCCGCACGGTCTCGAGGAACCGGGTCGACCAGATCACCGTGCCCGCAAGCCGCATCCGCCCATAGCTGATCGTAACGGGCGCACCCTCGGTCGAGGTCTGCAGGCGCAGGTTCCGCGCCCGCCCATGCTCGACAGCGCGCGAGCCACGGCCGATGATGGCCTGATCGATGAAACCGCCGGCGACCGCACCCACGGCCTGCCCCACGGTGGCGGCACTCACGCCAAGCACCGTGCCGCCGATCGCGCCACCGATAGCGGAGCCTGCAGCGGCCAGAACAAGCGTCGCCATCAGGCACCTCCCACAGGGGTCGTGTCACAAGGAAACCGAAAGGCCCCGGCCAGCCGGCGCCCCCAAGCAGGGCCGATCCCGGTCTCGCAGACCGCGTGGCCCGAATAGGCATGGATCATCCGCCCCCCGGGCACGCCGCCCGCGGAGAGGATCGCCAGATGCTTCGCCACACCCTTCGCCTTCATGCGAAAGACCAGCACATCGCCAGGGCGCGCGCCGCAGGGCTCAAGCGGGTAGAGCCAGCGCCCCGCCGCCTCCAGCATTCGCTCGGCCCCACCCGCCTCGGCCCAATCGGGCGAATAGGCCGGCGCAGGCTCAGGCTCCGGCCCGATCACTTCGCGCCACACCCCACGCAAGAGCCCGAGGCAATCGGCGCCGACGCCCCGCACGCTCGCCTGATGGCGATAAGGCGTGCCGAGCCAGCCGCGCGCCGCCGCAAGAACCGCCACGCCGCGATCAGCTTCGGAAGAGCGAGCCGCCGTCATGCGTGCCTCCCTCCTCAGGATACCCGGCCGCGAAATCGTCGCCTGGCATATGCGGGAACCCCGGATAGTCGATCAGATCCCCATGGCGCGCCTTATGCTCCTCGGGGCAGAGCACCTGCCCCGCCTCCGCTCGGAACGTGTCGCCCGCGGCCGCGGGCAAAGGCGGCGCGTTCCAAAGCTCGAGCCGCGCCTGACCGCCGACGATCACATGGCGCCGCACATAGCCCTCGGCCCCCGCATTCGCGCCGGTGAGCCAGACGATGCGGCCATTGGCGAAAAGCGCCTCGCCATGCGCCTCCAAGCCCGTCGCCAGAACCACACCCTCGCTCACGATCTCGGCGACCGTACCCGTCCCGTTCAGCGCCGGATCCTCAGGGTCATGCGGCAGCCTCGGGCTCCCGGCCTGGGGCGCGCAGCTCGTCGCATAGACCCGTCCGAACGGCCGGTTCAGCCGCTCGGCGAGCCCCAAGATCTCCGCCTCGAACACGGCACCCTGCCGGCGCACTTCGCCGACCTGACCCGCGCTCAGCAGGATCCGCGAGGCGACGTCCTGCCAGTCCACGAGGTACTGCCGCACGGCCGCACCGTCATAGAACCCCTTGAGGATGTCCTCCTCCCGGATCGCATCGGCCGATAGCGCCCCGCTCACTTCCTGGTTGTCGATGCCAAGCCCCGTCGAAAGCTCCAGGGCCCCAGCGGCCAGCGCCGCATCCGCAAGATGCAGGACACCATCGAAACTCAGATCCCGGTCATGGTCGGTGAAGCCCAGCGTCACCCCGTCCCGCCGGTCGATCTGCCAACAACGGCAGAGCGTCGTGGTCCCGCTCGCCAGCGCCGCCGCCAGGCTATTAGGCAGCGCGCGCATCAGACCCGCACCTCGATCACCGGGATCGAGGGGATCTCGCCCGCCTCGAACGCTGCGAGGTTGATGTCGATGGCATCCGTGTCGAAGCGCACCGGCACATCGAACACGAACCCGGCCGTGACCGCGACGCCTGCCCCGGGTGCCGCATCGAAGGTCACGATCCCGGTCGCATAGTCCACCGTGAACCCGCTGCCCTGCGCAGCACCGCCAAGCGCCACACTGACGGAACCCTCGACCGGCTTCGCAATCACCCGGCTCTCCGCATACGCGCCCGGCTCATAGGTCTTCACCAGCGGAAACGCGACCGTCGCGCCATCTCCCGTCCCGATCGCCTGATCCGTCGCCGCGGGCTCGGCCGAAGGCGCGCAGGACTTGTTGTCCAGCCAATCCTTCCAGCGGAACGCATGCAGCATGCCCCGCCGCGCCTCGAAGAACGCGACGACCTCGGCCAGATCGTCCAGCGTCCGCACGCCGAGCCCTGCGTCATAGCGCCTGCGCGCCGCGGCCCAGGGCGTGTTCCGCTCCTCATGGCCCGACGCCAATCGCACCACCTCGGTCCGCCGCTCGAGCCCGCCGGTCGAGCCGAACGAGATCGCCGCGGGAAACCGCACCTCGTGAAACGCCATCGCGCTTCTCCCTCAGAGCTTGGAATTCGGAGCCTGGATGTCAGAGCCCGGGTGTCCGGGCTCGGGTGTCAGAGCCTGCGCCCGCCGGAGCCCGCCGCCCGCGCGATCTGCGCGGCGATCTGACCCCGCGAGCGGCGGAAACCCTCAAGATCCGGCGTCTCGATATTGATCGTGATGCTGGGCGCGGAGCCTCCGCCCTCGGCCCGCACGCCAAGCCGGCCGTCCGCCCCGCGTGAGAGCGGCATGATCGCCTCGGGACCCGCCTCGCCCATCAGCCCCGTGCCGCCCCGCATCGGGAAGGTCACGGGCCCGCGCACGACGCCGCCCTGCGCGAACGCCTTCACGCGCCCCGCATCGAAGGCCCCGCCGTTCTTGAACCCGAAGAGCCCCGTCAGCGCCCCGCCGAACGACCCCACAGCGTTCGTCACGCCAACGCCGATCGCGTTCTGCACGGGCCTCAACGCCGTATCCAGCGCGCGCCCCGCCACATCGCTCGCCAAGCGGCGCATGACGTCCGTGAACTTCTCGCCGCCGAAGACGGCCCGGTCGAACGCACCCCTCAGCGAGGTGCCGAGCGACCGCGCGAGCCTGCGCGATTCCACATCCATGTCGCGCAACTGCCGCGTCGCGCCCGAGAGATCCGCCGTAAAGCTCGACGTCGTCGCCCTCAGCTCCGCCAACCGATTGCCAAGCTCCTGGCTCGGCAGCGCATCGTCATTGTTCCGCATCGTTCCTCGTATCCCCGTCAGATGCGCCAAGCGCCCCGCGATCCGGGAACCGCGCCATCAGCGCAGACAATCCCGCCCGCGACGGCGCGCCCCCGCCAAAGCCCGAAAACCCGGCCCCTTCCAGTGCGCGTTCGAACTCGACCGGCGTCATGGCCCAGAAGACCTCGGGCGTAAGCCTCAGCGCACCGAGGCCGAGCCGCATGAGATCGTCCCAGCCGATAGCGCTCACCGCGCGGCCCCAAAGCTCCGCGCCAAGAGCAGCATCGCAGCCTCCAACGCCGCAGCCGCACCGCCCGCGATCTCGGCCCGTGAGAGCGCCTCGCCATCGACCGGCTCGCCCGCACCCTCGAGCCCGGCCGCCAGAAGCGCGAGGAGGTCCGAGGACGTCACACCGCCGCCCTCGAACCGCTCGGCCAGGCCCAGCAAGCTCCCAGCCCCCAGCCGCGCCTCGAGCCCGGCGAGCGCGCCGAGCGTCAGCCGCAGCCGCCGCTCAACGCCGTCGATCACCAGGCTCGCCTCGCCCCGCGGCGCATTCGCGCTCACGCCCACGCTCACGCTGACGCCGCCGCGAAGCTCAACGCCCCGGCCGAGGCGAGGCTCATCTCGAACGTCGCCTCGCCGTCATGGTTCCCGGCATATTCGAGCGAGGTCACCTGGAAGGCGCCCGTCACCGTCCCGAAATCGGGAATGGTCAGCTCGAAAGCCGGCGCCCGGCCCTCGAAGAAGACCCTGCGCATCGCCTCGTCGGACGCCTCGTCCTTGAAGATGCCCGAGCCCGAGACCGAGGCCTGCTTGAGCGATGCCATCGCCAGAAGCTCCCGCCACTGCCCCGCGCTCTCCGCCGTGGTGACGTCGACGGGATCGGCGTTGAACGCCATGCGCGTCGCCCGCATCCCCGCCACCGTCACGAACGTCCCCGTGCCCGCCTCGTCGATCTTCACGAGCAGGTCCTTGCCCTTCTGCGCCGCCATCGCGCCAACTCCCTCGGAATAAGTGGAAACCCGTACCGGCCGCTCAGGCCGTGTCCTCGATCAGCACGCGGAAGCGCAGCTCGATGCGCCTCAGCCGGTCCCGCTCCTCGCGCCGCGTGCGCGCCGAGAAGAACGAAATACAGACGACCCGCCCGCGCGAAAGCGTGAGCGGCACCGTCGCCAGCACGTCCGAAATCGCGCCGGCCAGCCGCTTCGCCTGGGCGAAACTGCGTTCGGTCGCAAAGACGCTGATGCCGAACAAATGCTGGCTGCCGCGGTCGATCTGCGTGCCCCATTCCTGCACCGTGTCGTCGCCGATCACGGCATAGACGGGGATATCCTCCGCCTCGGCCGAGGCCGGGGGCACCGCGTCATAAATCCGCCCCGGTGCGATCGCCGCCACCTCGGGCGCGGCCGCCAGGACCTGAAAGACCGCCTCCTGCAGCGGCCAGGTAAGCGCTGCGGTCATGCGTAGGGCCCCTCTTCCACAAAGCAGGTGAGATACGCGTCCGCCGGGTCCGCCTCGGCGACGCCGCGAATATCGAAGATCCGGCTGCCCATGCGAAACCGCTGCGCCGCCTCCGGCCGCTTGGGCGAGCCGATGGGCGAGGAGCGGATCGTGATCCGATGGGTCACCCGGCTGCCGGGCCTCAGCCCGCTCAGCACCTCGCGCCCCGATGAGGGCCGAAGCTCGGCCCAAAGGACGCCAAGGGCCGACCAGGCATGCGTCTCGCCGCCCCCGCCATCGGCCAGCGCCACCCGCTCCTCAAGCGTCAGGCGCCGCGTGAGCCGTGGTGTCACCGCCCGCATCAGAGCCGCCCCGGACGCCAGGGCGCCAACAGCTCGATCACAGCGAGGGGGAGCCCCGTATCGCCGTCCCGCTCCGTCCCGCGCCGGGCGTGGAAATCCGCCGCCAGCATCATCACCGCCTGCGAAAGCGCCGCCGGCACGCCCGACCAGTCGACCGCAAAGCCTGCGTCGAACGCGATCCGTACCTTGTGCCCCGCCGGAATGGGCGGCAGCGCAGCACCCGCGGCCGAGAGGCGCTGCCGCGTCTCCCCAGGCGCCACGGTCCAGGCGCTTACGTTCAAACTGACCGGATCGCCCGGCCCCACCAGCACCGCCGAGGTCACGGTCTCGACCGGGCCTATCGGCAGTGCCAGGCAATCGCCCGCATCCCAGCGCGCGACCGCAACCTCAAAGCCCCGGATCACCAGCGCCCGCGCGATGCGCCGCTCCACCACCGCAACCGCGCTCGACAGATAGCCGAGCAGCAGCGCGTCCTCCGCGCCATCATCGGCAAAACCGTGCGCCAGCCGCAGATGCAGCTTGAAATCGGCCAGGGGCGGCACTGGCACCGGTCCAGTACCTGTCTCGCTCAGGATCATCGCTCGTCTCCGAAGCCTTGAAGAAAGCGGTCCCGGCCGCCAAGGCCGGGACCATCACGCCACGCAACAGGGCTCAGCTCGTGCCGAACTTCAGAAGCTTGATCGCGTGGTAGTCGGTGACATCGCCGCCGACGCGCTTGGTCGCAAAGAAGGCGACATTGGGCTTGGCCGAGTACGGATCGCGCAGAATGCGGATGTCCGGACGCTCGGCGATGGTGTAGCCGCGGCTGAAATCGCCGAACGCGATCGAGTACGAGTTCTGGCTGATATCCGGCATGTCCTCGGCCAGCAGCACCGGATAGCCGAGAAGCCGCGCCGGGCTGTCCTCGGAGATACCCTCGACCCAGAGGAACCGGCCCTGATTGTCCTTCATCTTGCGGACTTCGCCGGCGGTCTTCGAGTTCATCACGAAGGTGCCGTTCTGGCGATAATCGGCCCCCAGCGCATAGGCGAGGTCGACGATGGCATCGCCCGGATCGTTGAGATCGAAACCGCCGAGCGTGCCGGTCGCCACATAGCCGATCTCGCCCCAAACCTCGGAGCCGTTCGGCGCGCGATCCTTCTGCATGAAGCCCATGGGCTGCGTGCCGCCCGAACCATTGACGAAGGCCGTCGCCTCGGCCCGGCGGAAACGGTCGCCGATACGCTCGGCAAGCCAGGCCTCGAGATCGAAGGCCGTATCCTCCAGGATCCGTTGGCTCGCCCGCGGATTGGCCGAAAGCTCATGCAGCGTGATCGAGATACGCTCGAAGATCGGCCCCGTCGTCTCGGTCGCGGGCGTCACTTCGTCGAGCCAGCCGGCCTGCAGCTCGGCCCGGTCGATGATCACGTCATAGGCCGTCGCCTCGACCTGCACCACGCGTGAGATCGAGCGGAGCGAGCCGCCACCGCGGAGCACCTTCGACACCATCTCCGAGGTGCGCGGATCGACGAGATGCCCACCTTCGGAGCCGGTCTGGGTGTTGATCCCCTTGGCCTCGAGGTTCATGGCGCGCAGGCTGTCCTCCTCGCCATGGCGCAGGAACGCCCCGAACGCCTTCTGATAAGGCGCCTCGCGCTCGGCCCGGGTCGAGAGCGCCGGGCGACGCATCGCGGCCTTCGTCTGTAGCGAGCCAAGACGCTCGTCGAGCGAGCTCATCTTGCCCGACATATCGGCCTTGAAGGCCTCGAAGCTCTCGAGGAACGCGTCCGCCGCGGCCTCGGCCTTCGTCTCCACCAGATCCGCCGGGGTCGCGCTCTGGCAATAGCCCTCGGCTTCCGGCATCCCGTCCAGATGATCGGTCATCGATTTTCCCATATCAGTGGTCGTCAGAGGTGAGCGGGACCCCGGATGGGGCACCGTGAAGAGGCGTCAGCGCGCAAGCGCCGCCGCCAGCGCCCCGGCCATCGGGGCCCGCGGGCGCTCGGCCCCCGGGCTCAGGCTGGCACGGGCCGTGGGCAGCATCGGGAACGTCACCAGCGATACTTCCCACAAGTCGAGATCGAGGAGCCGCCGCCCCCCGCTGCGGGGTTCCGGCACCGCCTGCCGGACCCGATATCCAATGGAGAGCCCGTCGAGAGCACCCGCGCGCACCAGCGCCAGCGCCTCTCGCCCAAGCGTCACGTCGGGCAAGAGCCTGCCTTCGACCCGTAGGCCGATCGCGTCCTCCTCGACCCGGTCCCAAACGCCGATGGGCCGCCCCATATCGTGCTGCCAGAGAAGCGCTACGCGCCGGCCCGAGGCCTTGAGCTCCCTCAGGCTGCGCCGAAACGCACCCTTGGCCACGATATCGCCCCGCCGGTCCGCCTCGCCGAACCGCGAGGCATAGCCGCGGATCATCGCCGTCCCCTCCGGCATCGAGGGCGCGATCGGCACCGCCTGCCCCTCAGCCATGGTCGGCCTCGTCGTCATCGGCCGCCGCCGCCAGGCCCAGCATCGCGCGCTTCTCCGCAGGCGTCAGGAAATCCGCCTCGCCCACGCGCCGCCACAACGCCTCGCGCTCATCCGCCAGCGCCGGCACCCGGTCGAGATCCGGCTCGAGCCCGATCTCCATGCCAGCATTGTGCGAGAGCCACGCCGCCATGGCCGACGCCACCTTGCGCAAGACCGGGAGCACCGTCAGCCGGAAGAAGGCCCGATGCGCCTCCTGGTAATTCGCGTAAGTGTTGTCCCCCGGCAGCCCCAGCAGCATGGGCGGCACACCGACCGCGAGCGCGATCTCCCGCGCCGCCGCGTGCTTCGTTTCGAGAAAATCCATCTCCCGCGGCGAATGGCTCATGGCCTTCCAATCGAGCCCACCTTCGAGGAGCAGCGGCCGCCCGGCATTGCGCGCGCCCGCATGGTTCTCCTCAAGCTCCTCGCGCAGCCTGCGGAACTGCTCCTCGCTCATCGAGGCCCCGTCCCGCGCCCCGAAAACGATCGCGCCCGAGGGCCTCGCGGCATTGTCCAGCAACGCCTTCGCCCAACGGCTCGCCGCATTGTGCACATCGACGCTCGCCCCCGCCGGCGCCAAAGGGCTCATCCCGTAATGGTCGTCGAGCGGATGGAAGCCCCGCACATGCAGCACAGGTTTCCAGGCGCCCGAGTTGTCGAAGCGATGAACTCGCCCGCCCACGCGGTAGTCGTAGGCTTCGGGCCAACCATCCTGCCCCGGCACGACCTGCATCCGATCCGCGCGCAGTACATGCAGCTCCACAGGGTACGCGCCGAGCGCCGAGGCCACACCCTCGAGATACGCATTGCCCGAGATCGTGAGATGCCCGACCAGCGCCTCGATCAGCGTCCGCCCGTCCTGCGCGGGGTTCGGCCGCTCAAGGAGGCTCAAAAGCGGATGCTCCGCCTGGCGCGCGCCGCCCTCGGTCAGCACCAGCGGGATCGTCCCCGCCGCCTCCGAGACCATACGCACCGCGCGAAAGGCCACGACATTGCCGCCATAGGCATTGCGCGCCAGCGTCGCCGTGTCGGTGGGCGAGAAGACCGCGCGCCCCGGCCCCTGAAAGGCCATGGCATGCCCGCCGATCCCGCCAACCGCCGACGCCTTCTCTTCGCGCGGCGCCTCAGCGCGCCCGCCCCGCAACCAATCCAAAGCCATGCCTGCATCTCCCAAGGGCCAGTACGCCCACAAGGCAGGGCGACGCCCCACCATCCGCAGCGGGCCCAAAACCCACCCGAAACCGTCAAACCCACCCAGCAACGCGCAAGGAGCCGCCACCGCAAAAAGCGCCCGCGACAGCACATGTGGCAGCACAGGCGACAGCGGCCCGCGACCACACCCACCTGTCCAGGCGCCGGGGGTCGGGGCCGGGGCAGCAGCGACGGACCCGGACCGCCGAACAACCCCCGGCCGATAGCGGCCCCG
>JBCCDG010000085.1:0-17611 GCA_039030915.1 Pseudomonadota bacterium | reverse complement strand
TTGGCTTGCCGGCGGACCATGGGGTCCATGCCCTCGACGGGGACGCCGAAGACCTCGGAGGCGGTGATGGCGTGGATATCCTCGCCGCGGCGGAAGGCGGCGCGCAGCTCCTCGATCCCCGCGATATGGGCGAGGATGCGGAGCTCGATCTGGGAGTAGTCGAGGCTGAGGATGACGTTGCCGGGCTCCGCGATGAAGGCGGTGCGGATCTGGCGCCCCTCCTCCGTGCGGACGGGGATGTTCTGGAGGTTGGGGTCGGTGGAGGCGAGGCGGCCGGTGGAGGTGGCGGCGAGGGAGAAGGAGGTGTGGACGCGGCCCGTCTCCGGATTGATGTGGGTGGGGAGCGCGTCGGTGTAGGTCGATTTCAGCTTCGAGATCTGGCGCCAGTCGAGCACCTTGGCCGGCAGGTCGTGCCCCTCCGCCGCGAGGGTCTCGAGCACGTCCGCGCCCGTGCCCCAGGCGCCCGTCTTGCCCTTCCGCCCGCCGGGCAGGCCCATCTCGTCGAACAGGATCTCGCCGAGCTGCTTCGGGGAGCCGACGTTGAACTTGCGGCCGGCGAGCTGCTGGATCTCCTCCTCCAGCCCCGCCATCTTCTGCGCGAAGCGGCCGGACATCTGGGAGAGGATCTCCTTGTCGACCTTGATGCCGGTGCGCTCCATCTCCGCCAGCACGGGGACCAGCGGGCGTTCGAGCGTGTGGTAGACGGTGCTCACGCGCTCGGCCGCGAGGCGGGGGCGGAGCTTGTGCCAGAGGCGCAGCGTGATGTCCGCGTCCTCCGCCGCGTAATGCGCGGCCTTCTCGATGGGCACACGGTCGAAGGTGACGGCGGACTTGCCGGAGCCGATGAGCTCCTTGATCGGCTGGGGGCGGTGGCCGAGATGGCGCTCGGACAGCTCGTCCATGCCGTGCCCGCCGAGGCCCGAGTCGAGCGCATACGAGATCAGCATCGTGTCGTCGAAGGGGGCGAGCGTCACGTCGTGCCGGGCGAAGACCTTGATGTCGTATTTGAGGTTCTGTCCGATCTTGAGGACCGAGGTGTCCGCCAGGATCGGGCGGAGAGCCTCGAGCGCCTCATCGAGCGTGAGCTGGCCCGCCACACGCTCCCCGCCCGAGAAGAGGTCGGCCTCCCCGGTCACGTGGTTGACCGGCACATAGGCGGCGCGGCCGGCGGCGGGGGAGAGGGCGATGCCGACGATCTCGGCGATCATCTCGTTGAGCGAGGTGGTTTCGAGATCGACCGAGAGAAGGCCGCTTTCATGCGCCTCGGCGATTAGGGCGTCGAGCGCGTCGCGGGTCTCGACGGTCTCGTAGCTGCCGGCGTCGAGGGGCGGCAGCTCGCGCTCGGCGCCGGGGCCGTCGGTGGCGTCCGCCGCGCCGTCGGCCGCGTCCGAGGGTTTCTGGGCGCGGGTGTCCTCGATGGCGGGCACCTCCACGCCATGAGCCTCGGCGACGCGCTGGGTGAGGGTGCGGAACTCCATCTCCTTGAGGAAGTCGAGGAGCTTCCCGGGATCGGGCGGCTGGAGGACGAAATCGTCCGTCGGCTCGAGATCGGGCACCGCGCGGTCGAGCGTGACGAGGCGCCTGGAGACGCGGATCTGGTCGGCGAAGTCGATAAGGGTCTGGCGGCGCTTGGGCTGCTTGATCTCCTCCGCGCGGGCCAGCAGCGTGTCGAGATCGCCGTAATCCTGCAGGAGCGTGGCCGCGGTCTTGAGGCCGATGCCGGGGGCGCCTGGCACGTTGTCGACGCTGTCGCCCGCGAGCGCCTGGATGTCGACCATCTTGTCGGGGCCGACGCCGTATTTGGCCTCGACCTCCTCGACGTCCATCACGGTCTCCTTCATCGGGTCGAAGAGCACGATGCCGCCGCCAACGAGCTGGGCGAGGTCCTTGTCCGAGGAGACGATGGTGCAGCGGGCGCCGGCCTTGCGCGCCTCCTCCGCATAGGTCGCGATGATGTCGTCCGCCTCGTAGCCCTCGCGCTCGATGCAGGGCAACGAGAAGGCGCGGGTGGCGTCGCGGATCAGCGGGAACTGCGGGCGCAGATCCTCCGGCGGCTCGGGCCGGTGGGCCTTGTATTCGGGGTAGAAGTCGTTCCGGAAGCTCTTCGACGAGTGGTCGAAGATCACGGCGAGGTGGGTCGGCGGGTCCTTCGCCCGGTCCTGCACGAACTTGTGGAGCATGTTGCAGAAGCCCGCGACCGCACCGACGGGCAGGCCGTCGGAGCGCCGGGTGAGCGGCGGCATGACGTGGTAGGCGCGGAAGATGTAGCCCGACCCGTCGACGAGATAGAGGTGGTCGCCCTTGGAGAGAGGCATCAGGCGGCGCCTCCGCAGAGGCGCGGATGGCGGGTGGCCGGAGCCTTCCGGCAAGGCGCTGTGGCGGTCATGGCGGCCTCCCTCTCTCTACGCTGGCGGGCGGAGCCTAGGGGGTTTTCCGGCGCCGCGAAAGCGGTGGCGGACCCCCGGCCGGGCGCCCCTGGGTCGCGGCGCCGTGGGTCATTCCTGGGGGGCGTTGGCGCGCAGGAGATCGTCCTCGCCCACGCGTTCGGCATCGACGATGGCGACGACCGCGTTCTCCTCGGAGGCGCGGAAGGAGGCGGCGGCGGGCTCTGCCTCCGGGGGCGGGGTATCTGCCATCTCGGCCGGTGTCGGAGGCCGGGGCGCCGCGGCGTCGGCGAGGACGCCCGCCCCTTCGACGCGGATGCGGTAGGTCGTGTCGGGGATCGAAACGCCCGCCCCCTCGATGGCCGCCTTGACGATGCGGATGGCATCGCCTCGCGCGGTGACGAAGCCCGCCTCGTCCTGATCGAGCCAGCCGGTGACGCGCAGGATCACGCCGCCCTCGGTGAGGTTCTCGACCCAGACGAGCGCGTCCGGCGTCTCGAGCACGAAGGGGAGCGCGCGCAGGGTGTCCTGCACCAGGATCCGCGTCTTCTCGATGGGCGCGTCCGGGTCGATGCCCACATCGAAGGTGAAGCGGCGCGAGGGGTGGCGCGTGAAGTTGACGATGCGGCTCTTGAAGACGACCGCATTGGGGATGCGGATGTGGTTGCCGTCGAGCGAGAGCAGGATCGTGGCGCGGGAGCTGAGGCGGATGACGCGGCCGGTATCGCCCGCGATCTCCACGAGGTCGTTCGGACGGAAGGGCTGTCGGAGGCTGAGCATGATGGAGGCGACGAAGTTCTCCACCGTATCGCGCACCGCGAAGCCGACCGCGAGGCCGACGATGCCGGCGGCGCCGAGGATCGTGCCGATGAGCGCGCCGGCGCCCAGAAGCTCGAGCGCGACGACGAGCGCGCCGATGCCGAAGGCCGCGCGCACGGCCTGGCGATAGATGCCGGCGATGAAGGCGTTGGGCGCGGCGCGGGTCCAGACGCCGAGGCGGGAGACGACGACGCCGAGCCAGAAGACGGTCACGAAGATCAGGACCGCGATGAGGAGGAGCGGCAGGAGCGCCAATCCCTGATCGATCCGCGCGCCGAAGCGGGAGAAGATGGGATCGAGTTGCTCGGAGATCTCGGTGGTGGCGCGAAGCTGGTTCTGCACGGCCACCACGCCCTCTACGCGGGCCGCGATGCCGGCGAGCTCGTCGCTGAGTGCAGGTTCGGCGACCGTGCCCGAGAGCGTGACGATGCCGGCCTCGACCGCGACCTCCACATCCTCGACGCCGAAGGCGCGGACGATGGCGCGCATGCGCTCGGCGATGGCGCCGTCGGGCAGGACGTCCTCGGTCGCGACGGGCTGGGGCGCGGGCGCGCCATTATCCTGCGCCGGGGCGGCGAGCGGGAGGGCGAGGGCGAGGAGAAGGGCGAGGGCGGGTCGCCGCAGGCCGGGGGCGCGGCGGGTCGCGGCCAATGGGCGGACCGCCCCACGACCCTGCCCCGGCGCGGGGGCGTTCAGTGATCCGCCTCCTCGGCGCCGTCCTTGAGCACGAAGCGCTTGTCGCAATAGCCGCAGTCGACATAGCCGCGGGGGCCGATCTGCATGTAGACGCGCGGATGCCCGAGCGCGCCGCCCTTGCCGTCGCAATGCACCCGGCTCGTCGTGACTTCCTCGATCTCGGGCACGTCGGTCGCCATCGAGCTGCCTCCCCGCATCGCTTCACCTCGCCTTGACGGGCGGACCATAGCGCCGCCCGGGGTGGCGGCCAAGTGGCGGGAGGATAGCGGGCGAGGGGCGGGCGAAGGGTGGGCAGGCACCGGCCTGCGCGGGCCGGATCGCCCTGCCGGTGACCGCCCTGCCCGAAGCGTGCGGCGGGCAGGGTCAGTGGCGAAAAACTGCATTCACGCCTTGGTGAGCAATCGCAAAAATCCTCACGCTGTGATACGTGGTTACGCGGTGGTGCATTGGGGGTGTGCGTATGGCGATGGTCCGCAAGAAGGCGGATGATGGCGTGGTCGAGAGCGTTGCGCTCTTCAACCGGCGCGCCTGGACGGTACGCTGGGCATCGCGGAGCGAGAGCTTCCGGTTGGCCGAGCGGGCCTTTGCTGCCAGCGACGAGCATGACGACGAGGCGCGCTCCATCGCGCTGAGGACGCTGGCCTGGCAGGCCAAGTGGCGTGGTGACTTCAACCGCGCCGAGGCGTTCTGCGATCAGGTGCTCGCGCGGCTCGAGCCGGGGCAGCTTCCGGTGGTGCAGGCGGATATCCATGCGATTCTCGGCGTCGTTCATTACTCCCGCGGGCGGCGGGACCTGGCGCGTCAGGCGGTGGACAAGGGTCTGGCGCTGATCGACCGGCAGAGCGCGATAGAGACGCGGGTGGATCTCCTCACGACGCTCTCGACCATCCAGCGCTATGCCAAGAGGCTGGAGGAAAGCCAGGCGACGCTGGAGACGGCGCTGGCGATCTCTGTCGGGGCGGAGCGCGCGCGGGTCGAGCACAACATGGCGCGCGCGCTGGCGGCCTGCGGCAACCCGCAGGAGGCGCTGGAGATGGGGCTGCGCGCGCTGGGGAATGCGCGGCTCTACCGCAACCGGGTGATCCTGCCCTACGCCCTCGAGGTGGTGGGCGGCTGCTACCGTGCGCTGGGGCGCTGGACCAATGCGGCCGCCTATCTGGAGGAGGGCGCCCATTACGGCGAGCAGGACGGGGACGTGCGCGTCGAGTGCCAGTGCCTCGACGAGCTGGCCCGGGTCGAGCGTGCCGCCGGCAACCGGCAGGCGGCGGTGGAGGCGGCGACGCGCGGCCTTGTCCAGGCGGAGGCGCTGGGCTACCGGCTCTGGGAGAAGCGGTTCCTCGAGACCATCGCCGAGGTGGCGGAGGAGGACGGCAGGCTCGACGAGGCGCTGGCCGTCTCGAAGCGGCTGCTCCGCCTGAAGGACGACGAGCGGGACTGACGACGGCGCCTTTCGCCGAGCCTGCCAACGGCGTTTCCCGCGGCGCACCGTTGCAGGGCGTGCCCGCAGCCCTATGCTCCGCCCCTACAGGCATGGCCCGCGCGGCGGGGGCCTGCCGATACCGGAAAGGGGGGCGCATGCCGGACAATGCGATCGAGGTGCGCGGGCTCGAGAAGACCTATGCCGCCAGCGCCGGCCAGCCGCCGAAGACGGCGCTTCACGGCGTCGATCTCGACATCCCGGCAGGCTCGATCTTCGGTCTGCTCGGCCCCAACGGCGCCGGCAAGTCGACCTTCATCAATATTCTGGCGGGGCTGGTGGTGAAGAGCGCGGGCAGCGTGCGCATCTGGGGCTTCGACGCGGATGTGAACCCGCGCCAGGCGCGCGCGGCCATCGGCGTCGTGCCGCAGGAGCTGAACATGGACCCCTTCTTCACGCCCATCCAGAGCCTGGAGACGCAGGCGGGGTTGTATGGTGTGCCGAAGAAGGAGCGGCGCTGTCGCGAGATCCTCGAGCGGCTCGGCCTCGGCGACAAGGCGGAGGCCTATGCGCGCACGCTGTCGGGGGGCATGCAGCGCCGGCTGCTGGTGGCGAAGGCGCTGGTGCATAACCCGAACGTGCTGGTGCTGGACGAGCCGACGGCGGGGGTGGATATCGGCCTCCGGCGCCTCCTGTGGGACTATGTGCGCGAGCTCAACGAGGCGGGCACGACCGTGATCCTGACGACGCACTACCTCGAGGAGGCGGAGGCGATGTGCGACCGGATCGCGATCATCAATCACGGGGAGATCGTGGCGAGCGAGGACAAGGACACGATGCTCGCCCGGCTCGACGCCAAGACGCTGGTGCTGCGGCTGTCCGAGGCGATCGGCGAGGCGCCCGACTTCGGGCACGGCGTCGAGGCGAAGCTGCGCGCCCCCGACATCCTGGCGCTGACCTACAGGAAGGGCGAGACGGGGGCGCCCGCGCTGGTGGAGGCGGCGGCGTCCAAGGGGCTCGCCATCGTGGACATCTCGACGGAAGAGCCGCATCTCGAAGATGTCTTCATCTCGCTGACCGAGGCGGCCGCCTGAGGCGCGCCCTTCTCCGCCGCGGTCGCACCACCCCCGAAGGAGCCCGCCCGATGGCCTACGACTACGATCCCGAGAACATCTTCGCGAAGATCCTGAAGGGCGAGATCCCCTGCACCAAGGTGGCGGAGAGCGCGCACAGCCTTGCCTTCGAGGACATCTATCCCAAGGCGCCGTGCCATGTGCTGGTGATCCCCAAGGGCGCTTACGTGAATGCCGACGACTTCGGTGCCCGGGCCTCGGACGAGGAGATCGCCGACTTCGCGAGGCTGGTGAGCAAGGTTGCGCGGGAGAAGGGCGTGGCGCCGGGTGCCGGCGGCAACGGCTTTCGCGTCATCTCGAACGCCGGGGAGGACGGCGTGCAGGAGGTCTTCCACTACCACGTCCACATCCTGGGCGCGCGGCCGCTCGGCCGGATCGTCCCGAAGGCCGAGGGCGAGGCCTGACCCAAGCCGTTCTCCCGGGCCCGACAGCGGAACCGGACCGATGCAGCGAGGTTAGCCGGGCGCGCGTTGGGCGACCTGATCCTATCTGACAGGGCGCGCTCGACGACCTGCCGTGGGGCTGTCGCCGTTCGCTAGGTCGACATGGCGCGGAGATCGCGGCGCCGCTGCGCATCCCGGAGGAGGGCGGCGGTGCGGTAGAAGCCGTGCACCATCTTGCTGTAGGGCGTCAGCAGGAAGAACGTGAGGACCGTGGCGAGGTGGATCGCGAGGAGCGGTCGCACCCAGCCCGTCCCGGTCGCCGCATAGAGCGCGAGGCCCGTGAGGGCGACGCCGAGCAGCAGGAGGACGAAGGCCATCTCCGCGCCCCAGCGCGGCGCGTCGCCAAGCTTGGGTGCCGCTCTCAGCTTGAGCCAGGCGAGCGCCGCGCAACCGCCTGCCAGGAGAACGCCGCCCGGCACGCCGAGAAGCTTCGGCAAGGTCAGGGGGCCGTAGGGCGCGGGCCAATCGAGCGCGTAGTGCATGACCGTCGCGCTCGAGGTCGAGGCGAGGCAGAGCAGAAAGCCCGCCAGCGTCGCCTGATGCGCCCAGCGCCGGGTGTTCGAGAAACGCTCGCCGCGCTCGAAATTGCAGCCCTGGCCCTGCCCGCCGGAGAGATTTTCGAGGCGCAGGACCGCGCGGGTCGCGCTCGAGACATCCGCGAGGACGAGAGGCCGCCCCCCGACGCGCCGCCAGTAGCGCCGCAGGCTGACCGCGATCGTGACTAGCGGCAGAACGAAGGCGGGAAGGAAGATCGCGATCATCGCGCCGTGGCCGATGTAAGCGTAGAAGCCGGTGGCGGCCGGGTCGCCCGCCGTCTGCGCGAGCCACAGGATGGCGGCCGTTGCCACGACGACCAGGGCTGCGATCAGCGTGCCGGAGCGGTCAAGCGCTGCGGCGAGCGATCCCGGCCATGCCAGGTCGCGCCAGCTCTCGAACCGCGCATGGGCGAGCGCTGCCGGCAGGTTGACGGCGAAGGCGTGCGGCTCGCTGTACTGGCAGGCATAGTAGCATCCCCGGCAGTTGTGGCAGAGATTGGCGAGCTGCGTGATCTCGGCCGTGCCGAAGTGGCGCGATGCCGTGATGGCGGGGAAGACCGCGCAGTAGCCTTCGCAGTAGCGGCAGGCGTTGCAGATGCCGATCTGGCGGCGGGCCTCCTCGAAAGACCCCTGCGCCGACAGCGGATTTGCCTCAAGCATTGGCGGCGGCCTCCTGGCCCGCGATGCGTCCGAATACCGTGCCTATGGTCATCCCGAAGCCCGCGAGATAGCCCTCGCCGAGGATCGAGCCGGCCATGATCTCGCCCGCCGCCCAGACATTCGCGAACGGCCGTCCGCCGGAATGCACGCGCGCACGCTCGTCCACCGAGAGCCCCAGATAGGTAAAGGTCACGCCGGGGCGCAGTTCGTAGCCGTAGAACGGCGGCTCCACGATGGGGCGTGCCCAGTTGCTCTTGCACGGCATGAGCCCGTGGGTGGCAAGACCGTCGAGTTCGGTCGGGTGGAAGGGGCCATCGCTGCAGGCGGCGTTGTAGCGCTCTATCGTCTCGCGCAGCGCGGCGCCCGGCAGGCCGAGGCGCTGTCCCAGCCCCTCGATGGTGTCAGCCTCTTCGGGTGGGAAGACCGAGGGCATGAAGAGCGCGAGCGCGCGGCTGTCGATGATCGCGTAGGCGACCTGCTCGGGCTGCTGCGCGACCAGCCGGCCCCAGATCGCGTAGCGCTTGGGCCAGACATCCTCGCCCTCGTCGTAGAAGCGTTCGGCCTGGCGATTGACGACGACGGAGAAGGGGACGCAGTCGAGCCGCGTCGCGATCCCGCCGTCGAATTTCGGGGCGCGTCCGTCGATGGCGACGGCATGGCACTGCGTCGGGTCGCCGACGCTGTCCGCACCCTGGTCCAGCATGTCGCGCAGGACCCGCCCGCGGTTGTAGGGCGTGCCGCGGACCAGGAAGTTGCGCGCGGCCGGCCCCCAGGCATCGGCCAGCCAGTCGAGATCGGCCTGGAAGCCGCCGGACGCGATGACGAGGCCGCGGGCCGCGACGGTGAGGACCCTGTCGCCGATCTCGACCTCGAGCGCTTCGAAACGGCCGCCGGTGAGGTGGATGTGGCGCACGTCGGCCTCGTAGTGGAGCGCGATATCCAGGTCCTCCGCCACGGCGTAATAGGCGTTCAGCAAGGCCTTGCCGCCGCCGAGAAAGAAGGCATTGGTCCGCGAGAGGGAGAGGGTGCCAGAGAGTGCGGGCTGGAAGCGCACGCCATGCGCCTCCATCCAGGGCAACGCATCCTCCGAGCCGCGGATCGCGATGCGGGCCAGGCGCTCGTCCGTCTTGCCCTTCGTGACGCGGAGGAGATCGTCGAAGTACTCGGCCTCGCCATAGCTGCCGGAGAGGACCGAGACGGGCCCCTCATGCATGCAGCGCAGGTTGCGGGTGTGGCGGCTGTTGCCGCCGCGATAGGGCCGGGGCGCGGCCTCGAGCACCAGCACCCGCGCGCCGGCCTCCGCCGCCGTGATCGCGGCGCAGAGGGCCGCGTTGCCTCCGCCGCAAACCACCACATCCCAGTCGCGCGAGGAGAGGTCTTGGGCGCGGGCGTTCATCCGGCGCCCGCGGCATGGCGGTCGGCAACGGCGGTGCAGAGGGCATGATCCTGTCCGAGGCTCGTGAGCATCCGCGCCGCCTCGTGCATCTCTGCGGCCCGGCGCGCGCCGTGGCGGCTCACCCGGTCGCGTGCGGTTGTCTCCATCGCCGCCCAGTCGAGGCCGGGGAAGCTGCGGTGCAGGGAGGCGCACAGGATCTCCTCGCTGCCCACGGCCCGGGCGGCATCGAAGGCGCTGAGGAGGATCGCCTCCATCCCCTTCACGACGACGGATCGGCATAGCTTCGCGCTGGCCGCGAGGCCGTATGCCGTCCCGAGGGCGGTGGCGTCGAGACCAGCGGCGGCGAGGCGGGCGGCGAGCGGCTCGGCCGTCGGTCCGCAGAGGAGGAGCGGCACGCGGATGCCAGAGGCGGGAACGGTGTCCATCGCGACGCCCTCGACCATATCCGCCCCCCGCGCCGAGACGATCCGGGCGATCTCGCGCTTCGCCTCTGGCCCGACCGAGTTCAGGTCGAGCCATGTCTGACCCGGGCCCAGATGCGATGCGGCGCGCGTCGCGGCGGCGATGGCCGAGGAGGCCGTGACGAGCGAGACCACCAGCGCCGCGCCCGCCACCGCCTCCGCGGGCGACGCGCAGGCGACCGCGCCCAGGGGGGCCGCCGTCGCATCGATCTCCCGGGCGCCGGCCGGTGTCTCGGACTTGATGTCGAAGGCGGTGATGCGGCGCGTGCCGGCGGCGTGGAAGCCGTGGGCGAAGACCGCTCCCGCCTCACCGAGGCCGATGATCGCGACGCTTTCGAAGGCGGGGGTGCCGGTCATGATGTCCTGTAGCTCACGAGCTTCTCCCGGCTCATCTGCCGGATGGCGTAGGCCGGGCCCTCATGTCCGAAGCCGCTGTCCTTCCAGCCGCCATAGGGCATCAGGTCGGCGCGGGCGGAGGAGGTCTGGTTGACGTGGACGGCGCCGGTCTCGAGCCGGTCCACGGCGTGCTCCGCACGGGCGAGGTCGTTGGTGAAGATCCCGGTCGCGAGGCCGTAGGGCGAGGCATTCACGCGCCCGACCGCCTCGTCCAGATCCGCGACGGGGATGATCGAGACGACCGGGCCGAAGATCTCGCGGCAGGTGACCGCCATGTCCGGGCCGACGCGGTCGAGAAGCACGGGTGGGACCATCGCGCCCCCGCCCCCGCCGCCACGGAGAAGGCGCGCGCCCGCGGCCTCCGCCGCCGCGACCCACTCGCGGATCCGCGTGCCCGCGGCAGCCGAGATGACGGGGCCGAGATCGGTGTCGTCGGAGGACGGATCGCCGTGCGTGAGAGCCTCGACGGCGGCCGTCAGCGCGTCGGTCAGGGCCGGTGCCAGCGGGGCCTCGACGAGCAGGATCTGGACGGAGGTGCAGACCTGCCCGGCCTTGCGATAGCCCGACTGCGCTACCGCCCGCGCCACGGCCGCAGGATCGGCATCGGCGAGCGCTATGGTCGCCGAGACCGAGCCGAGCTCCATCTGCGTTCGCCGAAGTCCCGCGCTCCGGTGGACGATCCGGCCGACCTCGGTCGAGCCGGTGAAGGCGTAGAAGCCAGGCCTGGGGTCCGCGAGGAGAGGGGGCACGATCGCGGCACCCGCGCCATGGAGAAGCGCGAGCGAGCCCGCAGGCGCCCCGGCCTCGGCGAGCGCCTCGACCAAGAGCGCGGCGGAGAGCGGTGCCTTCTCCGACGGTTTGAGGATCACGGCGTTGCCTGCGGCGAAGGCCGGCGCGATCTTGTGCGCCACCGTGTTGAGCGGCGCATTGAAGGGCGTGATGCAGACCACCGTCCCAACCGGGTAGAGCCGCGTGTGCCCCCAGCGCCCCGCGCCGCCGGGGGCGCCGGCGAAGGGCACGACCTCCCCCGCCAGGCGCTTGGCCTCCTCCGCCGAAAGCGCGAGGGTCTCGAGGCAGCGGTCGAACTCGCCCGTCGCGTCGCGGCGCGTGAAGCCGGTCTCGGCGACGACCAGACCGATGGCGGCCTCGCGCCGTGCCTTCAGCCGTTCGCGCGCGCCGAGCAGCACCTGCGCCCGTTCGTATGGCGCGATGGCCGGCGGTGCAGCCGCGTCTAGCGCAGCGCCGATATCCTCCTGCGAGGCTTCCGCCACCTCGGCCAGGGTTTCCCCGGAATAGGGATTGACGTCCGCGAACCGTGCCTGGCTGCTCCGCCAGACGCCGTCGATGAAGAGACCGTCGCGCATCTCCGCCATCAGAACTGCGCCGCGTACTGCGCCGGATCGATCCGCGCGCCGATGACGAGCGGACGGTCCGCCGGAAGAGGCTCGGCAAGCGCGCGCTCCAGATCCGCGGCCGTGCCGACGGAGACGCCGTCGCAGCCGAGCGCGCGGGCGAGCCCGACGACCTCCGGCTCCTCGATACGCGTGCCGACCGGCGGATAGCCCCGGGCCGCCTGCTTGAGCTCGATGCGGTTGAGCGAGCCGTCGCAGAAGACGACGACGCGGAACGAGAGGCCGAGCGACGCCGCGGTGCCAAGCTCGGCAAGCACCATGGCAAGCCCGCCATCGCCGGTGAAGCAGACGACCTCCGCCTCGGGATCGGCGATCTTGGCGCCGATGGCGGCGGGCAGAGAGAAGCCCATCGAGGAAAGGCCGTTCGTCATCAGGACGCCAGGCGCCCGGTCGCAGGCCCAGCATTGCCCGACGAGGAGCTTGTGCGAGCCCACATCCGTGGTGGCGATCGCGTCTGGCGCGCTTGCGGCACGTACGAGACGGATGACGTCGGTCGGGTTCAGCCGGCCCGCCACGCGCCCGTCCTCACAGGCCTCGGCCAGCGCCGCGCGATGCTGCGCGAGCGCCGCCTCGCTCCATCCGTCACCGGACGCTTCCGCCGCCAGAGCATCGAGGATCGGACCGATGGGACCGACGCATTCGGCTTCGGCCGCGTAGATCTGATCCTCGTTGGGGCGGGTGTCGACGTGGAGCACGGGGACGCGCACGGTCCATGGCTTGATCAGCTCGACCGCGTCGAAGCCGGCGGCGACGATCAGGTCGGCGCTTGCGAGAAAGGCCCACATTCGGTTGTTGCAGGCCATGTCGAGCACGCCGGCGAAGCGCGGATGGCTCTCGGGCACCGTGCCCTTGGCCATGGGCGACGAGACGAGAGCGGCGCCCGACGCCTCGGCCAGCCGGACGATTGCCGCCCCGGCGCGATGCCTCTTGGCCGCAATCCCGTAGAGGACGACCGGGCGGCGCGCCGCGCGCATCATGCGCACGGGATCGGCGCCCGGCTCCACCGTTATCGTGAGCCCGGTGGCCACCTCCGCCGGCGCCACGGCGATCTGGCCGTCGCCGGCCGGCGCGCCCACGACGTCCGCGGGGGTGGTGAGATGCACCGCGCCGGGCCTGTCGGACGCAGCGATCTTGTGCGCCTTGCGAAGCACGTGGCCGACCGTCTCGGGCGTCACCTCCGCGACCCATTTCGCGACCGGCGCGAACATCGCCGCGTGGTCGACGACCTGATGGGTGAAGGTCGATCTGCGCAGCCGGTCGATCTGGCCGGAGATCGCGATCATCGGCACGCGGTCGAGGGTCGCGTTGGCCACGGCGTTCACGAGGTTCGTCGAGCCAGGCCCGAGCGTGGAGAGCGCGACGCCGGGACGCCCCGAGACCATCGCCCAGCCTTCTGCCATCAGCCCGGCCGTCCCTTCGCGAGAGGCCAGCACGAAGCGCCCGTTCTGGCGCCGAAGCCCCTCCAGCACCTCGACGGACGGATCGCCGGGATAGCCGAAGACGCAGTCGATACCGGCCGTCTTCAGGAACGACGCCATGACGTCCGATACGTTCATCTGCGGTTCTGCCTCCCACGCATCCTGTTGACCTGCTCACTTTTGCATACTAGCGTCGACAATAGAGTGCAACAAGATCATCAACGACGCACCAAGGGAGAGACACGATGAAGAGACGGTTCCTGATGGCGGGGCTCCTGATGGGCCTCACAGGCGGGGTACTCGGGTTTGGGCCGGGACTGGGACCGGGGCCGGCACTGGGGCCCGCCCCGGCCAGCGCCAGCGAGACGTTCGACGCTGAGCGGGTCGATTTCTTCATTCCCTTCAAGGAGGGAGGCGGCACGGATGTCTGGGCCCGTGCCCTCGCGCCTCACCTTTCGGCGGCGCTGCCCGGCGCGCCCACGGTCGTCGTTCGCAACCTCACTGGCGGCGGGATCGGCGGCTCGAACGAGTGGCAGCGGCGCATGGCGCCAACGGGCGAGATGATCTTCGGCACATCGGGCTCGGTGCAGATCCCGTTCCTGCTCAAGGATCCGCGCGTCCGCTACGACTACGCGACCTGGGCGCCCGTCTTCGCGACGCCGACTGGCGGGGTGGTCTATGTGCCGAGCGGGATGGGCATCGAAGACATCGCCGCGGACTTCGCCAAGCTGAACGCGCAGGAGCTCAGATACGGCTCGCAGGGTGTCGCGACGCTCGATCTGGTACCGCTCCTCGCCTTCGAGCTCCTGGGGCTCGAGGTGGAGGCGGTCTTCGGTTTCACAAGCCGCTCGATCGCCCGCCAGTCGATCCAGCGCAACGAAGTCACGATCGACTACCAGACCTCGCCCACCTATCTGAAGCATGTTGCGCCACTGGTCGAAGCTGGGGAGATGACGCCTCTCTTCTCCTGGGGCGCACTCGGCCCCGACGGCAAGATCGGGCGCGATCCCAGCTTTCCGGACCTGCCTTCCTTCCCGGAGGTCTACGAAGCCGTGCACGGTACCGCGCCCTCGGGCCCCGGCTGGGAGGCCTGGAAGGCATTCTTCACCGCGGGCTTCGGTGCGCAGAAGCTGGTGGTGCTCCCGGCAGAAACGGATGCGGCCGTCGTCGCGCTCTATCGCGATGCGTTCTCGGCCGCGATGGCGGACCCGTCCGTTCGCGAGGCGCTTCGCCCGCGGCTCGGCGCCTATGAGCCGATCACCGGGGCCGCCGTCGTCGATGCGATGCGGGACGCAACCACCGTGCCGCCCGAGGCCGAGGCCTGGGTGTTGGACTGGCTGCGGGATACCTACAACTTCACCCAGTAAGGTGTCGGAGGAACGTGCGGCGGGAGAGATCCGAAGCTCCTGCTGCCGGCCTTCCCACGAAACCTGGAGCGCGCCATGATCGAGCCGCTTCTCGGTGCCCTTGCGGGCATCGTCACGGGCACCTCCGCCCTCTACCTCGTGGGCGGTGTCCTGCTGGGGCTCGTCGTCGGCGTCCTGCCGGGCTTTGGCGGAACGGTCGGGCTCTCGCTTCTGCTGCCCTTCGTCTACGGGCTCGAACCGGCGGCCGGTATCGCGCTCATGGTGGGGATGATGTCGGTGGTCGCGACCGCCGACACCTTCCCGGCCGTGCTCATCGGCGTGCCCGGATCGGTCTCGAGCCAGGCGACGGTCCTCGACGGCTTTCCGCTCGCGAAACGGGGCGAGGCGGCGCGCGCCCTCTCGGCCGCCTTCGTGGCCTCGCTTTTCGGAGGGATCTTCGGGGCCGTCATCCTCAGCGTGATGGTGCAGCTTGCCCGCCCCATCGTGCTCGCTTTCGGGACCGGCGAGATGCTGATGCTCGGGATCTTCGGGCTGACCATCGTGGGCATGATCACCGGGGCGTCCGCGCTGAAGGGCATCGTGGCGGCCTGTGCCGGGCTCATCCTCGGCATGATCGGGATCGCGCCGGGGACGTCGGAGTACCGGATGGAGTTCGAGATCCTGTATCTCTCGAACGGCATCCCGCTCATGGTGCTCGCCATCTCGATCTTCGCGGTGCCGGAGATCGTCGACCTCCTGCGGCGCGGCGGCTCGATCGCCGAGAGCACGCCCCTCGGCAGCGGCTGGCGCCGGGGCGTGGCCGATGCGTGGCGCCACAAGGGCCTCGCGCTGCGCTGCTCCGGCATCGGCGCGCTGATCGGCATGTTGCCCGGGCTCGGCGGTTCCGTGATCGACTGGATCGCCTACGGCCACGCGGTGCAGACCGAGCGCCGCGATCCGCGGTTCGGCGACGGCGACGTGCGCGGCGTCATCGCGCCCGAGAGCGCGAACAACGCCAAGGAGGGCGGCGCGCTGGTGCCGACGCTGATCTTCGGCATCCCGGGATCTGCGGCGACCGCCATCCTCCTCGGCGGGCTGATCCTGGTCGGCGTCGAGCCCGGGGTGCAGATGCTCACCACCGATCTCGAGATCGTCTACACGATCATCTGGTCGCTTGCGCTCGCGAATGTGGTCGGCACCATCCTCTGCGTGATCCTCTCGGTGCCGATAGCCCGGCTCACGGCCATCGACTTCCGCATCCTCGCGCCGTTCATCCTGGTGCTGATCCTGTTCGCCGCCTTCAACGCGAGCCGATCATGGGGCGATCTGATCATGGCGGTGGGCCTCGGCATCGTCGCCGTCTACATGCGCCGCTTCGGCTATCCGCGTCCCGCGCTCATGATCGGCTTCGTGCTGTCGACCGGGGTCGAGACCAATTTCTACCAGACGCTGCAGTTCTACTCGCTCGGCGATCTGGTGGCGCGCCCGGTCTTCCTCGTGCTCGTCGCTGTCGCGGCAGGCTCGGTCTGGATGGGCATGCGTGTGAACCGCCAGCGCGAGGCCCATACCGCGCCAGGCGCGCATCGTCCGAGCCTCGGCCAGTGGGTGTTCCTCGCCGGTGCCGCGATCGTCGTGGCGCTGCCGCCGCTGTTGACGGCGGGGCTGATGTTCAACGCCCGGATCTTCCCCGCGGCCGTCTCCGCCTCCGCGCTTGCCGCCATCGTGGCGCTGGCCTGGCACATGGCGCGCGGCGGGGCGGAGAGCCCCGTCTTCCTCGATCTCGACCGGAGCGCGGCCAGCCGGGCGCTGGCGCCGCTCAGCGCGCAGCTCGGCTGGATCGTCATGCCGCTGGCGATGGCCGCTGTCGTCGGCTGGTTCCTTGCCTCGGGTCTCTTCGTCTTCCTCTTCCTCGCCCGCCGCTCGACGCTGTCGCTCGGCGCAGCGGCAGCCGGCGGGGGGCTCGTGCTGGTGGCGCTCGCGCTCCTCGGCCGGCTCCTCAGGCTGGACTTCCCGACCGGGCTGCTTCAAGACATCGCGACCTTGCCATGGCCCCTTGCATGACCGCCACGGCGGCGGGAGCAGCGATGGCCGACGAGGACGAACGGGAGAGGGCGCGGCCGAAGTCGAGAGGCTCGAGCGGCCACAACGCCTACGACGCGCTCTTCGATCTCATGCTGAGCGGCAAGCTGAAGCCCGGCGATCGCGTCCGCGAGGCCGAGATCGCGACGATGCTCGGCACCAGCCGGACACCGGTCCGCGAGGCGATGCGCCAGCTCGAGACGCAGGGCCTGCTGACGCACGAGCCGCGCAAGGGCGTGACGATCAGAAGCCTCGATCACTCCGCGATCACCGAGCTCTACCTCTTTCGCGAGACGCTGGAAGGGATGGCGGCGGCCGAAGCGGCGCGTCACGCCTCGAGAGCGGAGGTCGAGACGCTCGAGGACCTGGTCGCAGGACCGGTCGCGACCGGGCTGGAGCCCGTGCGGCTCTCGCGTCAGAACAAGACCTTCCACCGCACGATCTATCGTGCCGCGCACAACCGGTTCCTTCTGCAGAGCCTCGAAGGCCTGGATGCGACCATGACGCTCCTCGGCCGGACGACGCTCTCGCTTGCCGACCGGCCCGGGCCGGCCCTTTCCGAGCATCGCGAGATCGTGGCGGCGATCGCGGCGGGCGACAGCGCGGCGGCCGAAGAGGCGGCGAAGCGCCATATCCGTGCCGCGCACCGGGCGCGGCTGCGGCTTCTGACCGAGGACGAGACCTCGAACGAACCCGGGCCGCCCGCCGGGTGACGCTCTGCGCGTGCCATGACGGGGAGGGCGACGAAGAACGGATACCGGCACGCCGGGCGTGGTCCTCGCCCCAGCTTTCGTGCGGTATCCTCCGGCTCTCGCGGGGTGTTGGGTTTACTGTTGTACAAAATGCAAGGTTCTTGGTATCGTAGCGTCAACGGCACGTGCGCCTGCCCGTGTCTCTTTCGGACATTTGCCGGTGCCAACAACGAGGGAACCTGATGCTTGACGAACAACTGATCATCGACGGCCTGGCGTTCATCTTCCAGCGCCCGCCGACGGATGCGGAGATCGCGACGTTC
>JBCCDG010000084.1:0-17666 GCA_039030915.1 Pseudomonadota bacterium | reverse complement strand
GAGCGTGGGCCATGCAAGCGTCAAGCTTCTGGAAGACGCCGGTTGCACCGTCTACGTCCCGCGCCAGACATGCTGTGGCCAGCCGAACTACACTTCGGGCGACAAGCGGGGGGCGCGGAAGCTCGCCGAGACGATGATCGAGACGCTCGAGGGCGCGGATTACGTGGTCGTCCCTTCCGGCTCCTGCGCAGCGACCGTGGTGAAGGATTATCCCGGGCTCTTTGAGGAGGGCTCGGCGATGCGCGCGCGCGCCGAGGCGCTCTCGGCGCGTACCCATGAGATCACGAGCTTCCTCACCGATGTGCTGAAGGTGGAGGGGATCGGAGCCGCCATGCCCGCCGATGGTAAGGTGAGGGCGACCTACCATGACAGCTGCTCGGGCCTGCGCTCCCTCGGCATCAAGGAACAGCCTCGCCGGCTCCTCGGCAGGATCGAGGGGTTGGAGCTGCAGGAGATGAAGGACGCCGAGGTCTGCTGCGGCTTTGGCGGGACCTTCTGCGTGAAGTACCCGGACATCTCCAACAAGATGGTCGGCAACAAGGGCAACAACATCGCGATGACGGGCGCCGACCTGCTGCTGGCAGGCGATCTCGGCTGCCTCATGAACATGGCCGGCAAGCTCAGCCGAGAGGGCAAGCCGGTGAAGGCCCGCCATGTGGTCGAGATCCTGGCCGGCCAGACCGACACACCGGCGATCGGGGAATGAGGATGTCGGCAGCAGCGTTGCTGAGATGGGTGTCCGTGCTTGTGACCGGCTTAGGATGTATCGGAGCGACCGCGACGTTCGGATGCGCGCTCTTCCTGTTCACCATCCTAGGCCTGATCTACGCAAACCAAGTCCTGGCCGGCGTCGCGCTCGCCGTGATCCCGCTCTGGTATCTCGTCGCCCGCCTGATCGGATGGAGGCTTGGACGCGGACACTGGCAGGTCAGCTTTGCGTTCGGTTCGGTCGCGATCCTGATGGCGATGCATCCGGTCACTTACAGTTTTCTGAGCTTTCTGTCCGAGGCTGATGGTTGGGGAGAGCAGCTGAACGCCGTCTCCTTTATGACCTTCTTCTACGCTGTTCTTTCGATATCACTCTTTCTGGCAGCGCAGCTCGGCGTCGATTTCCACGCGTCGGTTTGGTCACGGAGAGAAGGAGGCGCAAGATGAGCGTGCACGAGCCCAAGACCAAACGTTTCAAGGAGAATGCGCGCGAGGCGCTGGCGAACCCGAATATTCAGGAGGCGATGAGGGCCGCACAGACGGGCTTTATCGACAAGCGCGCCAAGGCGCGGGCAGCGATGCCGGAGTTCGACGACCTGCGCGATGCGGCGCGGGACCTGAAGAACCACGTGCTCGCCAATCTCGCGGGTTATCTCGAGACCTACGAGGAAAAGGTGATCGCCGCAGGCGGTCACGTGCACTGGGCGGAGACGGCGGAGGATGCGCAGCGCATCGTGCTCGAGATCTGCCAGCAGGCCGGCGCGAAGACGGTCAACAAGGGCAAGTCGATGATCTCCGAGGAGTGCGGGATCAACGGCCATCTCGAGGCGCACGGCATCCGCGCGCAGGAGACGGATCTCGGCGAGTACATCATCCAGCTCCGCGGCGAGATCCCGAGCCACATCATCGCGCCAGCCGTGCACGTGACCGTGGCGGAGGTGGAGAAGCTCTTCCGCGAGACGCACAAGCACCTGCCGGCCGACCGCAGCCTGTCGGAGTTGCACTCGATGCTCTCCGAGGCGCGCGGCGTGCTCCGCGAGAAGTACTTCGCCGCCGATGTGGGCATCACGGGCGCCAACATGCTGATCGCGGAGACCGGGCAGTCCGTCATCGTCACGAACGAGGGTAACGGCGATCTCAGCCAGAGCCTGCCGCGCGTGCACATCGTGATGGCGAGCCTCGAGAAGATCGTGCCGACGCTCGACGACGCCTCGACGATCCTGCGCGTGCTGGCGCGCTCGGCCACGGGGCAGGAGGCGACGGTCTACACCACCTTCTCCTCCGGTGGGCGGCGGGAGGAGGACCCGGACGGGCCCGAGGAGTACCACGTCGTCCTCCTCGACAACGGGCGCACGGGCATGCTCGGCACGGAATTTCAGGAGATGCTGCGCTGCATCCGCTGCGGCGCCTGCATGAACCACTGCCCGGTCTATCACGCGGTCGGCGGGCACGCGTATGGCTGGGTCTACCCCGGCCCGATGGGCGCGGTGCTGACGCCCTCGCTCATCGGCGTCGAAGAAGGGGGGCAACTGCCCAACGCCTCCACCTTTTGCGGGCGCTGCGAGGCCGTGTGCCCCATGCGCATTCCGCTGCCCAAGATGATGCGGCACTGGCGGGAGCGGGAGTTCGAGAAGGGCCTCGCGCCCGGCGCGGCGCGCTGGGGGCTCGCGGCATGGCGCTGGCTGGGGCAGCGGCCGATGATCTACGCGGTCGCGACGTGGTTCTCCGGGCTCGGGCTGCGCCTCTGGGCGGCGGGTTCGCCGCGGCTCCGGCACATGCCGATGGGCGAGGGATGGACGAAGCATCGGGACTTTCCGCGACCCGAGGGCGGCACCTTCCAGGCGCAGTGGACCGGGCCGAGGACGCGCAAGGCGGCGGAGGAGCGGGCATGAGCGCGCGCGACCGCATTCTCGAGCGTATCCGCCGGCAGGCAGGCGACGGGGAAGCGGCGGCCCGGGCCGAGCGGCTGGCGAAGGCCGGTGCGCGCGGCCCCGTGCCCGCGCAGGGGCAGAAGGCCGGGAAGGAGCGCATCGCGCTCTTCATGGAAAAGGCTCTCGCCGCGGACGCGACCGTCAGCCGGATCGAGAACCCCGCCGCCCTGCCCCGCGCGCTGGCGGAGGAGCTGCGCGGGCGCAACCTGCCCGCCGCCGTCCGGCTCGGCGCGGACCCGATGCTGAACGAGGCTCTGGAGGCCGATGCGGCCGGGCTCGAGGTCAGTCATGGCCCCGGACGACTGGTGGAGCCCGTTACGCTTTCCCGCGCCGTTCTGGGCTCGGCGGAGACCGGAACGCTCCTTCTGGCGAGCGGGAAGGACAATCCAGTGACACTTACCTTTCTGGGCGAGTCGCATTTTGTGCTCTTGCGTGAAGAGGATGTCTGTGCGGGCTTCGAGGAGCTTTGGGCGCGCTTTCGCGACACCGGGCTCGATCCGCGGACGGTGAACCTCGTCACAGGTCCCTCACGCTCGGCGGATATCGGACAGACGCTCCAGCTCGGCGCCCACGGGCCCATCGCCCTCCACATCTTCCTGAGCGCTACCTGACATCGACCGCACGCATCCCGAGCGCGCTACGGCCGGGGAGATCCGGTCTGACCATCGGCCGCGGCTCCGTCAGCGGCGTCCCTCGAAGCGCACGCGCGGGAGCAGCGTCGCCGCGCGCCTCAGCCGCCCTCGTTCTGCTCACCATCGGCTCCGCGCATCTCCGGCGGCAGCAGTCCAACGCCCGTCACCCCCGCAAACGCGCTGGCGAGAAGCCAGGCCAGCGCCGCTTCGTCCGGGTCGGGCGCGGTCAGGAGCACCGGCGCGCTTTCCCAAGACGCGGGCACGGCCTTTAGCCAGATGAGGGCCGACAGTGCCGCCTCCCGCTCCCGGCCCGCCGCGATCAGCGCCGCGACATCCGGCAGGGGCGGCGCCTCGATCGCCCCTGCCATGGGCGCGCCGATGCTGACCACCTCATGCCCTGCGGACAGGACGGGTGTTCCTGCCTTCGGTAGATCGGCAGACAGGCCCGCGCGGGCGAAACGCTGGGGCTGCGGCGTCGCCGGGCTCGCCCAGAGGGGGCGGCGCGCACGCTCCCACGCAGCCTGCCCGCCCCTCAGCAACAGCACCTCCTCCACCCCCGCCTGATGCATCGCCCATGCCGCGAAGGCCGCCCGCGCGAGCGATCGCCGACTGCCATCGGCCGCGACGATCGCGACCGGGCCACCGGGGCGCACGCCGCGCTCGGCCAGAAAGGCCACGTGACGCTCGACCCTCGGCCAGGAGGCCCGCGGCAGGACAAGCGCACGTGGCACGAAGGTACGGCCCACACCCTCGCCGTCCCGGATATCGACCACCTGAAGCCGGCGGTCCCGCGTGATCCGGGCCGACAGGGCACGCGCGCCGATGGTCGCGATCCCGCGCGTTGCGATGCGGGTCCCGACACCGAGCGGCGCCACCACAACCGGACCCAGCCCGCCGCCGCGCAACTCCGTGGGCGGTGTTTCCGGCACCCCGGCGCGCGTCTGCGGCTCTGCGCATGGCAGGCGCAGCACCGTCCCGACCTCGAGCGTTGCCGGATCGGGGCCGATCACCTGTCTGTTGAGGGCGTAGAGACGGTTGAACGCCCTGACATCGCCCAGCACGCGCCCCGCGATCAGGCTCAGCGTATCCCCGCGCACGACGGTATAGAAGCGCTCGCAGGGCTCGGAAGGTGCCGTTGCGTTAACTATTGGCACCGAATCCTGAGCCCTCGAAGCGCTGCCCGGCAAGCAAAGCCAGACTAACGCAGCAAGAAACAAGGATACATGCTTTCGTCGCAACAAGGCGTACCGCCATTCTTTCGCCGCTAGTCGGTCACGAACTCATAAATTGGTTAACACAAGAGATAACACCGCTCCACAACCGCCATAATACCAAGGAAGCAGAGCCTCCTCGTCAGAAAGCCCTTGACTGCACGCAGGGGTGCCAAGGATGTTGTATACACGAAGGATGCGGCGAAAAACGACCGCGCGGCGAACGTGACGATAGTGATGCTAGGAACGCCAGGCGCTCGGGAGGCGACCCATTGGAACTCGATCAGATCAAGCTCTTCGCTGAGGTAGCCCGGCAGGGCAGTTTTGCCGCCGCCGCGCGTGCCCACGGCGTCGATCCCTCCTCGGTCTCCCGTGCAATCGCCTCGCTCGAGGAGGGGCTGGGCCTCCGCCTCTTCCAGCGCTCGACGCGGCGCGTGTCGCTTACCGAAGCGGGGTCGACCTTCCTGCGCCTCGCGGAACCCGCGCTCGACGAACTCGACCGTGCGCGTGATGCCGCGCGCTCGCTGACCTCGGGCCCGAACGGGACAGTGCGCATCACGACCTCGCTCGCCTTCGGCACGGCGATCCTGACCCCGGCGCTCAAGGATCTGAAGCGCCAGCATCCCCATCTCTCGGTCGAGCTCATCCTGACCGACGACCTCGTGGATCTCGTGGCGGACAAGATCGATCTCGCCATCCGCCTCGGCCCGATGCCGAGCGAGGGCGGCGTCATCTCCCGCCTCGTCGACACGCGCTACCATGCGGTGGCGAGCCCAGAATACCTGCGTCAGCGCCCGCTGCCGGAGGAGCCGGAGGCGCTTTCGCTCCATCGCTGCCTGCGCATGGGCTTCAACGGCAAGCGCTCGATCTGGCGGTTCAAGCCGCTCGGGCGGGGCGATGCCGTCGAGGTGGCCGTGGAGGGGGATATCGCGATCTCCTCGCCGCTCGCGCTCCGGGAAGCGGCGCGCGAGGGCCTGGGGCCGGCGCTCCTGCCAGACTGGCTGATCGCGGAGGATCTCGCCGACGGACAGCTCGTCGACCTGTTGCCCGACTGGTGGGCGGCCGCGGACAGCTTCGAGGCAGGCGCCTGGGCCGTCTATCCGTCACGCAATTTTCTGCCCGGCAAGACTCGCGCGGTGATGGACTTCCTGAAGAAGCGCCTGCGCCCGCAAATGCCCGTTCCCGCCACTGTCGAGCCGTTGCTGAGGGTTGCGGAACAGCACTGAGCGGTCCCGCACCGCCCCGCATCGCGGCCATGCAAAATCCGCCCGCCAAGACGCTTGCGCCGGATTTCGAAACCTGCAATACACCCGCCACCCAAGGACGCGGGCGTAGCTCAGGGGTAGAGCACAACCTTGCCAAGGTTGGGGTCGTGAGTTCGAATCTCATCGCCCGCTCCATCTTCAAAACAGTATCGGGCCTGTGTGAACTGACGGCATTGCGCCTTCTGGGTTTGCCTGCATGATCGCGCCACTCTGCCCCATCGGCACGCTTGGAGACGGGGTCACGCGCACCGGCCTCTTCGTCCTGCCGTCGGTCGGGGAGCCTGCCCGTGGCCTCGCCCTGATGCTACACGGCCGGAACGGCGCGCCGGCACAGCCGCAGATCGTCGAGGCGGCCGGCGCGCTGGTGCGGCACGGCTTCACGACGGTCATCCCTGCCCTGCCCAATTCCGCGCCGAATGCGGAGGACGGGACGGCCGGTGGAGAGCCGCACTCCTTTACGATGGCAGCGCATCATGCAGATGCGGCGCGGGTGCTCGACTGGCTGGCGAAGGGCGGCGCGGAGGCGGCGGGCGGGCCGCCCGGTCAGGTACTGCTGGCCGGGCATAGCATGGGCGCCTACGCGGCCCTCAGGCTCGCGGCGGAGCACGGTGGCGATGCCGTGGGCGCGGTGCTCGCCGTCTCTGCCGTCGTCTCAGGCAATGCGCTCCTCGCCGCGCGGGCGACAATGGGGCCGGGCGCTCTGGCGGCGCTCGAGCGCGAGGTGCCGGGTGCGACGGCTGAGTATACCGCACATGACCTTGCCCCCTTCGCCGCCCGCCTGACCCAGTCTCTCGCCTTCCTCACCGGCGTGCGGGACGGGCTGACGCGGCCGGGCGATGTCTCCCGCTTTGCCGCGACGCTTAAGCCGGCGCCCTTCGTCGCGACCATACCCGGCGCGGAGCATTGTCCCTCGGGCCCCGCCTATGAGCTGGCGCTCGACCGGGCACTCGGGTGGATCGCTGCCCACTGGCCGCCGGACGCCACGACGGCCTGATCGACGCAGCGCCGCGGCGCGCCGAGGGCGCGGCAAACGCCTGCGGTCAGGGATCCCAGCGCAAGGATGCAGCCTCGGTATTCGCGGCGTCGGGTCCGGTGCGGATGACGAACTCTCCGGGATCCCATACCCTCTCTGGCCGACCGGCGGCATCGGGCAGCGTGTACGAAAGATCGTCCCTCGTCAGCTTGAACCGCGCAGTGCCGCGCTCACCCGGCGCAAGGATGAGGCGTGCAATGCCCTTCAGCTCCTGCGCGGGCCGGGCGATCCGGGCGACGGGATCGGAGACGTAGAGCTGCACGACCGCCGTGCCCGCCCGGGCGCCGATGTTCTCGACCGCGACGGACACGTCGGCGACCGCTTCCGCCCCCGCAAGCTGCGCCTCGGCAAGCACGGGCGCCGCAAAGGCGAAGCGGGTGTAGGCGAGGCCCGCGCCGAAGGGATAGCGGCCGCGTCCCGGATGCTGGTCGTCCGGCAGGTCGATGTAGTTGGTAGTGAACTTGCGCCATTCGCCCGGCCAGGGACGGCCGCCTTCATGCGCACCGTGATGGAGCGGCGCCTGCCCCGCATGCGCAGGCAGCGAGACGGGCAGGCGCGCCGTCGGCTCGGCCCGGCCGTAGAGGAGATCGGCGAGGCCGTTCCCCATCTCGGTGCCGCCGAAGAAGGCGTAGACGAGGGCGTTGGCCGTTTCCGGCAGCTCGCCGAGCACCAGGGGCCGGCCGGCAAGGACCACGGCCGCCATGGGCTTGCCGCTGAGGGCAAGGCGCGCGAGGAGGCGCCTTTGCGGTGCCGGGATATCCGGCTCTGCGCGGGAGGCGCACTCGCCCGTATGCTCCTTCGCCTCGCCCACGACCGCCACGATCACATCGGCCCATGCCGCGAGCGCTTCAGCCTCGGCCAGCAGGACGGCCGGGGGCCGGGGGTCGGGCGTCACTGTCTCAGGCACGAAGTTGAGCCGGTCGATCACTGCCGCTTCGTCGACGACAGGGGCGCCGGGGGCGAAGCGGATCTCATTGTCGGCGGCGGCCAGGCCCTCGCGGATCGTGACAGATGCATGCGGATCGCCCGAGACGGCCCACGTGCCGAGCATGTTGGGCCGGTCATCGCCCAAAGGTCCGATAAGGGCAATGCGGAGACCGTCCTCACGCAGGGGCAGGAGCCCGTCGTTCTTCAGCAGCACGGCAGCGGCAGCCGCAGCGCGGCGGCCGAGCGCCCGCGTCTCGGGCCGCAGGGGGGCGGCGGCGGCCCGCTCTGCCGTCGCGCCACGGAGGGGATCTTCGAAAAGGCCGAGGCGATCCTTGAGCGTGAGGATGCGCTCAACGGCGGCATCGATGGCGGCGAGGATCGCATTCGCAGAGACGGAGAGGCCGCTTTCCGGAGCCTCCAGGCCTTTCTCGGCAGTTTCAGGCAGGGCCGCGAGATAATCGCCGCTGATCATGTCGAGATCGATCCCGGCAAGGAGCGCGCGCACCGCCCGCGCCTCTTGCCCACCAAGACCGTGGGCCGTGACCTCACGGAGGCCCGTGTAGTCGGACACGACAACTCCCTCGAACCCCGCCGCACCGCGCAGCCAGTCTTTGACCAGCGGATGGGCGTGCATGGGAATGCCGTTGAGCGTGTTGAAGCCGGTCATCACGGCCGTGGCGCCGGCGGCCACGCCTGCCCGGAAAGGCTCGGCATAAACGTCGTAGAGCGTGTGGAGCGCTATCTCCGCGGCATCGTAGTCGCGCCCCCCCACGGCCGCGCCGTAGCCGATGAAGTGCTTGAGGCAGGCGGAGAGGCGCTCTGGGTCCGCTAGGTCGTCGCCCTGAAAGCCGCGCACCATGGCCTCGGCGTATCGGGCGGCGAGAAACGGGTCCTCGCCCGGGCTCTCGGCGACGCGGCCCCAGCGGGCATCGCGGCAGATGTCGAGCATCGGTGCGTAGGCCTGGTGGATGCCCTCGGCGCTCGCCTCCCGCGCGGCAGCGGCGGCGGTCTCCTCCACCAGCGCCATGTCAAAGCTCGCCGCGAGCCCGAGGGGAAGCGGCATGAGCGTTCGATGGCCGTGGATCACGTCCTCTGCGAAGAGGAGCGGGATCGCAAGCCGGCTCTTCAGCGCCTCGTCCTGCAGCCGCTTCACGGTATCGAAGGACTTGGTGCCGAAGACAGAGCCGACGCGGCCTGCGGCGATCAGCTCGGCAAGGGGCGGACCGCCCGCTTCGCCCGTCGCCGGTCCTTCGCCGGCGGAGAAGAGGGCGAGTTGCCCGATCTTCTCCGCGAGCGTCATCCGCGCCATCAGCGCGGCGACGACAGCCGCGCGCCCGGCCTCCCGCTCCCCAGCGCTCATTCGGCGGCGATACGGAGGCGGATGGGCGAAGTGACGATCGGCTGCAGCCGCGCCTCGCCGTCCTCGATCACGATGAGGTCGGCGTAGAACGGAGCGCCCTCGGGCGCCGCGGGGGGTTCGTGCTCGTGCATGACGCTCACCACGATTGCTCGCGGCAGATGCTCGCGCAGGATGCGATGGAAGTCGAGCACCGCGTCAGGGTCGAGCGCCGAGCAGGCTTCGTCGAGCAGCAGCAGGTCCGGCCGATGCAGCAGGATGCGGGCGAGGACGAGGCGCTGACGCTGCCCGCCCGAAAGCGTCTCGACCCAGGGCTTCGCACCGCAGAGGGCCTCGTGAAGCTGCGGAATGAAGCGCGCGAGGCCCGCTTCGCCCAGCACGGCGGCGACGGCGAGATCCGAGTGCCGCTCCCCATGATCGGGATAGGTCACGAGTTCCTTGAGCGTGAGACGCGGCGGCAGGTCCGCGTCCTGACCGGCGAAGAACGCCCGCTCCGGCCGGATGATCGCGCCGCCGCCATAGGGCCAGAGCCCCATGACCGCCTTCAGGAGACAGGATTTGCCCGCCCCGTTCTGCCCGCGGACATAGGCCCAGCGCCCGGGGCGGATATGCAGCGTCGGCACGCGGAGGAAGGGCGCCGCCCCGTGGCCGCGATGGGCGAGCTCGAGGTTATGCAGGCGCAGGCCGAAGCCCGGATCCGCCATCGAATAGGCGAAGGCATGCCGCCCCGTCTCTGCATAGAAGCGCTTGTTGTCGCCCGCGCATTCGATCGCCTCGGCGAGCTCCGTCAACCGGACGGTGTTGGCCTTGAGCGTCGCGAGTGCGGGCATGACCTGGATGAACCACGAGCTGTCGTTGATCAGTTCCGCCACCAGCTCGGAGCTTGCCGCGTAGGTCTTGAAGCTGATCGCGCCCGAGAGATAGGCGGGCAGACCCGGCAGGTAACCGAGGAGCCGGTTGGTGATGAAGTTGTAGCCGTTGGTGAAGGCCATGAAGCCCGACTGCGTGCCATTGAGCCGGTGCCAGGTGCCGTCGACCGCGCCGTAGAGCCGCTCGTTGACCCGCGCCTGCACCGCCTCGCCCCTGCTGATCGCCATGCGGGGCGCGCGCACCAGCATCTGGCCGAGCTCACCGCGCCAAGAGCCGTCGGCCCGCTGGCGCGCGATGGTCTGACGCTCGAGCACCCGGCCGAGGCGCCAGGCCGCCCAGGTCATCAGCGGCACATAGGTGGCGACGAGCGCGATCACGAGGAGGAAGCTGCCATAGGCCCCGGGCTGAAGGTTTACCGCAATGCCCGTCTGCGCCGTCACGAAGACGGAGAGGTCCGCGCCCCAGGCTTCGAGAAAGCCCACGGGCGCCGAACGCTCGAGAAGTGCGACCGACACGAAGTAGATCGAGGCGAAAGCGCCCCAGAGGCCCATGGCGAGCCCGATGACCGCGCCGAAGACGCTCATCGAGCACTCATCGACCCGCTGATCGATGTTGTCGGGCAGGCGCGCGCCAGGGCTGTCGTCGCGGTCGGAGACGAGATTGGCCGAGACATGGCCGGCCCGCAGCATGCCCGCCTGATACTGCGACTGAACCCAGGCACGCGCCTTGCGGTGGAGCGTGCTGGAGGCGAAGTGGCGGAGCGCGACGCCCCCGATGCGAGCGAGCGCGATGGCGGCATAAATGCCAGCCGCCCCCAGTACCCAGCCGAGCGGATCGTTGCCCGCCTCGGCGGCATGCACATTGACGAGGGCATGCAGGAAATCCGCCGAGGCCATGGCGACCCAGACGCTGGCCTTGGAGAGCAGCGTGGTGAGCCCGATGACGGCGGCAGTGAGCGTCCATGCCTCGAGCCAGCGTTCGGAGGTCCAGTAGGCGGTCACCAGTCCCCAGAAGCCGCGCATTCCGCTGACAGGGGTAGCTCCCGGCCTGCGGAGTGGGCGGTTGAGCCTCGGGTCGTCGCGCCCGGCATCGAATGCCGCGAGCGCCTGCGCCGCGCCTGCGGGCGCCATCGCGGCGAGCGCAAGGGCCGAGAGGAGGGCGAGGAGCGCACCTGTCTCCGCACGGAGCGCCGGGTCCGACGCCGCCTCCATCCCCACCTGGAAGAGCCCGACCGCCGCCAAGGCCGCCGCGCCAAGCCACAGGATCCTGGCGTGCCGGCCGCTTTCGCCCGTTCCGGACCGCAAGACAGCGCTTCGCGCCGCCGGACATGCCGTGCGACCCGTCGCCATCCACCCCATTGCCCCGCCCAAGAACACGGTCACGCTGATTTTCCGCCCATCGGAACCAGTCCCAAACCGAGTCGGCCTGCGGACTGTGGCCATCTTGCGGCCCATTGCCTTTGCGCGGGTGCTGGGAGACACCATCGTGAACCATGATCGCCGCACTGTTGCCTCACCGCCTCATCGTGCGGCGCAGCAAGGCGGCGATGCCATATCTGGTGGCACCAGGGGAAAGGAGCAGGAAATGGAGCGGCCGACGGAACCGATCGGGCCGGATCCTGTCGGGCGAGGACGCGGCAGCATGGCAACACCCCCTGTGACCTCGACGAACCTTTCGCGGGCCGGCGACCGGGGACGGGCGACGGCGATCGGGTTCACAGCAGTGCTGCTCTGGGCTCTCCTCGCGCTCTTCACTGTCGGTGCAGCGGTAGTGCCTCCCTTCCAACTGACCGCAATGTCCTTCCTCGTCGGCGGGCTCATCGGGTTGCTGGCCATCAGGCTCACGGGGCTGCCGCTCGGCCCCGCGCTCCGGCAGCCAGCCCGGGTTTGGGCACTGGGGGTGCTTGGGCTCTTCGGCTACCACTTCTTCTACTTCACGGCGCTCAAGGGCGCGCCGCCCGCCGCTGCGGGGCTCGTCGCCTATCTCTGGCCGCTCCTCATCGTGCTCTTCTCGGGGCTCCTGCCGGGCGGGCGGCTCGGTACGCTGCACCTCACAGGTGCGCTCGCGGGCTTTGCCGGTGCGGCGCTCCTGATCCTCGGCGGGGGCGACGGGCCGGGGATCGAGGCCGCGCATCTGCCGGGCTATGCCGCCGCACTCCTCTGCGCCGTCATATGGTCGGGCTATTCGGTGCTTAGCAGGGTCGTCGGCGATGCGCCGACGGCCAGCGTCGCGGGCTTCTGCCTCGCGGTCGCGGTGCTTTCGGGCGTCGCGCATCTCGCGCTCGAGGAGACTGTGTGGCCGACAGGTGCGCTCGGCTGGGCCGCGGTGCTTGGCCTGGGCCTCGGCCCCGTGGGCGCCGCCTTCTACGCCTGGGACGTGGGGTGCAAGAAGGGCGACATCCAGCTCCTCGGGGTAAGTGCCTACGCGGCCCCGCTCCTCTCGACACTGGTCCTCGTGCTCGTCGGGATCGCCTCGCCGACGCCGCGCCTTGCCCTCGCCGCTGTCCTGATCACCGCCGGTGCAGCGCTCGCGGCCTGGGGCTCGGCCCGCGCCTCGCGCGCCTGAGATGTCCTTCCCCCGGGGCCGTCCGGCGTCGCGGGGTGGCGGGGAGCGAGGGTCAGGCGCGCAGCGTGATCTCGAAGACCGCGCCGTCCTCTGCCTCTCCGCCGCCGCCGAGTGCGATCTGCCCGCCTTGGCTCGCCAGAACGGCGCGCACGATGGAGAGGCCGAGCCCCGTGCCGCCATCCGCGCGTCGGGTGGTGAAGAACTGCTCGAAGACGCGGGCGCGGTTGGCGGGCGAGATGCCTCGCCCGTCATCGGCGAAGGCAAGGCACACGCCCGGCCCGCCACCCTCCGCCACCGCCAGCGGGCGCGCCGCGACCGAAAGCCGGCGCGCGCCATGCTCGGCGGCGTTGCGGGCGAGGTTGTCGACGAGGATGCCGAGCGCCTCCTCCGTGATCCGCGCGGCCAGGCCCGTCGGCACCTTTACCGCGATTTCGAGCACCTGCCGCCCCGCCCGCTCGCCGAGGCGTTGCGCTGCCCGCCGCGCCGCGACCGGCAACGCCTCGTCGAGCGCCAGCGGGCCTGGCGGGGGCGCTGCATGCTCCGCGCGGGCCAGGTCCAGAAGCCTGGCGAGGAGCGCCTCGAGCCGGCCCGCATCGCGCAGGATGTTGCCGGCGAAGCGCGCGCGCTCCTCCTCAGTCAATGTCGCGGCATGATCCTCCAGAATCTCCGCCGCCCCGCGGATGCCGGCAATCGGCGTCTTGAACTCGTGGCTCACATGGCGGGCAAAGGCGCGCACGGTCTCGGCCCGCGCCTCGAGCGCGCCGGCCATGCGGCTGATGCCCTCGGATAGCTCAGCGATCTCACGCGTGCCGGGGCGCGCGAGCGGCGCCATGGCGCTCCGGTCCCCCGCCATGATCGCCCGCATCCGCGCCGTCAGCGCCGCCACGGGTCGGGAGATCGTGCGCGAGGTGAGCATGGCCAGCCCCGCGGCGAAGGCGAGGACGATGAGGCCCGCGATCACCACCTTGTCGCGCTCGCCATAGAGATGCTTGAGCGCGCTCTTCGGCGTGCGCGAGAGATAGGCGACGCCCCAGACCTTGCCCTCCCGCTTCACCGGGAAGGCGACGAACACGCGCACGCCCGTGCCCCGGCTTATGCTGGCAAGCTCCGGCGGAGCGCCCTCGAGCTCGCGATAGCGCAGGACCGAGGCATAGCGGCCGGACAGCGCCTCCCGCACCTCGCGCACGTGGGAGAAAGAAAGGCCGATCTCCGCCTGCCCGCCCACGGTGATGCCGGAAGGGTCGAGGAGGCGCATGCCGGCCAGCGTCGTTTCCTGCGCCCGCGCCATGAAGCCGGTCAGCGCCCGGCCCGCCGCCGCGGCGAACGGATTGGCCGCCCCGGCCGAGACGCCGTCCGGCCGCGAAGGCAGCGTCGGCTCGCGGAAGAGGTCGATCTTCGGGTCCTGCGGGCTGTAGTTCGGATCGCCGGGCTCGAGCTCCAGCGGCGGGGCCGGCGCTTCGAAGGGCGAGGCGAGGCCCTTCGCCGCCAGGTCCCCGAGGCTGAACGGCCCGCGCAACGTCCGCGCCCGTGCCTCCGTCTGGCGCCATGTCTCGAAGACCGTGGCGGTGAATCCGGGGAGGCCCTCGAGTTCCCGCTCATAGGCGGCACCGATCATCGCGGCCTGGGCGATCAGCTCACGCTCCGTCTCCTGGATAAGCTGGTTCTCGTAGATCCGCAGGAAGAAGATCGAGCCGAGCGGTAATGCCACGACCGCGACGTTGACGAGGAGCAGGATGGTTGCGAGGCGCGGGCGCAGCCCGTCGTCGATGAGCGACCAGAGCCCATTGCCGAGGCTGACGGCACCGCGGCGGAGAGGCGTGCGGGCAGCCCGATCCGCGGCATGCGCTGTCGCGCTCTCCCCTCGCGCGCCGGCCCCCTCGGCCATGGGCTCAGCGCTCGGTCATGCGTACGCCGACACCGTGAACCGTCTCGATCAGGCGGTTCGCCCCGGCGCTCGCTAGCTTGGCGCGGACATGCCGGACATGGCTGTCGATGGTGCGATCCGAGACGTGGATGTTGGGCGGATAGGCGCCGCGCATCAGGGTCTCCCGGTCGAAGACGCGGCCGGGCTGGCGGGCCATGATGGCGAGGAGCTGGAACTCCGTCGCGGTGAGCTTCACCGGTCCACCGTCCCAGGTCACGAGATGGCGCGCGGTATCGACGACGAGAAGCCCCTCCGCCGTGCGGTGGGTGATCGGCGGGTCGAGCCCCTCGCCCTCCCCGCCCCGCGCATCGGGCGCCGTGCGCTTCAGGATCGCAGCGACGCGGGCCGTCAGCTCCCGCGGGCTGAAGGGCTTGGTCACGTAGTCGTCCGCGCCGAGCTCGAGGCCAACCACCCGGTCGATCTCGTCATCGCGCGAGGACAGGAAGAGGATCGGCAGGTCGGAGCCGCGGCGCAGCTGCCGGCAGAGCTCGAGCCCGTCCATCTCCGGCATGTTGATGTCGAGGACCACGAGATCCGGCGCGCCGGACTGGATCATGCCGAGCGCCTCGGCGCCGTCGGCAGCGGTCTCGACGGCGAGGCCTGCCTTGCCGAGGGCAAAGGCGACCACGTCGCGGATATGCGGGTCGTCGTCGACGACGAGGATCGTGCGTGGCATCGGCTGTCCCTCCGGCCGTTCTCTCGTTGACGGCCAGCCCCAGCCTATGCCGGGGCCGGCCCTGCGCAAAGCCGCGATGGCTCAGGCGGTGCCTTCCAGGAGACGCGCGCGCTGGACGCGGCGGCGCAGACGCCGGCGGAGTACCGCGCCGATCCACGCCAGCAGCAGGATCGCAAGGCCGCCCAGCGTCTCGGGCTCCGGCGTCGAGCCGCCGGTGAAGAGGCTCTTCATCCCCCCGAGCGTGCTGCCGCCGGTCTGACCGACGGGTCCTGCGACAACGATGCTCTCCGGCTCCGCCGCATCGTAGGCCGCGGTCGCGCGGATCCCAGCCGTGCGAAACTCCTCGGCCGGAACGGCACCCTTCTGATGGAGACTGGCGAAGCCGGCGCTACCCGCGGCCGCCCGGCGCGTCGCGGCCGGGGCGGCGGGCGACGCGGTCTCGGGGTACGCGCTCGGCGGCACGCCCTCGGGCATCGGCAGCGGCACCTGGCCATCGACCGCCTGCTCGGGCCGCTCGTTCACGACCTTCTCCGACACGGCGACGAAGGCGGTCCAGCGCGTGGTCAGCGCATGTTCGAGACCGAGATCCGTCACCCGCTCCTTGAGCGAGGCCTGACGCGGATCGGTTGCGGGCAGGCGATTGACCTCCCGCATCGCATCGGCGATCTGCCCGCGCGCCCAGACAACGGGGATAGCCGCACCCTCCGGCCCCGTATCGGCGGGCACGTCGATCGTCACAGGCAACCGTGCGGCGCGCCCACCGCTCCGGCCATGGACGACGATGGTGTGCCGGCCCGGCGTTGCATAGCGGCCGGTGAGGCGCAGCGTGTCGCCCGCAAAGAGATCGGGCAGCCGCTCGGGCACCGTCTCGGCGGCGCCGAGGCCGCCCCATTCAATCCGGATGTCCGAGAGCACGGGCGTGGCGATGCGCTCGGCCAGCGCCCGTGCATCGGCCTCGATGTCCTTGGTGGGATCGACATAGCGGACATGGCCGCGGCCCTCGCGCGCCATCTCTTCTAGGAGATAGCGGTTGACCGAGGAGCCGACGCCGAGGGCGTAGATGCGCGCGTCTCCGATCACCTCGTCGATGGCGCGCAGAACGTCGGCCTCGTTGCCGATATAGCCGTCCGAGAGGAACGTCACCAAGCGCAGCCTGCCCCGCGCGGCAGGCTCGGCGAACGCCGTGCGGATCGCGTTCGCCATCTCCGTCCCGCCGCTCGCCTCCAGGCTTTCGACATAGCGGCGCGCGGCCCTGATGTTCGACGGCGTGGCGGGCACGGGGCGGGCCGAGAAGGCCGAGGTCCCGGAGGCGAAGCGGAGGATGCGGAACGTATCGTCAGGCCGCAGGGTATCGAGGGCGGCCTGCATGAAGACTTTCGAGGCATCCATCGGCACCCCATGCATCGACCCCGAGGTGTCGAGCACGAAGACGAGCTCACGCGCCTCGATCTCGGCGGCATCGGGCCGCTCGGGCGGCGTGATCAGAAGGCTGAAATGGCCGCCCTGCTCGTCCCCGTGGGCGAGCATGCCTATCGCCGTTTCGGCACCGCCGAGGGTGTACGCGAGCAGGAAGTCCAAAAGGTTTTTGTCTATAACGGAACCCTGCTCATTCTAAAGGGAATGGTGATCGGGAATGTGGCCGCCTTGACTATCGGACTCCTGCAAGATTATTTCAAAATCATCCCTCTTGATCCGGTCAACTACTATATGTCCTATGTGCCCATAGAATGGAATATTGGCATTTTCATTGCCCTGAATATCGCCACATTTGTGGTGGTCAATTTGACCTTGATCCTGCCAACCTTTATTATCTCTAGGCTCAATACGATTAACGCCATCCGCTTCAGCTAGATTCCGTCAATAATATCCGATCTCTTCGTTATGCTAGTTTTAAAAATGATCATTTACGCCAGTAATACCAATTGCGATATATAAGGGCGTATTAAATTGTGTGGTAGATTTTTTCATTGCAAAGGCGGAAAACGCAGACCTAGCAGCGCTAGGTGAAGGCTTTTCAACGCCTGGAATGGAAAAATCCCTTACCAATGCCTCCGACGATATCAAAGCGGAAACTTGAGATAGATATTGGTGACGTCGCAAGTATCGTGATGGATCCATCGGCTGCAATCTTCGAGACGCGTAGATATACAACACTATAATCTTGAGTCGCGGCGGTCAAGGTAACGCTCAGAAAAGCCACAAGCCCGAGGACACAGTTCATGCTGGACATCTTTTCGAGACTCTTACTGTCCTCCTTTTTTTTTTTGCCAAACGAGAATCGAGGTGTGCGCTTATCTTCACTGCCGACAAGGAGAACCAAGGGTGGGCTGTCTTGATGTGACAATTGTGGACAACTCGACCTGCGAGGAGAAAGCACGATAGCACAACGAAAATTCATGAGCAGGACAAAGAGGGGCAAGCAAAAGCCACAAATGGACAAGGAGCCCGTGTATCCTTGCGTCAGTTTCTCCGACGATAACATGGCAAGCGACCAGCGACTTTTTCTTTGGGCCTGCGCACACAGCAAACGCCAGACCAAAAGACAGTCTCCTCCTCGTCGAAGAGAG
>JBCCDG010000083.1:0-17782 GCA_039030915.1 Pseudomonadota bacterium | reverse complement strand
GCCCGGGGGCCGGGGGGCGGCCGGTTGGTATGCCCGATTGTTCCGGCGCCCCCCCCCCCCCCTGGGTCATCCCCCCCACCGCCCGGGGGGGGGCGTTTTGCCCCCCCCCCGCAAAAACCCCCCCCCGGGCCGCCCGCAGCATCCGCTCGGTCCCATCCGCCTCCGCCCAGTCGGGCGTATAGGCCGGCACCGGCCCGGGCTCGGCCCCCAGCACCTCGCGCCAGACCCCTCGCACAAGACCCAGGCAATCGGCCCCCACGCCTCGGCAACTTGCCTGATGGCGATAGGGCGTCCCGAGCCAACCCCGCGCGGCGGCCAGCACCAGGGCCGCCTGCTCAGGACCGGAAGAGCGAGCCGCCGTCATGCGCCCCTCCCTCGCTCGGATACCCCGCCGCATGGTCATCGCCCGGCAGATGCGGAAAACCACGGAAATTGAGCTGGTTGGCAAAGCGGTTCCGGCAGGTGGCGAAGCGCTTGTCGCAGCCCGCCTCCACCCGGAGCGTGTCGCCCACCGCCACCGCCAGCGGCGCGATGTTCCAGAGCTCGAGGCGCACCACGCCCTCGGCCATGCCATGCCGGCGCACATGGCCATGTGCATCGGCATTGGCGCCCGTGAGCCACGAGACGCGCCCCTCGGTGAAGAGCCCCGTGGCGAAGCCGTCAAGCCCCGAGACCTCGACGCGCGCCGCGTCGAGGACCGCATCCACCGTCGCGATCCCGCTCACTGTGGCGCCGGCGAGGTCGACGCCGCACCCCGCGTCGCCCAGCACCCTGTCGCAAAGCTTGCCGTAGGCCCGTCCGTAGGGGCGGTTGAGCGCCTCGGAGAGCCCCAGGACCTCCGCCTCGAAGGCCGTGCCCCGCCGCCTGATCTCGCCGACCGTGCCGGCGGAGAGCAGGATCCTGCTCTCCGGATCCTGCCAGTCCACGAGATACTGCCGCACGCCGGCGCCGTCGTAGAGGCCCTTCAGGATATCATCCTCGCCGATGGCATCGGAGCTTAGGGCCCCCGCCACCTCCTGGCTGTCGATCCGCAGGCCCGACGAAAGCTCCAGCGCCCCCGCCGTCAGCCCCGCCTCGGCGCGGTGGGTGACGCCCTCGAAGGCGATATCCCGATCATGGTCGGTAAATCCCAGCGTCACGCCATCCAGCCTCGCCACCTGCCAGCAGCGGCAAAGCGTGGTGCAGCCCGTGGCGAGCGAAGCGGCCAGCGTCTCCGGCAGCGCGCGCATCAGACCCGAACCTCGATCACCGGGATCGACGGGATCTCGCCGGCCTCGAAAGCCGCGAGATTGATGTCGATGGCGTCCGTGTCGAAGCGGACGGGCACGTCGAACTCGAACCCCGCCGTGACGGCGACCCCCGCCCCGGGCGCGGTATCGAACGCCACCACCCCGGTCTCCGCGTCGAGCGACCAGCCCGATGTCTGCGCCGCGCCGTCGAGCGCCACCAGCACGCTGCCCGCCACCGGCTTGGTGACCGGACGCCCCACGCCATGCGGCCCGGGCTCATAGGTCTTCACCAGCTGGAAGTCCGTCGCGGTCCCGTCGCCGGTCCCGATCGACTGGTCCGTCGGCGAAGGCGTCTCGGAAGGCGCGCAGGATTTGTGGTCCAGCCAGTCCTTCCAACGAAAGGCGTGAAGGCGCCCCCGCCGCGCTTCGAAGAACGCGATGACGTCCGCTAGATCGTCGAGCGTGCGCACGCCGAGCCCCGCATCGTAGCGCCGCCGCCCGGCCACCCACGGCGTGTTCCGCTCCTCGTGCCCGCTCGCCAGCGTCACGACCTCCGTCCGCCGCTCGAGCCCGCCGGACGAGCCGAAGGAGATCGCGGCAGAAAACCTGACCGAATGAAAGCTCATCGCATCCTCCCTCAGAGCCGGCGGCCGCCGAGGCCCGCGGCCCGGGCGATCTGCGCCGCCACCTGGCCCCGCGAGCGGCGGAAGCTCTCGATATCCGGCGTCTGGATGTTGACCGTGACGGAGGGCGCACTCCCGCCCCCTTTCGCGCGCACGCCGAGCCGGCCGTCGGGCCCGCGGCTAAGCGGCATGATCGCCTCCGGGCCAGCTTCGCCCATCAGCCCCGTACGCCCGCCGCGCATCGGGAAGGCCGTGGCGCGCTCCACGACCCCGCCAGCGGCGAAGCCGCGCACGCGGCCTGCCGAGAAGGCCCCACCGTCCTTGAAGCCGAGAAGCGAGGTCAGCCCCCCCGCGAGCGAGCCCACCCCGCTCGCGATCCCGGTGCCGATGGCGCCGGTCACGGGTCGGAGTGCTGCATCGAGCGCGCGCCCGGCAACGTCCGAGGCGAGGCCTCGGAGCACGCCCGTCAGCCGCTCGCCCCCGAAGACCGCGTCGTCGAAGGCACCGCGGAGCGAGGAGCTGAGCGAGCGGGCGAGCCGCCGGCTCTCGCGGTCCATCTCCTTGAGCTGCCGGGTCGCGCCCGTCAGATCGCCGGTGAAGCTCGCCGTCTGGACCCGCAGATCCGCCAGCCTGCGGCCGAGCTCCTGGCTCGGCACCGCATCATCCTGCCTGTTCGTCATCGCCTGTCGGCCCCGAAGGCCCCTCCCTGTCCGGAAACCGTTCCATAAGCGCGAGGAGCCCTGCCCGGCTCGGGCCGCTCCGCCCGAAGCGGCCGAGGCCCGCGCCTTCGAGCGCCCGTTCGAGCTCCACCGGCGTCATCGACCAGAAAACCTCTGGCGCAAGCCTCAGCGCCCCCAGCCCCAGACGCATGAGGTCGTCCCAACCGATGCGGCCCGTCACGCCGGCTCGCTCGCGCCGAAGCTGCAGGCCAGGAGCGCCATGCCCGCCTTGATCGCCGCGGCAGCCCCGCCCTCGATCTCGGCTGAGGCGAGCGCCGCCTCGTCCACCGGCTCGCCCGCGCCCCCGAGCCCGGCGGCCAGAAGCGCGATCAGGTCGTCGCCCTTCACCGCGCCGGTCTCGAACCGCTCCGCCAGCGCCAGCAGGCTGTCCGCGCCCAGCCGCGCCTCCAGTGCCGCCAGCGCGCCGAGGGTTAACCGCAGCCTGCGCGGCACCCCGTCGACGACCAGCGCAACCTCACCGCGAGCGGGGTTGACCGGCCCCATCAGGCGGCCGCGAAGGTGAGCTGCCCGGCCGAAGCGAGGCTGATCTCGAAGGTCGCCTCGCCGTCATGGCTGCCGGCATATTCGAGCGAGGTCACCTGGAAGGGTCCGGTCACCGTGCCGAAATCCGGGATCGTCAGCTCGATCACCGGCGTCATGCCGTCCCAGAAGACCTGGCGCACCGCCGCGTCCGAGGCTTCGTCCTTGAAGATGCCGGAGCCCGAGACCGCGCACTGCTTGAGCGAGGCCATGGCCAGGAGCTCGCGCCACTGCCCCGCGCTTTCGGCGGTCGTCACGTCCACCTGATCGGCATTGAACGACAGCCGCGTGGCGCGCAGCCCCGCGACGGTCACGAATGTCCCGTTCCCCTGCTCGTCGATCTTGATGAGCAGGTCCTTGCCCTTCTGCGCACCCATGGCGGCGTCTCCTCGATGATGCGATGTGATCGCCCCGGGCTGCTGCCCGTGAGCGCGAAGTCTGGGCGACGGCGCGCGTCAGCCTGAACGGTCGGGCTCGACCGGCCATCCAGGACAACAGGCGCCGACGCCAACCAGGCTGGATGCCCGGGTCGACGCCCGGGCATGACGGCCGTTCGTCGGATCGGTCAGGCCGTTTCCTCGACCAGCACCCGGAAGCGCAGGTCGATGCGCCTCAGCCGATCGCGCTCCTCCCGCCGCGTCCGGGCGGAAAAGAAGCTCACGCAGACGACCCGCCCGCGGCTGAGCGGCAGCGGGGCCGAGACCATCACGTCGCCGATCGCGCCGGCCAGCGCCTTCGCCTGCGCAAAGCTCCGCTCGGCGGCGAAGACCGTGATGCCGAAGAGGTGCTGGCTGCCCATGTCGGTGCCCGTGCCCCATTCCTGCACCGTGTCGTCGCCGATCACGGCGTAGACGGGGATGTCGTCCGCCTCCCCCGTCGCGGGCGGCACCGCATCGTAGATCCGTCCGGGCGCCAGCGCCTGGACCTCCGGCGCCGTCGTCAGCGCCGCGTAGACCGCCTCTTGCAGCGGCCAGGCGAAGGACAGCGTCATGCGTAAGGCCCCTCTTCCACGAAGCATGTGATATAGGCGTCGGCCGGATCCGCCTCGGCCACGCCGCGAATGTCGAAGACCCGCGTGCCGAGGCGGAAGCGCTGCGTCGCATCCGGCCGCCGTGGCGAGCCGACGGGAGCGGAGCGGACGGTCACCCGATGCGTGACGCGGGCGCCCGGGCGCAACCCGCTCAGCACCTCGCGCCCCGAGCTTGGCCGGAGTTCCGCCCAGAGCGTGCCGAGCGGGCTCCACACATGTCGCTCGCCCCCGCCGCCGTCGGGCGTGCTGAGGCGCATCTCGAGGGTGAGGCGCCGCGTCAGCCGCGGTGTCACCGCCCGCATCAGAGCCGCCCCGGCCGCCAGGCCTGCGTCAGCGCGATCACCGCCTGCGGCAGGCCTGCGTCGCCGTCCCGCTCGGTTCCGCGGCGGGCATGGAAATCGGCGGCTAGCATCATCACCGCCTGCGAAAGCTCCGCGGGCACCCCGGCCCAGTCGGCCGCCAGCCCGGCCTCGAAACCGACCCGGAAGGTGTGGCCCGACGGGACCGGGGGCAGCGCACCGCCACCGGCCGTGACCCGTTGGCGCGTCCCGCAGGGCTCGACCAGCCAGTCGGTCACGTCGAGTGTCAGCGACGTACCGCTGCCCTCGACGACGGCCGAGGTGATCGCAACGACCGGCCCGACCGGAAGCACCAGACAGCCATCGCGCTCGAGCCGCGCGACGGCGAGGCTGAAGCCACGCCGCACCAGCGCCCGCGACACGCGCCGCTCGACAACCGCCACCGCGCTCGCCAGATAGCCGAGCAGCAGCGCGTCCTCCGCGCCATCGTCGGCGAACCCGTGCGCCAGGCGCAGATGCTCTTTGAAATCGGAAAGGGGCGGCACTGGGACCGGCCCGGGCCCCGTCTCGCTCAGGATCATGTCGGTCTCCACCGCCGTCGCCCATCGATGGGCGCTGATGAAATTGCCCCGACAGGGGCAAGCAAAGCGGCTCCGGCGGTGCGCCCGCCGGAGCCAGTCACGCTACGCAACGCAAGAAATCAGGCTCAGGCGGTCCCGAACTTCAGGAGCTTGATCGCCGAGAAGTCCGTCACGTCGCCGCCAACGCGCTTCGTCGCGAAGAAGGCGACGTTCGGCTTGGCGGAGTAGGGATCGCGCAGGATGCGCACATCCGGCCGCTCGGCGATCGTGTAGCCGCGCGAGAAGTCGCCGAAGGCGATCGAGACGCTTTCCGGTCCGATATCCGGCATGTCCTCGGCCAGCAGCACCGGATAGCCCAGAAGCCGCGCCGGGCTCTCCTCCGAGACCCCCTCGACCCAGAGAAAGCGCCCCTGGTTGTCCTTCATCTTGCGCACTTCGCCGGCCGTCTTCGAGTTCATGACGAAGGTGCCGCCCGCGCGGTACTCCGCCCCAAGCGCGTAGACGAGATCGACGATGGCGTCGCCCGGATCGTTGAGGTCGAAGCCCCCCGACGTACCCGTCACGACATAGCCGAGCTCGCCCCAGACCTCGGAGCCGTTGGGCGCCGTGTCCTTGGTGAGGAACCCCTTGGGCTGGTTCGCGGCGGTGCCGATCACAAAGGCAGCGGCCTCCGCGCGGCGGAAGCGGTCGCCGATCCGTTCGGCAAGCCAGGCCTCGAGATCGAAGGCGCTGTCCTCGAGGATACGCTGCGTCGCCCGCGGGTTCGCCGAGAGCTCGTGGAGCTGGATCGAGATGCGCTCGATCGCGGGGCCCGTCGTCTCGGTCGCCGGCGTCACCTCGTCGAGCCAGCCGGCCTCGATCTCCGCCCGGTCGATCAGCACGTCATAGGCTGTGGCCTCGACCTCGACCACGCGCGCCACCGAGCGGAGCGAGCCGCCGCCGCGGAGCACGTTGGAGACCATCTCCGACGTGCGCGGATCGACGAGGAAGCCGCCCTCGCCATTGACCTGCGTGTTGAGCCCCTTCGTGGACAGCTCGAGCGAGCGCAGCCCGTCCTCCTCGCCGCGGCGCAGGAAGGCAGCAAAGGCCTTCTGGTGCGGCGGCTCGATCTCCGCGGCCGTGCTCAGCGCCGGGCGGCGCATGGCCGCCTTCGTCTGGAGCTGGCCGATACGGGCATCGAGGGCGCCCAGCCGCTCGCCCATATCGTCCTTGAAGCTCTCGAAGCTCGCAAGGAACTCGGTCGCGGCCGCCTCGGCCTTGGTCTCCACCGGGGTCGCGGGCTCGCAAAAGCCCTCGGTCGCCGGCATCCCGTCGAGATGATCGGTCATCGGTCTTCCTGTTTCTGTGATCGTCAGCGGTTGAACGAGACCCTGTGACGGGGCTCGGCAGAGGGCCTCAGCGCGCGAACGCGGAGGCCAGCACCCCGGCAAGCGCGTTGCGCGGGGGCATGCCCCCGGGCGCCACGCTGGCCCGGGCCGTGGGCAGCATCGGAAACGTCACCAGCGACACTTCCCACAAATCGATCTCGATGAGCCGGCGTCCGGCCGTGCGCGGCTCCGGCGCCGCACGCTGCACCCGGTAGCCGATCGAGAGGCCGTCGAGCGCGCCCGCGCGCATCAGCGCCAGCGCCTCGCGCCCCAGGGCGAGCTCGGTGAGGATCCGCCCCTCGACACGCAGGCCGACGGCGTCTTCCTCCACGATGTCCCAGACCCCGATGGGGCGTCCCTGGTCGTGCTGCCAGAGAAGGGCGACCCGGCGCCCGGCGGCCTTCATCGCCGCGAGGCTCTTCCTGAAGGCGCCCTTCTGGACGATGTCGCCCTTGCGGTCCGCCTCCCCGAAGCGCGAGGCATAACCCCGGATGAGCCCCCGCCCCTCGGGCATGGCGGCGGTGAGCGCGACAGGCGATCCCTCAGCCATCGGTCCCGTCCTCCGCCGGCGCGAGGCCCAGAAGCGCGCGCTTCTCCGCGGCACTCAGGAAATCCGCCTCGCCTACGCGCCGCCAGAGCGCGTCGCGCTCCTCCGAGAGCGCGGGCACCCGGTCGAGATCCGGCTCGAGCGCAATCTCGATCCCGGCATTCGTCGACAGCCATCCGGCCATCGCGGAGGAGATCTTGCGCAGCACCGGCAGCACCGTGAGGCGGAAAAAGGCCCGATGCGCCTCCTGATAGTTCGAGTATGTGTTGTCCCCCGGCAGCCCCAGCAGCATGGGCGGCACGCCCACGGCCAGCGCGATCTCCCGCGCCGCGGCGTGCTTGGTCTCGAGGAAGTCCATCTCCCGCGGCGAATGGCTCATCGGCTTCCAGTCGAGCCCGCCCTCCAGCAGCATCGGCCGGCCCGCGTTCATCGCCCCCGAATGGTTGCTGTCGAGCTCGTCCTTAAGGCGGCGGAACTGTTCCTCGCCCATGCTCGCGCCGTCCTTCGCGCCGAAGACGATGGCGCCCGAGGGCCGTGCCGCATTGTCCAGCAGCGCCTTGGCCCAGCGGGAGGCGGCGTTGTGCACGTCGACGCTGGCCGAGGCCGCGGCCAGCGGGCTCATCCCGTAATGATCGTCGAGCGGATGAAAGCCCCGCAGATGCAGCACCGGCTTCCAGTCGGCCGTGTTGTCGAAGCGATGGCTGCGGCCCGAGACCCGGTACTCGTAGCCCGCGGGCCAGCCGTCCGGCCCCGGCACCACACTCATCCGGTCGGGGCGAAGCACATGGAGCTCCACCGGAAACTCGCCGAGCTCGCAGGCCACACCCTCGAGATAGGCGTTGCCCGAGATCAGAAGATGTCCGACCAGTGCCTCCATCAGCGTGCGCCCGTCCTGACCCGGATTGGGCCGCTCCAGCAGCGTCAGCACCGGGTGGCTCGCCTGCCGCGCGCCCGCCTCGCAGAGCACTAGCGGAATGGCGCCCGCCGCTTCCGAGATGAGCCGCACCGCCCGGAAGGCGACGACGTTGCCGGCATAGGCATTGCGCGCCAGCGATGCCGTGTCCGTCGGCGACCAGACCGCCTGGCCCGGCCCCTGAAAGGCCATCGCATGTCCGCCCCAGCCGGCGTTCCCGCGCGCCGCGAGCCCGCCGACGGCGGACGCCTTCTCCTCGTGCGGGGCCCGCCGCCCCGCCCGCAACCAGTCCAGTGCCATATCCGCTACTCCCTGGGGCCGCGGCCCCGGTAGGGTGGGGTTCACCCCACCGTCAGCACCGGGCTCCCACCCGGCGCAGATCTTCCTGCGACGCGTCGCCGGCGCCGATCTCTACCCCTCCCCCTGCGAGGGGGCGGGCCGGGGCGGAGGTCCGCGAGGGCCGAAGCCGGCGCCGCCTCCCTCAACCCTTCAGACCTGCCGCACCCGCGGCACGGCCTCGGCCCGTTCGGGCGGCGGCGCCACGATCAGCGCGGTCAGCGCCCAGACGAGCGCGTCGAGCCGGTCGGGGCTCTTGCCGCCCCATCCGCCCGATGTCCCGTCGAAGCGGCACATCTGCCGCTCGAGATCCGGGAAGGCGCCCGCATGATGCACGCGCCCCTGCTCGTAGAGAGCGGCCACCGGCTCGGCGCGGAGCCGCTTGCCCCGCGTCGCCCGCACGGCCCGGAACGGCACCGCCGGCGCGACCTGGGCAAGCACCTCGCCCACCATGTCGCCCCCCTGGTTGACCTCGGCGACCAACCTGTCGGCCCCCCAGCGCTCGAGCGCGGCAACCGCCGCCCGGGCCCAGCCATGCGGCCCGAGCCCCGCGACGCTCGCATCCTCGAGCACATAGGCCCGCCAGTCCGAGGGCCGGCCGGCCATCGCGACACCGGCGACCACGATGCCGCATTCGTCCGCCTTGGGCCCGCGCGTGGCCGGCGGATCGACCGCCACCACGATCCGGTCGAGCGGCGGGGCCTCGGCGACCCGCGCTGCCTCGATCTCACCCGGCCGCCAGAGCGCGCCCTCGCGGCCCTCCACCAGCTCGCCGTCGAGCTCCTGTCGCCCGAGCGCCGTGCCCCCATGCGCGGCTTCGAGCCGCTCGAGAAAGCCCGGCGCGAGATTCGCCGCGTTCGCCCGCGTGCCTGCCCGCGTCACCACCGTGCCGGCGGTGCCCAGGATCTCCTTCAGCACCTCGTTGTCGCGCGGCGTCGTCGTCACGATCTGGCGCGGCTGCCGTCCCAGCCTCAGGCAGAACTGCAGCATCTCCCAGGCCTCCCGACAGCGCCGCCACTTCGCCAGCTCGTCCGACCAGGCCGCATCGAATTGCGGGCCGCGCAGCGCCTCCGGATTGGCGGCGGAGGCAAGCCGCGCCTCCGCTCCGTTCGGCCAGATCAGCAGCCCGCGCTCGGCCTTGAAGACCGGGCGGCGGTCGGGCGGAGAGCAGGCGAGGATCCCGCTCTCGCCCTCCACCATCACCGCCCGCGCCTCGTCGCCCGTCTCGGCGAGAAGGCAGAGCCGGCGCGCCCGACCGGGCCCGAGCGGTGTCGATCCCTCGACCATCGCCCGCACCCATTCGGCACCTGCCCGCGTCTTGCCGGCACCGCGCCCGCCCATGATCACCCAGGTCGCCCAGTCCCCCGCGGGCTCGAGCTGATGGCCCGGATGACCCCAGAGCTCCCAGAGAAACGGCATCGCCGCGAGCGCGTTGTCGCTGAGCCCGCGGAGCACCGCGTAGCGCTCCGCCTCCGGCAGCGCGGCGAGGCGCCCGGCCTCGGGCACCGCGGGAGCATCCTGCACCTCGCCGGCCTCCGACGCCGGGCGCTCACCCGCCGACGGCTCAGGCCGCAAGACGGTCGAGCCGCGCCGCGATCTCGCGCCGGGCCTCCTCGATATCGATCACCGCGGCGCCGTTGGAGGCGCGCGCCGCCTCGATCCGCGTATCGATCTTCTCCTGCAGATCGAGCACGGTCCTAAGCGCACGATCGGCGTCCTGCAGATGCTGCATGAGCGATTTGGGGTTGCACTCGAGCCCGCCTTCGGACTCGACCGCCAATTCGAGCTTCATGGAGGCCGCGTCGAGCCTACGCATCACCCGGTGAAAGTCGCGCTCGGCCGCCTCCATCCGCTCGAACATCCGCTTCTTGGCCGCACGATCCATCGCGGCACAGGTCCTTGCTTTCGTCGTCTTGGTCATGGTCTTCGCCTTCCGTTGTTGTTTTTCTTCGGCTTAGGCAAGTCACGTCCAGTCATATGCGCCAGAAATGCGAAAGGGCAGCCCGAAGACTGCCCTGTCCAGAAGTCGCAGCGAGTAATCCCGCCCTCGACCCAAATATCCCAGCGTGCCAATACAGGTGCCAGACAGCGTTCGCTCGGTCAAGCACCACGCAACGGCCCGCGCAACACCCAGCGCGCGCTACCCTGCTTCCCTGCGCAACGCCCCGAGCCCGTTCTGATGCAGCAAGGCCGCAGCCGTCATCGCCGGGCTCACCCGGCGACCCTGCGACGGCAAGCGCAACGGCCTCGCGGAAAGCCTCCCCCACCCGTGCGCACGGTGACAGCATTGCTCAGGGCCACAAGACGCATCGGCGCCGCCTCGGGTCCACCTGGCGAAACGTCCGAACCGGTGAGTGGTACGCATAGCGCCCGGCTCCGGCAGGCCGCGCTCAGTTGCCGCTTGCGGCTTCCTCGGCGCGGCGGGCGCGCTCGATCTCACGCCAGCGGGCGACGTTGCGGTTGTGCTCTTCGAGGGTGGACGCGAAGGCGTGGCCGCCCGTGCCGTCCGCCACGAAATAGATGAAGGGCGTCTCGTCGGGCTGCAGCACGGCCTCGATAGCCGCCTTGCCCGGATTGGCGATAGGCGTCGGCGGCAAACCGGGGATCACATAGGTATTCCAGGGCGTTCGCGCACGAAGCTCGCTCCGGCGCAGACCCCGGCCGAGCGGCCTTTCGCCCTTCGTGATGCCGTAGATCACCGTCGGGTCGGACTGGAGCGGCATGCCCCGGCCGAGCCGGTTGACGAAGACGCTCGCAACCTTGCCACGCTCCCCGTCGAGACCCGTCTCCTTCTCGACGACCGAGGCGAGGATAAGCGCCTCCTCGGGGCTAGCGATCGGCAAACCCTCGGCCCGCCCCTCCCACGCCGCGGACAGGATCGCCTCCTGCGCGGCCTGCATGCGCGCGATGACCTGCTCCCGCGTATCGCCGCGGGCAACGAAGTAGGTGTCGGGCGCGAGCGAGCCTTCCGCCGGTGCCTCGCCAACCTCGCCTTCCAGCACCACCATGTCCTCGAGCAGCGCCACGACCTCCGCGCTCGAGAGCCCCTCGGCCACGGTCACACGGTAGCTGATCACCTCCCCGCGGGAGAGCTTGCCGATGATGTCGAGCATGGAGGCGCCGGCCTCGATCTCGTATTCCCCGAATTTGAGCGCCCGTGCCTCGCCCGAATACTTCGCCGCCAGCCGGAAGAGCAGCGGATCCTCGATCGCGCCCGCCTCGGCCATCACCTCAGAGATTTCCGAGAGCCCCGCGCCCTTCGGCACCTGAACGACCGTATCGACCGCCAGAGGGCCCGGCCCCTCGACGCGGTTCTTGCCCCAGTTGATCGCGATGCCGAGCGCGATGCCCGCCGCGATCAGGATCCCGAGAACGTTGGCAGCGATATGCTTCATCGCCTAACCCGCTGAATTGCCGATCTTCTCTCAGGCATCCACGCGCCCGAACACGACGGATGCGTTCGTCCCGCCAAAGCCGAAGCTGTTCGACAGCGCCACCTTCACCTCGCGTTCCCGCTTCTCATGCGGCACGAGATCGATGGGCGTCTCGACGCTCGGATTGTCGAGATTGATCGTGGGCGGCGCCACCTGGTCGCGGATCGCGAGCACCGAGAAGATTGCCTCGATCGCGCCCGCCGCGCCCAGCAGATGGCCGGTGGCCGATTTGGTGGAGGACATCGAGACATTGGCGCCGTGATTGCCGAGCAGCCGCGTAACCGCGCCAAGCTCGATCTCGTCGCCCAGCGGCGTAGAGGTGCCGTGCGCGTTCACGTAATCGATATCCGAGGGCTCGAGCTTCGCGTTCCGGAGGGCGGCCTTCATCGAGCGGAACCCGCCGTCGCCGTCCGCCGCGGGGGCCGTGATGTGGTACGCGTCGCCCGAGAGCCCGTAGCCCAGAACCTCGGCATAGATCGTGGCACCGCGCGCCTTGGCATGCTCGTACTCCTCCAGCACAAGCACGCCCGCGCCCTCGCCCATGACGAACCCGTCGCGGCCCTTGTCATAGGGGCGCGAGGCCTTCGCGGGCGTGTCGTTCCAGCCGGTGGAGAGGGCCTTGCAGGCGGAGAAGCCGGCGACCGACAGCTCGCAGACCGGGCTCTCGGCCCCGCCCGCAAGCATCACGTCCGCGTCGCCGAAGGCAATCAGCCGCGACGCGTCCCCGACCGCATGCGCCCCCGTGGAGCAGGCCGTCACGACGGCGTGGTTCGGCCCCTTGAAGCCGTATTTTATGCTGACCTGGCCCGAGCAGAGATTGATGAGCGCGCCCGGAATGAAGAACGGGCTGACGCGGCGCGGCCCCTTTTCCTTCAGCGTCACCGCCGTCTCGGCGATGAATTCGATGCCGCCGATGCCCGAGCCGATCAGCACGCCCGTCCGCTCCCTGGCCTCGTCGTCCTCCGGCGCCCAGCCGCTGTCCCTGACCGCCTGCTCGGCAGCCGTTAGCGCATAGGTGATAAAGCGGTCGAACTTGCGCCGGTCCTTCGCCGGCACCCAGTCGTCCATGTTGTAGGTGCCGTCCGAGCCGTCGCCGAGCGGGATCTCGCCTGCGATCTGGCAGGGCATGTGCGAGGCGTCGAAATACTGGATGCGCCGGATGCCGGACTGGCCCGCGAGCACGCGGCCCCAGGTCTCCTCAACGCCGCAGGCAAGCGGCGTCACCATGCCGAGCCCCGTCACAACAACCCGCCGCATCGCGTCTCTCCTCCGCCGCGCTTTTTGCGCCTTCGTTCTTCTTTTTCGCGCCGCATCGGGCGCCGCCCGCTCGCTCTCTCGCCGCGGGCGGCGCAGATGTGAGCCGCCCACTTATTGCGTCAGAGGCTTCTAGCCAAGCCCGTCCCCGGCGCCAAGGCGAGGCGGATGAACCGCCTGCCGCTGATCACCGTATGAGAGGACCGGCGCATTGCCCGCGCGCCCGTGGCGCGCCGCCGCCGCCTCTCCGTTGGTGGCGCCACCCACACAGAAGAAGGGCGCAGCCTTCGCGCCGCGCCCTTCTTCCGTCTCGTATCGCTGTGCGTCGTGGCACGTTCGGCCACCCGTTCGCGGCGCCCTTTCGCCCCTTGCCGATGCCGTCCGGCGGCTAAGGGCGCGGTGCGGGGCAGGCAGCTCAGGCTGCCTTCTCCTTGATGAACTTCACCGCGTCGCCGAAGGTCTGAATGCTCTCGGCCGCGTCATCCGGGATCTCGATCCCGAATTCCTCCTCGAAGGCCATGACGAGTTCGACCGTGTCGAGGCTGTCTGCGCCCAGATCGTCGATAAAGCTCGCGCTCTCGACGACCTTCTCTTCCTCGACGCCAAGATGCTCGACGACGATCTTCTTCACGCGCTCGGCGATGTCGCTCATGGTTTCTCCCTTGCCTCTCGGGTTATTTCGGCGTTCGCGCGCAATAAAGGGCGCATTTGCATGGTTGACAAGGCCAGGGCCAACGTCCCCCGCAGTCCGCGGGCTCTTTAGCAACAAGGCCCATGGGGCGCAATCCGTGTCGGACGCGCCCTGCGCAGCCATTTCAGATCATCGCCATCCCGCCGTTCACGTGGAGTGTCTGGCCCGTCACGTAAGCGGCCTCCGGGCTTGCCAGATAGACCACCGCACCTGCCACCTCCCCGGGCGTGCCCATGCGCGCCGCCGGGATGACACCCATGATCTTGCCCTTCTGCTCGTCGGTAAGCTTCTCGGTCATCGCCGTCTCGATAAAGCCCGGCGCGACGCAGTTGACCGTCACGCCGCGCGTCGCGACCTCGGCCGCCAGGCTCTTCGACATGGCCGTGAGCCCCGCCTTCGCCGCCGTGTAGTTGCCCTGCCCCGGATTGCCGGTGTGGCCCACCACGCTGGTGATCTGGACGATGCGCCCCCAGCGCTTCTTCATCATGCCCCGCAGCACGGCTTTCGACAGCCTGAATGCCGCCTTGAGGTTCACGTCCATCACCGCGTCCCACTCATCGTCGGACATGCGCATGAAGAGCTGGTCCCGCGTGACGCCCGCATTGTTCACGAGGATGTCCACGGGCGCGCCGGCCGCCGCCTCCGCCGCCTTGGGCAAGCCTTCGACCGCCTCCTTGTCCGAAAGCACGCAAGGCACCGCATGCGCCCGTTCCCCAAGGCTCGCCGCCAGCTCGCCGAGCGGGCCTTCCCGCGTGCCCGATAGCACGACCGTCGCGCCCGCGGCATGCAGCGCCTTGGCGATCTCGCCGCCGATACCCCCCGTCGCGCCGGTCACGAGCGCCACCTTGCCTGTCAGATCGAACATCTTCCCTCCTTTCGCGCCGCGCCTCCCGGCAGGCGCATCTCACTCAGGCGGCGCCCGCAAGCGCACGCACGTCGTCGGGGCCGGCAACATTCGCCGTCGCGAGGCTACGGTCGATGCGGCGTGTCATACCCGAAAGCGCCTTGCCCGCGCCGACTTCCACGGTCTCGGTAACGCCCTGCCCGGCCATCCAGAGCACGCTTTCGCGCCAGCGCACCGATGCGGTTACCTGCTCGACCAGAAGCCTGCGGATATCGTCTGGCTGGCTCACCCCCGCTGCCTTCACATTGGCGACCAGCGGCACCTTGGGCGCGCGGATGTCGGTGGCCGCAAGCGCCTCGGCCATCACGTCTGCCGCCGGTTGCATCAGCGCACAGTGAAAGGGCGCCGAGACCGGCAGCATCAGCGCCCGCTTGGCCCCCTTCGCCTTGGCGATCTCCACCGCTCGTTCGATGGCAGCCTTGTGGCCCGAGACGACGACCTGCGCGGGATCGTTGTCGTTCGCAGCCTGGCAGACCTCGCCCTCGGCCGCTTCCTCTGCCACGGCGCGCGCCGTCTCGAAATCGAGGCCCAGAAGCGCCGCCATGGCCCCCTCGCCCACGGGAACCGCCTCCTGCATGGCCTTGCCGCGTGTCCTGAGGAGCCGCGCCGCATCGGCGACCGTCAGCGCACCGGCTGCCGCCAGGGCGGAGTATTCACCGAGCGAATGGCCGGCGACGAAGGCTGCGCTCTCGACCTCGACGCCCTCGGCCTCGAGCGCCCGCATCGCCGCCATGGAGGTCGCCATCAGCGCGGGCTGCGCATTTGCCGTCAATCTCAGCGCCTCCTCCGGGCCCTCCCAGACGGTGCGGCTCAAGGGCTCGCCGAGCGCCTCGTCGACCTCCTCGAAGACCGCCTTGGCCGCTGGATAGGCCTCGGCCAGCGCCTGACCCATGCCCACGGCCTGGGATCCCTGGCCCGGAAAAACGAATGCTCGCATGGCTCTCTCCTCCCCTTATCGTTGGCGCGCTCTTGCCCAGCGCCCCGGCTCTGTCAAGGAACCGGCGCGGAGTGAGCGACCTTGGGAGGAAAGCTAGGGCGCCACCTCGATAATGCTGCCGAGCGCGTCGCGTCCCGTCACCGCCGCGATCAACGGGCCATGCGCCCAGTCGATCACCGTCACGCGGACGCGCTGCCCCGGGCGAAGGGCAGCTTTCATCTCGTCGACATCGCCATAGCCCGGCAGGCCGACGAGCCCGAAATCTCCCTTGTCGGTCGCGATCACGGTCGCGGTACGGTCGCGCACGACACCCTCGCGCGTGCTCGCCGCGACCTCGCCAACCGTCACATCGAGTGTGCGCGCCGTCAGAAGATGACCGCCGAGATAGCCGCCGAGTCCTATCGCGAGCAGCGGTACATAAACGCCTAGACGCATCGTCTTCCGCCTTTCCCTTACGTTGCCACAGTCCTAGCAGCTTCCCTCCGGCCCGGTCGAGACTGCCGCCGCCGCCGCTCGCAGGGCTTGCCATGCCGCTCGATCCGCTGTAGTTGCGCCGCTCTCCCGAGGATGTGGAAAACGCGCGCCTCTCCTGTCCGGGCTCGGGAGCGTCATGCCGGACGGCGAAGCGCGGAGATGATGGAGAGTGGCTCACATGCCGCTTTACGAGCATACGTTCATTGCGCGTCAGGACCTGTCCAACGCGCAGGCCGAAGGTCTCATCGAGCATTTCGGCCAGGTGCTGACGGATAACGGCGGGTCCGTCGTCGGCACGGAATACTGGGGTCTGCGCACCCTCAGCTACAAGATCAACAAGAACCGCAAGGGCCATTACGGCTACATGCGCACCGAGAGCCCGTCGGAGGCCGTGCACGAGATGGAGCGCCTGATGCGCCTCCATGACGATATCATGCGCGTGCTCACGGTGAAGGTCGAGGCGCATGAGGAAGGCCAGTCTGCCGTCCTCCAGGCCCGTTCCAGCCGCGACGACCGCCGCGGCGGCCGTGACCGCGACGATCGTGGCCCGCGGCGCGACCGCGACGACCGGGGTCCCCGCGGTCCCCGCGAAGATCGGGGCCCGCGCGAGGATCGCGGCCCGCGCCCCGAACGTTCGGCCGACCGCGACGCGCGCTGAGAGGAGACCTGACACATGGCACGCAAGCCCTTTTTCCGCCGCCGCAAGACCTGCCCCTTCTCGGGCGACAACGCGCCGGCCATCGACTACAAGGACGTCAAGCTCCTGCAGCGCTACATCTCCGAGCGCGGCAAGATCGTCCCGTCCCGCATCACCGCCGTCTCGTCCAAGAAGCAGCGTGAACTCGCGCGCGCCATCAAGCGCGCCCGCTTCCTCGCGCTCCTTCCCTACGCCGTGAACTGAGGAGACGCGACATGGCACAGGTGATCCTGCTCGAGCGTGTCGAGAAGCTCGGCAAGATGGGCGAGGTCGTGACCGTCAAGGACGGCTACGCCCGCAACTATCTCCTGCCGCAGTCCAAGGCGCTGCGTGCGACGAAAGCCAACATCGCCCGCTTCGAGGCGGAGCGTGCCCAGCTCGAGGCGCGCTCGGCCGATCAGAAGGCGGAGGCGGAGAAGATGGCCGCCGAGCTGGAGGGCAAGCAGTTCATCGTCATCCGCCAGGCGGCGGAGGGCGGCGCGCTCTACGGCTCGGTGACGCCGCGCGACATCCAGGCCGCGGCCTCCGAGCAGGGCTTTGAGTTGCCGAAGGGCGCGCCCCGTCTCGAGAAGCCGGTGAAGGAGCTTGGCCTCCATACCGTCCTCGTGGTGCTGCATCCCGAAGTGACGGCGACAGTCAGTGCCAACGTGGCCCGCTCTCAGGAAGAGGCCAAGCTTCAGGCCAGCGGCAAGTCGATCGCCGAACTCCGCGCCGAGGAGGAGGCCGCTGCGGACGAGGAGATCGCGAACCTCTTCGACGAGATCGGCACGGCCGCCATGGATGTCATGGACGGCGACGATCGCGACGGCGGCCGGGACGGCGATGACCCGCGCGCAGGGGGCGACAGTCCCGAGGCGCGCGAGGCCCGCGGGGAGGATCCGCGCGACTGATCGCGCGACCACAACGATCTCGACGGGGGCTCGCCTGCATGGCGGGCCCTTTGTCGTTTGCGCGGCCCGAGGCTGGTGCGCGCCGGGGTTCGGGCAGGGCGCGATGCCCCTGGCGCCGGGCATGGCCGGCACGGATCGGGACAGAAGGCCCGCCGCCTCCCCCACCCACGAGATAAATGCGCTTAAGTTGAAGAAGTCGCCTGGACCGGACGATGTGAGGAACGAGATGCTGAAGTACCTTGGAAGTCGCGCTCGTGAGGCCCTCCTACAATTTATCAACCGTTCATGAACCGAGTGTGTACTCCCTCAAGAATGGC
>JBCCDG010000082.1:0-18079 GCA_039030915.1 Pseudomonadota bacterium | reverse complement strand
GCCGGGTGTTGTCGGTCAGCCCGAGCTGGTTCCACGCCTTGACGCGCCGCCGCCCCAAAACGGGCGGCGCGTCAGGCGGCCCGCGACATGTTGGGCGTACGGATCCGAACGATCTTCGAACAGAGCAAGGGGCGTTACGGCGCGCCGCGCATCCATGCCGAGTCGGTGGCCCAGGGGGCGCGGATCAGCCGAAAGACAGTGGCCAAGATCATGCAGGAAAACGACATCCGCCCGCCGCGTCGCCGTCGGCGCATGCCGCGAACGACCGACAGCCGGCATTCGCTGGGCATCGCGCCGAACCGGTAGAAGCGCGCTTTCCACGCCGACGCAGCATAGTGAACAAGCACCCAGTCCGGTCTCACGGGGCAAGCTCAAGCCTCACTGCCGCACAGTGCCACTGATTAGGTCGGCGCTGCCGAGGCCCTCAGACCGGACGCCAGCTACACCACACCGTGGGACACTGCTCCAAGGCTTGATACAAAGCCCAGAGCGTCGAGTTCAAGCGGTAGGTCGCGCAGACTCCCCTGGGTGGCGCGACCCTGCTGGGGCTCGTAGAGCTACGGGAGCTTCGAAGACGTGCTTCGTCAGGTCGCGACCAGCCCAAAGGATCTCCGTGACGCTCCTCCTTGCTCGCAGTCGACGTTCGAAAGCCCCCGCGGCGGCGCAGCACATACCGGTGCACCCTTGGAACTAAGGAGTTTCTGGGCGTTCGAGATCAGAGGTCGCTGCAGTCACGTGTCGAGCCTCTGGTGCGATGCCTGATCGCTCACTACCGCGCGCAATCATCTTCCTACGCGGATTGAGTACTCATCAGTGAGCCGAGCTTGTCACTCTTGGGTCAATGCGGCCTTCCCCGATCCAGATCTCATGACCGCTTGCCCCTCGCGTCCTTGGACTCCTTCTCTCCCATCTGTGCCCTAGCGAATCTCTCTGATGAACCCCTTTAAGCCGTCGGCGGACATCCCATCACGCTTGCGCGTGCTTTGTCAGATCGATCCCAATGATGCGACCAGTGTAAGGGAAACCTTCTTCGCTGGGGCTCATCCACGCCCGCAACCTTGGCATGCCGATGCCGTCGGCGGCCTTCCGTCCCATCGCTTACGGCCCCGGTTCGCTGCAGTACGACGCTGCCGCTAGGCCGCGCTTGGAAACCGCTCCTGCCGACTCGCACTGCTGTCATCGGGAGCGGACGCATCGCCGGCTGGTGCTCCGCCACGGTCATCGCCCTCAGAGAGCCGGAAGCGTGCGAGCATCCTGCGCATGTCCTCGGAGCGCTGCTCGAGGCCCTCGGCCGTCCTCGCTGCTTCCTCCACGGCAGCAGCATTCTGGTTGATCACTGCATCCAGCTCGCGGATGGCGATGTTGATCTGCTCGGTACCGGTACTTTGCTCGGCCGTGGCTGCGGAGATCTCCTGGACGAGATCAGCAGTGCGTTGGATCTCTGGCACGAGCGTTTCGAGAAGGCGGCCTGCCTCGGTCGAAACTTCGACAGTTTCCGCTGAGAGCGCCCCGATCTCGTTCGCGGCCTGCTCGCTCCGCTCCGCAAGCTTGCGCACTTCGGAGGCGACAACAGCGAAGCCGCGGCCCTGCTCGCCGGCGCGCGCGGCCTCTACCGCCGCGTTGAGCGCCAGGAGGTCGGTCTGACGCGCGATTTCCTGAATGATGGTGATCTTCTCCGCAATGGTTCGCATCACCGAGACGGCGCGGGAGACGGCCTCGCTCGAATTGCGGGCGTGCTCAGCGGACTGGGTCGCGATCTTCTCGGTCTGGGCTGAGTTCTCTGCGCTCTGGCGCACATTTGCTGTCATCTGCTCGACGGCGGCGGAAGCAGCCTGCGCCGATCCCGCCTGGCGGGTCGCGCCACTGCTCATGGTCTCGGCAGCTATGTTGAGCTCGCGGCATGTCTCGGCCACGTCATCGGCATGATCGCGGGTATCGCCCACGGTCCCGCTGAGCGCCGCGAGCATGCGGGAGAAGGCACCGCCCAACCGGTCGCTGCCCGAGCGGGCCTCGAGCCGGACGGTCAGGTCACCGTCCGCGATGCGCCCTGCGGCGTCGGCACAGGCGGCCGTGGTTCTCGCAAGGCCGCGCATCGCACGGAGGGCCGATCCGATTTCATCCTGCCGTCCAATCGCCCGCGTCTCGTACTCCGTGCCGTTCTCGGCTGCCTGCGCCGCGGCGGCGAGATCGCGCAACGGGCGGAAGAGCAATCGGGAGAGGAGCAGCATGGCGAGCGCGATCACGATGGCGCCGGTCACAAGCGCAGTCATTGCCTGTCGCTGGAGGGCGGCGATGACGCCACGGCGCGCGCCGTCGGGTGCGCGGATCGACGCGATCGCGCCAACGGTTTCGGGCGGGCTGCCGAAGACCACGCGGTTGAGCTGTCGGCCCTGCTTGACCACCATGTCTCGGTCGCCGTCCAGGAAGGTCTCTACTTCCTCGGTCGTCAGCGGCACGACGTCAACGTTGCCGGCGAACCGGTACGGCACGATCAGCCCGCCCTCCTTGTCATAGGCTGCGACGGCTTCGATCTTGAGCGTCTTTGCAAGTATTGCATCGATCGAGTTCTCGATGCTCTCGGTGCGATTAAAGCGGATCGCGCCGCCCGACTGGCTGGCCAGTAGATGCCCGACTACGTCGAGCTTCTGATCGATCTGACGCTCGCCGATTCCTCGCAACGTCACGAAGCCGACAGCCATCCCACAACCGACGGTGAGGATGACCGCGGCGGATACCACGATCGCCACCTTCTGCGGCAGGCTGAGCAGCGCCCGACGCATGCCGGCGGTCCCATTCTTCCCGGCTACGGCATGCATGGCGGGCCTCACTGCAGCAGTTCGAGATTGACACCAAAGGTTGCGGCGCCGATCGCGTCCCCTGTTTCAGGGTCGCGGATAGTGACGCTCACCTGGCTCTGGAAGACCTGGGTCGAATCGTCGAGCTCGACGTCACCGAAGTACGGCGTCTCCGCATTGGCGGCGTAGGTCTCTTGCCACTTGGCCTCGTCGCCCTGCCAGTAATCCGATGTCACGTCGCTGGCCGCCGCGTTGAGGCCGACGCCATCCATCAGAAAGACCTCGGTGAAGAGCCCCCCCGAGCTCTCCCGCATGGCGCGCAGCCGCTCGGAAGCGGGGGCGGAAAGGACGCTGTCGATCAGCGGGCGGTTATCTGCGCCGACCTGGCTGCGCCAGTCCTGATCCATCGCCTCGATCTCGGCCTGCGACAGGCCGCCGGTACGAGCGTTCTGTTCGCGGAGTGCCGCGATCAGCGCCGCATCTTCGAGAATCGGCTCGATCTGCGATTGCACCAGCGCCTCGAGCTGAGGCGCAAACTCGTTCGCGGCAGCCGCACCGGCGGAGAACGCCGTGGCAAAGCCCGCGATGGCAACGGCGGCGGAAAGAGACGCGTGTCGACGCATGGCAAATGCTCCTTGGGTTGGCGTAGGCCCGACCCGGCCCGACGCAAGCACAGTCTCGCCGAGAGACCTTGCTGTGGCGTGAAGCGGAGATTGCCGAGGGCTTAACGGACGACCGACAGGGCAACGGCGATCGCCCGGGCCAGCCGATGCGGCGGCCAGGACGGGCCGGGAGGCGGCAAATGCAGAAAGAGCACGGCGGGGATCGGCAGCCCGAGCGCGTGCCAGTAGGTGGTGTCGCAAACATAGCGCCCGGCATCGGCGGAGAGACGGGCGGGCATCCCGGCTTCGGCCAGCGCGGTCCGGGCCGCTGCAAGCGGCCAGCGGGCTCGGCGCACGCCCGCGGCATGGGGCGCCAACGGCCCGGGGCGGCCGAACGCCTCGAGCCGCGGCTGAGCGTCGGGGGCGAGGCCCGCTAGCAGCAACCGGCGCGGCCGATGTTGCAGGCAGAGCGCCTCGAGCCGTTCCGCCGCGCGCCCATGGTCCACGGGTAGGCAGGCGGTCCGGAGCGCCGGATACCGGGCAGCGAGCGCGGCCACGCCTTGCGCGCTCGAATTGACGCTCCAGCGCCCGAAGGGCTCGAACCCCGTGACCAGCGTGGTGTCGATCCTCTCGGCCTGCCGTGCCATGGAGCCCCAGCCCTCCGCTGCGGGTTGCGTTTGCGCGTCGGGCTGAGACGCTAGCACGGGCGGCGACGCCGCAGGAATGAGCCCTCGGCGCGCGGTAAGGGGGGAGACCGGACATGCCAAGCAAGGATCGGCCCGAGACGCCCGACGGGCGCTACTTCGTCGCGCGCAGCCGCCTCTGGCGTCGAAGCGACCCGCGCCTCGACGACACAACCCGCCGTGCGCAGGTCAAGGCGCTCATGCAGGCCCGCCGGGCGGTTGGCCGGGCCGGCACGGAAGAGGAGGAGCGCGCCGCCCGCGCCGCCGTGGACAAGGCCAAGCGCGCGCTCGGCGAGCGCGGCCCGGTATGGTGGGACGACGATGCGCCGGACGAGGGCGGACGGTCCCCAGCGAACTCCTCCTACGCCGACTGGTGGGCGGGGCTGGACGACGATGCCAGGGCCGCCGGGCAACGTTGACAGCCACAGCGCGACCGCAGGGTCTTCACGGCAGGCTGCCAGGCGGCGCCTCCCGTCGCTGCCGATCCGGATCGGCCGCCGCCAGATCATCGAGAAGCGCGAGGAAGGCGTCGCAACACCGGTCGAGGATCGCGGCGCCGATCTCCGCCGTTCCCGCACGCGCATCGCCAGCGGCACCGGTAGGGTGGAGATCCTGCGCCATCCACCCGGTCGCCACCGCGCCATGCGCCCGCAAACGGGCGAAACGGGCCGCGTTCTCGAGCTCGACCGTCCTGAAGTCAGCCGCCTCACGCATGTCGACGAGATCGGGCCGGATGGCGAGCATCATCGCCGTCTCCGCCGCGCCGCCATGGATCCCGTAGGCCCCCTCTTCCTCGGGCAGGAGGTCGGCCATCTCCACCCCGCTTCCCCATGCGCAGGTGACGCAGAGAAGGCCGTGCGCGATGCGCAGTTCCCGCGCCACCATGCCCATCGGCGCGACATTGCCGCCATGCGAGGTCACGATGACGAGCTTGCGCACCCCTGCCCGCGCGACCGATGCGCCGGTCTCGAGCCAGCCCCGGATCGCCGTCTCCCAGCCCAGCGTCAGGGTCCCGCGATAGGACATATGCTCGTCGGACTTGCAGACCTGCTGCACCGGCAGGAAGGTTACGGATGGCGCGCCCTCGCGCGCCGCCAGCCGCTCGATTGCCCGCGCCACCATGGCCTCGGCGATGAAGCTGTCGACGCCCACGGGCAAATGGGGCCCGTGCTGCTCGATGGCGGCGACGGGCAGGACGGCGATCCAGTCCCCGGCATGCCCGAAGGCACGCGCGGGCATGTCGCGCCACCGCAGTGCCGGCCGGCTCACGCCCCCTCCCCCGGTGCGGCGGCGAGGCACTCGATCTCCACATGGAATTCCGGCCGCGCAAAGCCCGACACGATCATGAGCGTGGAGGCCGGCGGCGGCGAGACCGCCTCGAAGAAGGCATTCCGCGCGGCCATGTACCCCTCGAGATTCTCGCGCGCGGTCACGTAGGCGTTGAGCCGGACGATGGCGCGCCGGTCCAGCCCATCCTCGGCCAGAATGGCCTCGAGGTTCTCGAGGGCGATCCGCGCCTGCGCCTGCGCGCTGACCGGCACATCGCCATCCGCCGTGATGCCGAGCTGTCCCGAACAGACAACGAGCCGGCGACCTGCAGGCACGGCGATCCCGTGGCTGTAGCCGGAGAAGGGCGGGTGAATGCTGCCGGGGCCGAGCGCGCGCATGATGTCTCCTCCTTCAGCGGAGCCGGGCGAGGCGAGCCTCCACCCGGTCCAGGAACCGCGCCCGTGCCGCGTCACCGGCGCTGTCCATCTCGTGCAGCCCGAGCCAGAAGGTCCTGGCTTTCGGATTGCAGATAGCGCGGACGCCCGTCAGCAGGATGCGCCGCCCCGGGGCCAGCATCGGAATGCTCCACCACCACCAGGGCGAGCCGAGCGTCGAGACGGCACCGACGACACGGATGTTGCGGAGACCGCCACGGATTGGCGCGTTCGGCTCCGGCATCTCGAAGGCGACCCCCGGCACGAAGACCCGGTCGAGCCAGCCCTTCAGCATCGCCGGCTGGCCGTACCACCAGGTCGGATAGACGAAGACCAGCCCCTCGGCCGCCTTCAGCCGCGCGATGTGCTCGGCAACAGGCGCCTCGTTCGCGACGGGCGTATGATAGCCCCGACGCTCCTCGCAGCTCATCACCGGATCGAAGCCTTCGCCATAGAGGTCCAGCAAATCCACCTCATGCCCGGCCGCACGGGCGCCGGCGACAGCCCTGTCGCGCACCGCGGCACAATAGCTCTCCGGGTCGGGATGGCAGTAGACGACGAGCAGGCGCATGCGGTGCCCCGGGACGCGCCGCCCGGCCCCATAGCCCGGCAGCGATGCCGATGGTGCAGCCGCGAGCCGCCCTCGTTCAAGCCCCTTCCGACCGGAGAGCCTCTCCGCGCCGACAGCGATACGTCTCGAGGAGCAGGCTGGCGGGTGGTCGTCCGCTGCGCGAGCGCAGGCGAGGCGCGGCGGTGACGGGCACCCGCCAGCCTGCTCCCCTTCGCACCGCTCCGCCGGGCAGCTGACGCGCAACGGTCCGACCGCTTGACGCAGACGGGCCCGGAGCGGCAAGTGGCGCTGCGTAGGTGCGGGGACGGCCATGACCGGGGACGCGGATTTCATCGTGATCGGCGCAGGCTCCGCCGGCTGCGCACTGGCCTACCGTCTCTCCGAGGACGGGCGCCACCGCGTGCTCGTCATCGAAGCCGGCGGCAGCGATGCAGGCCCGCTCATCCAGATGCCGGGCGCCCTCAGCTTCCCGATGAACCTGCACCACTACGACTGGGGCTATCAAAGCGAGCCCGAGCCCCATCTCGGCAATCGACGGCTCGCCTGCCCCCGCGGCCGCGTCGTCGGCGGCTCCTCCAGCATCAACGGCATGGTCTATGTGCGCGGCCACGCGCGGGACTTCGATCACTGGGCCGAGATGGGCGCGACGGGATGGGACCATGCCTCCGTCCTCCCATACTACAAGCGTCTCGAGGCATGGGAGAGCGGCGGTCATGGCGGGGACCCGGCGTGGCGAGGCCAGGACGGCCCCCTCACCGTCAGCCGCGGCACGCGCGAGAACCCCCTCGTGCACGCCTTCGTCGAGGCCGGCATCGCCGCGGGCTTCGAGGCGACGGACGACTACAACGGCGAGAAGCAGGAAGGCTTCGGGCCGATGGACGCGACGATCCGTCGGGGCCGCCGCTGGTCCGCTGCCAATGCCTATCTCAGGCCCGCGCTCAACCGGGAGAATTGCCGGCTCCTGAGGGCCGAAGCGCAGCGCATCGTCATCGAGGACGGTCGGGCGACCGGCGTCGAGGTGATGGTCGACGACATGCCGCGCATGCTCCACGCCCGTGCAGGCGTCGTCCTCGCGGCCTCCGCCATCAACTCGCCGAAGCTCCTGATGCTCTCCGGCATCGGGCCCGGCGCGCATCTCGCAGAAAATGGCCTGCCCGTCATCGCGGACCGGCCAGGGGTAGGGGAGAACCTGCAGGATCATCTCGAGCTCTACATCCAGCAGGCCTGCCTCGAGCCGGTCACGCTCTTTCGCTACTGGAACGTCTTCGGCAAGGCACGGGTCGGGCTCGAATGGCTTCTGCGCAAATCCGGTCCCGGCGCATCCAACCAGTTTGAGAGTGCCGCTTTCGTACGAACCGCCGCGGGCATCGAGTATCCGGACATCCAGTTCCACTTCCTGCCCATCGCCGTGCGCTATGACGGCCAGGTCGTTGTCGAGGGGCACGGCTACCAGGCGCATGTCGGTCCGATGCGCTCAAAGTCCCGCGGCCACGTGCGCCTGCGCTCGAGCCTGGCCGCCGAGGCGCCCGTCATCCGCTTCAACTATATGAGCCACGAGGACGACTGGGCCGAGTTCCGCCGCTGCATCCGCATCGCGCGGGAGGTGTTTGCCCAGGCCCCCTTCGCCCCTTATCGCGGCAAGGAGATCACCCCGGGCGCCCATGTCGAGACAGACGAGGCACTCGACGCCCATATCCGCGAGCACGCCGAAAGCGCCTACCATCCCTGCGGCACCTGCAGGATGGGCCGTGCGGACGATCCGATGGCGGTCGTCGATCCGGAGACGCGTGTGATCGGCGTCGAGCGCCTCTGGTGCGCGGACAGTTCGATCTTTCCCCGCATCACCAATGGCAATCTCAACGCGCCCTCGATCATGACGGGCGAGAAGGCGGCAGACCATATCCTGGGCAAGCCACCCCTGCCGCGCGACAATGCGGTTCCCTGGATCAATCCGCGATGGGAGGCGGCCGACCGATGAGCGCTTCGGCATCCAAGGCGCGCCTCGACAGCGTGATCTTCGACCTTGACGGCACGCTGGTTCACAGCGCGCCGGATATCGCAGCCTCCACGAACGCGATGCTCGAGGCGCTGGGGCGCGAGGCACTGCCCCTCGCCCAGGTGATCGGCTATGTCGGCCACGGCGTCAGCCCGCTGATCGCTCGCGCACTGGCGGCCACCGGCGGCGGGGCAGACGATGCTTCCATGCGCGAGCGCGCGCTCGGCCTCTACCGCGAACACTATCGCGAGAACCTCGCCGTCCGGACGGCGCCCTACGAGGATGTGCCGGAGGTGCTAGATGCGCTCGCCGGCCGCGGCCTCCGGCTCGGCCTCTGCACGAACAAGCCCGAAGCGATGACCCACCGGCTCCTTGCCGCCCTCGACCTTGCGCGCTTCTTCTCCGTCGTCGTCGGCGGCGACACGCTGGCGGCGCGAAAGCCGGACCCCGCACCGCTCCTCCTCAGCCTTGAGCGGCTCGGCGCGGCGCCGGGCGCGGCGCTCTTCGTGGGCGACAGCGACGCGGACGAAGGGGCGGCGCGGCAGGCCGGCGTCCCCTTCGCCTTCCACACCGAAGGTTATGCGCAGGGACCGACGGAGGACTACGTGGCCGAGATGCGCTTCGACCGCTGGGACGCCTTTCTCGAGCGCGTCCTCGAGCGTGGCGTGACGGCCTGAGCACGATGGAAGCCGCGCTCACCGCCCTTCAGGACAGCGCGCTGGCGGATACGGTGCGCTATTCCCGCTGGGTCTATGCCGGGGTCAACGGTACGCATGTGCTGGCGGTCGCGCTTCTCGTCGGCGCGATCGTTCCGATGGACCTGCGGCTCCTCGGGCTCTGGCAGGGCATCGACCGTGCAGCGCTCGCCCGCGTGCTGGTCCCTGTCGCCGCGATAGGCCTCGTTCTCGCGCTCGTCACCGGGCCGATGCTCTTCGCCACCCGCGCGGTACGCTACGCAAGCTACGATATCGTCCTCCTGAAGCTCGCGCTCGTGGGGCTCGGCGCAGGGCTGGCGATCCTCCTGCACGCGCGCGCCGGCCTCTGGATCGACCGCGCCACGCCGCGCCAGGCCGCGTTCCACGGCGCCGCATCGCTCGTTTGCTGGATCGGCGCGCTGGCCTGCGGGCGGCTCATCGCCTACGTGTGAGGGCGAATTCAGCCGCTGGGACACCCCATGATCCGCTCGACCCTTCACCGCGCCGCCGCTGGCGCCGGCATCGCCGCACTCCTCGCCGCTGGTGGCACGCTGGCCCATCACGGCTTCGTCTCCTACGACACAGAGAACCCCATCATGATCGAGGGCTTCGTCTCCGAGGAGATGGACGGCTTCCCGCATTGGGAGATCAACGTGCGGAGCGAGGGACAGGACTGGACCGTGGATGTCGGGAACGACTTCACGCTCCAACGCGCGGGCTTGGCGTCGAACGGCTCCGACTTTCAGATCGGCCGCGAGATCAGGATCGAGGGTTACCGGGTCACCGACCCCGGCTGGTACCATATCGCCCCGTTCCGCATCACGCTCGACGGCGACAAGGTCCACGACATCGAGGTCGACATCGACTGAGCCCGTCCGGCCGCGGAAGCCGGATGGCGTGCACCGCGGCCGGCCGCGCCGCGACAGGGACAGGGACGGGGACGGGGACGACTCTGCAACAAGGCCCGGCGCGGAAGAGAACACCGCGCATGTCCTGCAGGCAGTCGTTCTGCCGCGCGCCCTTCGCAAAACTCAGGCCGGCCTCACATCTCAGGGCGCGGCCTATCGCGCGCCAACGGCCGCGGTGTCGAGCGGGGCGGCCATGCCGGCGATCTCCAGAACAAGCTTGCGCCGCACTGCGTCAGCGAAGGTTTCCGGGCTGTCGGCGGTAATTACAAAGGCGCCAGGGCCACCGACTATCTGGTCCTCGAACGCCGCTTCCAGGTCATAGTCCACCGGCCGGCCCGAACAGTCGCGGCAGAGCACCGCCAGCCCATTGATCGTTATCCCGGCGTCCAGCACCTGCCGGCGCGCGGCGGCGATTGGCGGACCGTTCCAGTTGTTCGCGCTGTCGGCCGAAAAGTCGATGACCCTGCGTGTCCCGTCGATCCCGTTCTCCTCGATCAGCCGCTTGCCCGCCAGTAGGGCCGCGCCGATGGCGTTGCGCCCCCAGGCACGGCGCGGCGGCACAATCAGGGCATCGGCAAAGGCACGCGCCTCCGCCTCGCCACCGATCAGCGTCCAGGGCACCACCACGTCCTGCGAGCCCGCATCGGCCCATTCGACATAGGTGACCGCGATGCGCCCACGGCCGGTATAGCGGATCGCGTCCAACACCCGCTTGTCCGTAATCGCCTCGGCATAACCCTGCCGCTGGAACAGGATCTCCCGGTCGTCGATCGAGCCCGTTGCGTCCGCCAGCAGGACCAGCTCCAGATCGACCGGCCCGGAAGCGACGTGGGTAAAGGGCAGGGTGACAGTGCTTGTCCGCTCAACCGTGCCCAGGGCGGGCAGCAGCAGGAGCATGGCGAGGAGGCCGACGAAGCGCAGCATGGTCACATGTCTCCCTGCAGCATGGGCAGGCCCGCCCCCGGCACGCAGCCGTCATCCGTGTCTCATATTGCATCGCCGAAGACCGACGACCGTCATGGTTTGCAACGGAGCGAGGAAGATGCCGCAGTGCGGAAGGAAGCTTTGCCGATACGACGCCCAAATGGGGCTCCGCGAGCGGCCTAGTCCGCCTGGCCGTTCAGGAGCCACGCGAGCGTGACCGGATCCGTCATCGTCTCGAGCCTCGACACCCGCTCTTTCAGCGCCGCCGCGGGGCCTGCGCCGAGAAGCGCATCCGCCTTCGCGTCGAGCTTGGCAACCCGCGCGGTGAGCGGCTCCGGCAGTGCGAGGTCGTGCGACGCCGCCCGCTCCCGCCCGTTCGCGAGGCGGAGGGTGACGCGGGCAGCGGTATCGGCGATGTCTGGGTCGGTCTCCACCCGCACCCGGTCGCCCAGCGCCGTCAGCGCGGGGTCGGTGCAGACCGCATCGGTGTAGGTCTCGAGCGCACCCGTATCCCGACCGGCCAGCGCCATGGCCGCAGTTAGCCGGTAGCTGAACTTCGCCTCGAGCCCGGTTGTCGGTCGCTCGATATTGCAGACCTTGAGCCAGCGCGGATTGGTCAGCACCGTCAAAGATGCAACCTGCCCCGGCTCGACAGGCTCCTCTGCCTGAAGGGCACCGAGCGCCTCGAGCATGGCGTGAAGGCCATGACAGCAGGCATGGAACTTGTGACTGACCGTCTCGAATACCCACTCACGCCCCACGCCATCGAGCGCTTCGGCCGCCTCGACCCCGCCTTGCGCATGGGTCTCACCAAACCCCTGAGGCCCCTCCAACGCATCGGGCGCGGAGACGAAGCCGGCCCCCGCAAGCCGCGCCGCCTCGACACCGTTCGACGCTGCAAGGCCCGCGTTCAGTGGCTTGCCCATCGTGCCAAACTGCGACTTGAGCCCCGAAACCCGGGTGGTGGCGATCCCCAGCGCCATGCCGGTTGCGCCTGCATCGAGGCCGAGGAGGCGGCAGGAGGCCAGCACCGCACCGAACGCGCCAGCGGTCGCCGTCTGATGAAAACCCGCATTATAGTGCGCCCGGCCGAGCCAGGCCCCGACGCGGCAGGACGCCTCCACCCCGACCAACGCAGCTGGGATCACCGCGCTGCCCGGCAGCCGCTCCGCCTCCGCAAGCGCGAGGACTGCCGGCAGCACTGCGACGCTGGGATGCCCAACATGAAGAAAATGCGTGTCGTCGTAATCGAGTGCGTGGCTGACGGTGCCGTTGACGAGGGCAGCGGCACGGGCGGGCAGGCGAACGGCACTGCCCAGGACACCGGCCTCCGCCGTCCCGCCGTCGCGAAGCGCATCGGCACGGACGAGGCGCGCGACGGGCTCCTCCGCCCCGGCCAGCGCGACCGCAGCCCAGTCGAGGAGCGAGAGGCGGAGGATGGCCCGAGCGCTCTCCGGCATCTCCGCCGCCGGCATCGCGGCGAACTCGGCGAGCGCGGGCGCGAGACCCGGAAAGGAGGGCGCCGCTGCGTCCTGAGCGGGCCCGGCCAACGGATGGGCAGCACTGTCCTGCAGGGTCATGGGCGGTAGCTCCTCCGACGCGATGCGGGATTGTGAGCGGGCGGCCCCCACCTCCGCAAGCCCGCCCGCCCCGCTAGGCGCCGCCGCGGCCGAGGCGCACATAGAGTTGCGAGAGTGCGAAGAGCACCGCCGCGGTTGCGACCACGGTCGGGCCGGCCGGCGTATCGAGCTCGAAGGCGAGGGCGAGCCCGCCGAGACTTGCGGCACTGCCGGCCGCCGCGGCCAGGATGACCATCATCTCAGGGCTCCGCGCAAAGGGCCGCGCCGCGGCCGCCGGGATGATGAGCATCGCCGTGATCAGGAGCGCACCAACCAGCTTGATCGCCAGCGATACAAGCGCCGCGAGCGCAAGGACGAGGACGAGTTGCTCCCGCGCAGGGTCGACCCCCGCCGCACGCGCAAGGTCCGGATGCAGCGTCGCGGTCAGGAGCCTGTTCCAGCGCCATGCGACCAGCCCGCCTATGAGAGCGCCGCCGCCCCAGACAAGCGCAAGGTCCTCACGCCCGACTGCCAGAATGTCACCGAAGAGAAAGGCGCCGAGATCCGGCTGCCGGCCCGGCACGAGTGCCGTGGCGACAAGACCGAGCGCCAGGGCGGCATGGCTGAAGACGCCGAGCAGCGTGTCCGTCGAGGGCAGCGCGCCGCCTCGCACACCGCCATCCCCCGAATGCCCGCCGGTCGCCCCCGAAAGCGCCGAGACGCCGAGGCCCATGGCCAGCGCCGCCAGCAGCACGCCCAGCGGCACCGCGACCGAGAGTGCGAGCGCCAGCGCGACACCGAGGATCGCGGCATGCGCCGTAGCATCCCCGAAATAGGCCATCCGCCGCCACACGACGAAGCAGCCGAGCGGGGCTGCGACCAACGCGATGCCGACGGCCGCGAGTGCAGCACGTAACAGGAAGTCATCCAGCATCAGGGTGGCGCCACGCTCGGCTCCGCCACCGGCGCGCCCGCCTCCTCCGCACTCTCATGTGCGTGGCTGCAGCCGTTGTCATGGGCATGGTCGTGCTGGTGGCGGTAGAGCGCCAGCGCCCCGCCGGTGCCGAGACCGAAGAGGCTGCGATAGGCCGGCAGGTCGCGCACCACAGTCGGCGTGCCCTCGCAGCAAACGTGGCCGTTGAGACAGATCACCCGGTCCGACGCGCTCATGACCACATGGAGGTCGTGGCTGACCATCAGGACCGCGGCGCCGGAGCGGTGGCGCAGCGTCTCGACGAGGCGGTAGAACGCGGCCGCGCCGGGCTGGTCGAGCCCTTGAGCCGGCTCGTCGAGCATCAGAAGCTCCGGCCGGCCGAGCATGGCGCGCGCCAGGAGGGCGCGTTGGAACTGCCCGCCGGACAGCGCGGCGAGCGGCCGATCGGCGATCCCGTGCGGCCCCGACGCCTCCAGCCCGACGGCCGCCAGCGCCTCGGCAGCCGCGGTCGCCCCACGCTGCTCCGGCAGATCCAGAAACCGTCGGACCGTGAGCGGCATGCTGGCATCGACGTGGAGGCGCTGGGGGACATAGCCGATCCGCAGGCCCCGCTTGCGCCGCACCCGCCCCGCGCCCACCGGCACGGCGCCGAGAAGCGCTCGCAGGAGCGTCGACTTGCCGGACCCGTTCGGGCCGACCAGCGTCACGATCTCCCCGGGCGCGATGGCGAGCGACACGTCGCTTAGAACGGTCCGCCCACCAAGGCGGACGTCGAGATCTCGCGCCTCGATAAGAACATCGCCCGCTTCTCCGACGCAGGGGTGGAGTGGCGAGGGGTGGTTCATGGCGCCGCCCCAGGCTCGGCCCGGTTTCCGGCGTCATCCGTTACCTGGCACGCCGGGCAGAGCCCCTCCGCCTCGAGCACCCGGCGCTCGATGCGAAAACCGAGCGTCGCCGCCTCCCCCGCAAGCGCGGCGCCGAGCCCTGGCGCCTCGGCGGAGACGCACGCCTCCGCCACCGCGCGGCAGCCGCGACAGATCATGAAGGCCGGGATATGGCCCGTGCCGGGATGCATGCAGGCGACAAAGGCGTTCAACCGCTCGATCCGATGCGCAAAGCCGTGGGCGACCAGAAAGTCGAGCGCGCGATAGGCTGCCGGCGGCTGTGCGCCCAGACCATCCTCCTGCAACCGGCGGAGGACGTCATAGGCGCCAAGCGCGGCATGATCTTCGAGCAGTACCTCGAGCGCACGACGCCGTGTAGGGGTCAGACGCAGGCCCTCCGCCTCACAAAGGGCCGAGACGCGGGCCAGGACACGATCCACGCAGGCGCGGTGATCATGCGCGGCCATCCCGAGCATGTCGTCGGCAGCATCTTCGTCCACCATACGCGCCATTGCCTTCGCTCATAATGTTATAGCATATCATTATCTTGATTCTTCTCCACGTACAACAGGAGCCTTCTGTCATGTTCCTCTCCCATCTCGGCCGTCCGATAGCGATGGCGGGCCTCTGGCTCGGGCTCCTCGGCGCCGCGGCGCCTGCCGCACCCCGCGTGGTGGTCGATATCGCACCGATGCACGCCATCGTGGCGCGTGTCATGGCGGGAGCCGGCAGTCCCTCGCTCCTGCTCCCGCCGGGCGCCTCACCTCACGGCTATGCGCTACGTCCTTCGGAGGCCGCGACGCTTTCGGAGGCGGATCTGGTGGTCTGGACCGGCCCGGCGCTCACGCCATGGCTCGAACGCCCGCTCGACAGGCTGGCGGAGAATGCCGCGCGGCTGACGCTGATGGAGGCCCCGGGCATCAATCACCTGCCGCTCCGGGAAGGGCCGCTCTTCGAGCACGGCCATGACCACGGCCAAGATCACGATCACGATCATGGCGAGAAGCATGATCACAGCCATGAACACGAGCACGACGAAGACCACGGTGCGGAAGCGGCGACTGGCCACGCGCATACGGGCGACCGCGACGCACATCTCTGGCTCGATCCTGCCAACGGGGCTGCCATCGCGGCCGCGGTCGCCGAGGCGCTGGCAGAGGTCGATCCGGCCGAAGCCTCTCTCTACCGCGCCAACGCCGCCGAAGCCGCCGAGGAGTACTCAGCGCTCTCGGCCCGCCTTTCCACGATGCTCGCGCCCGCCCGCGGCCAACCCTTTGTCGTGCTGCACGATGCCTATCACCACTTCGAGCGCGCCTTCGGCGTCGAAGCGGCGGGCGCCATCGCCGCGGGCGACGGGGGGGAGGCCGGGGGCATCGGCCCGGCACGGCTCGCCGCGCTGAGGGAGCGGATAGGCACGCTCGGCGCCGCCTGTCTCTTCGCGGAGCCGCAGTTCCCCGAACGGGCCGTTGTAGCGCTCATCGAGGGTACACCCGCCCGCGCCGGCCGGCTCGACCCGCTGGGCGTCGCGCTCGAGCCGGGGCCGGCGCTATACCCGAAGCTTCTCGAGGATCTTGCCGAGGCGCTGGTCGACTGCCTCGGCTAGGGCTCCGCCCCCCTTCCAACCTGCTGCCCGAGGCGCTAGAGGCGCGGCCATGCGGCTTTCGGATTTCGACTTCGCGCTCCCCGAGGAGCTCATCGCGCTTCGCCCCGTGCGCCCGCGCCGCGCCGCCCGCATGCTGGTGGCCGACGGCGCGGCGACGCATGACAGCAGGGTGGAGGCGCTGCCTGACTGGTTGCGACCGGGCGATCTCCTCGTCTTCAACGACACCCGCGTGATCCCCGCCCGGCTCGACGGGGTGCGCCGGCGCGAGACGGCGAACGGCTCGGGCGAGGCTCGCATCGAGGTCACGCTTCTCAAAAGGCTCGGCCCCGCGCGCTGGGACGCCTTCGCCCGGCCGGCGAAGCGCCTGCGCGACGGCGACCGCATCGCGTTCGGCGCCGGGCTCACCGCGATCGCCGGCGCGCCGGCGGAGGGGCGCGTGACGCTCGACTTCGACCGCGCGGGCCCGGCGCTCGACAGCGCGATCGCCGAGGCCGGCGCCATGCCGCTGCCCCCCTACATCGCCAGCCGCCGCGCGCCAGATGTGCAGGACCGGGAGGACTACCAGACCGCCTTCGCCAGACGCGACGGCTCGGTCGCCGCCCCGACCGCGTCCCTTCATTTCGACGATGTGCTGCTGGCAGCCCTCGAGGCGCACGGCGTGCTCTCGGCGCGCGTGACGCTGCATGTGGGCGCCGGCACCTTCCTGCCCGTGAAGACCGATGACGTGACCCGGCATGTCATGCACGCGGAGCGCGGCGCGGTGAGCGCAGAGGCGGCCGCCGCCATCAACGCAGCCAGAGACGCAGGCGGGCGCATCATCCCCGTCGGCACCACCGCGCTACGCCTGATTGAGAGCGCGGCCGATGAGAAAGGGCGCCTCCACCCCTTCGAGGATGCCACCCAGCTCTTCATTCGCCCGGGCCACCGCTTCCGCATCGCCGACGGGCTGATGACGAACTTCCACCTGCCCCGCTCGACGCTGGTCATGCTCGTCGCCGCAATGATTGGCACGGAGCGGACGCATGCGCTCTATGCCCATGCAATCGAGCGACGCTACCGCTTCTATTCCTACGGCGACGCCTCGCTCCTGCTGCCTGACAGCCCGGGAAAAGGTACCTGACAGGTCTTCGCAATTTCGACATCTCATGCCGCTAGAGGACGCGACCTCGCACGGCCCGGACGCCCATGCTCCGCGGCGAATGGCGACCGCGCGTCAGGCGCGCGAGCGGGAAGGATAGGACATGCTTTTGGTTCTCTCGAATGCGTGGGCGCTCCTGCTGGGGATGTTCCTGCTCCAGATCGGCAACGGGATGCAGGGCACGGCGCTCGGCATCCGTGGCGGGCTCGAGGGGTTCGACCCGACACTGATGGGCTTCGTGATGTCGGGCTATTTCGTGGGCTTCTTCGGCGGCGCATGGCTGACGCCGAGGTTAATCCGGCGGGTCGGCCATGTACGCGTCTTCGCAGCACTCGCCTCGCTCATCTCCGCGGCCTTCATCCTCTATGCCTTCGCCGTCGATCCCTGGGCATGGACGGTGATGCGCCTCATCGTCGGGCTCTGCTTCTCGGGCGTCTACGTCGCCGCGGAAAGCTGGCTCAACAACCAGTCGACCAACGAGACGCGGGGGCAGACGCTCTCGGCCTATCTCATCTGCCAGATGGGCGGCATCGTGCTGGCGCAGGCGGCCATCCCAGTCTTCGATGCCAGCGGCTACGAGCTCTTTGTCCTCATGTCGGTCGCGGTCAGCATCGCCTGCGCGCCTATCCTTCTCTCCGCCAGCCCCGCGCCGGTGGCCAGCGGCGAGGAGAAGCGGCTGTCCCTTCTGGCGCTCTTCCGGATCTCGCCGCTGGGCGCCGTCGGTATGATGTGCACCGGCGCCATATTCGCATGCATGTTCGGCATGACCTCGGTCTGGGGCACGGCGTCGGGCTTCGACAGCACCACGATCTCGGCCATCGTCGCGACGCTCTATGTCGGCGCGCTCTTGCTGCAATACCCGATAGGCTGGCTCTCCGACCGGATGGATCGCCGGCAGCTCATCGCGGCGATGGCGCTTCTGGGCGGATGCGCCTGCGGGCTCATGGTGCTGGCGGGCTCGGCGACCGTGCCACTCCTCGTCGCGGCGTTCCTCGTTGGCGGCGCGGCCAATCCGCTCTATTCCGTGCTGATCGCCCATACCAACGATTTCATGGAGCTCGATGAGATGGCTGCCGCCGCGGGC
>JBCCDG010000081.1:0-18118 GCA_039030915.1 Pseudomonadota bacterium | reverse complement strand
CTCACCCACCCCCCCCCCCCGGCCCGCCACGGCGGGGTGGGTGGGGGGGGGAGGTGGCGGGCTGGCAGGACGTTCGCCACGCGCGCAGTGCCGGGGCTGCACACCGGGCCGGGCTCGAGGCGCCCGTCTCAGAACGTCTCGACCCAGGGCCGTAGCTCGATCTCCCAGGCCCAGGCGCTGCGATCCTGCGCCAGGAAATGCCAGTAGCTCTCGGCGATGGCATCGGGGTCGAGCATGCTGTCGGGTCGGTCCGCAGGCTCTTCCCTGTCCGGCCGGCTCTTGTTGCGGATCCCTCCGTCGATCACGAAATGTCCCACATGGATGCCCCGCGGGTGCAGCTCCCGCGCCAGGGACTGCGCGAGGCCCCGCAGCGCGAACTTGCCCATCGCGAAGGGTGCCGAGCGGGGATAGCCCTTCACCCCGGCCGACGCGCCGGTAAAGAGCAGCGCCCCATGACCCGGACCGTCACCCGTGGGCAGCATCCGGCGCGCCGCCTCCTGCGCCGCATAGAATGCGCCCAAGGCGGTGATCCGCACCGCGTCGGCCACGCGCCCGGGGTCGAGCTCCAGCAGCGGTCCGCGCTGGCGCGCCGACGGATTGTAGACCAGCACATCCGGCGCCCCGGCTGCCGATCGGTCCAGCGCCGCAAAGAGCGCCGCCACCGCGCCGTGATCGCCCGCATCGCAGGCATGCGCCACGGCACCCGTATCGGCCACCAGCGCATCGAGCTTGGCCGTATCCCGCGCCGCGAGGCTTACCGCCAACCCCTCCCGCCTGAAGCGCCGCGCCAGCGACGCCGATAGGCCGCCCCCGGCACCGATGATGAGCGCGTGGGTGTATCGCGGGATCATGCGCGTTCCTCTCCGCCGTTGCGTGCCCAGCAGGCCGGGCGCGCGGCGCACTGGCGGCGCCGGCAACACCGGGCTAGATCGGCACCAAAGAAAAGATCAGAGCGGGAGCGCGAACAATGGCCGAGCAGCACATCGTGATCACCGGCGCCAACCGGGGCATCGGGCTCGAGATGGCGCGCCAGGCGCTCGCGCGGGGCGACCGGGTGACCGCTCTCGCGCGCGATCCCTCCGCGCCCGCGCTCGCCGACCTGGCGGCAGAGGGCGGCAAACGGTTCGCCGCCGCCGCAGCGGAGGTGACGGACCCCGCCTCCCTCGCCAGCGCCGCCGCCACGGTCGCCCGCCCGGTCGACCTCCTCGTCTGCAACGCCGGGCAGTATCGCGGGCGCGGCAAGATCGGCGACCCGGATTTCGGCACCGATGCCTGGGAGGCGACGCTCATGACCAACGTCGCCGGCGTCTTCTTCACCGTCGAGGCGTTGCTCGGCCATCTCGAAGGCGCGGACCGCCCGCGCATTGCCGTCATCTCCTCGATCATGGCCTCGAGCGCCAATGCGCCGGGTGGCTCCTACATCTACCGTGCCTCGAAAGCCGCGGCGACGAACCTTGCCCGGAACCTCGCGAAGGACCTTGCCGGGCGCGGCATCGCGGTCGGTTCGTACCATCCTGGCTGGGTGCGCACGGATATGGGCGGTGGGAGCGCGGACATCGACGCGACAACCTCCGCCGCCGGCCTCCTCGCCCGTTTCGACGCGCTCTCGACCGAGACAAGCGGGGTCTTCGAGGATTATCGCGGCGGGGCCATGACGTTCTGATGCCGGGCGCCTCAGCCGAGCGGCAGCGTCTCTATGGTCGACGTGATGAGGTCGAGCTCGGCGGAGCCCGAGAACCGGTGATCGGCATCCTTCACGAGCGTGAGCCGGGCATCCGGACAGTCCATGTGAGAAAGCAGCAGGAGCCCCCGCTCCACGGGCACATCCGCATCGGCGGTTCCGTGCAGGAGGCGGACCGGGAAGGGCAGTGCGAGCGGGCTTCGCAGCACCAGCCGTTCCCGGCCATCCTCGATCAGCCGGCGGGTGACGACATAGGGCTCGTCGGAATAGTCGGACGGCAGCGCCACCTGCCCTTCGGTCTCCAGCGTCCGCCGCTCCGCCTCACCAAAGGCCGCCCACATGCTGTCCTCGGTGAAGTCCGGCGCTGCGGCGATGCCGACGAGCGCGGCGACCCGCTCGGGCATCACCCGGGCGAGCAGGAGCGCGATCCAGCCGCCCATGGAGGAGCCGACCAGCACCTGCGGCCCCTCGGTCAGCCGGCTCACAGCTTCGCGCGCATCGTCGGCCCAGTCCCCGATGCAGCCCTCCTCGAAGGTGCCGGAGCTCGCGCCATGGCCGCGATAGTCGAAGCGCAGGAAGGCGCGGCCGGTGGCGGCGGCCCAAGCCTCGAGATGCAGGGCCTTGGTTCCGGTCATGTCCGACCGAAAGCCGCCGAGGAAAACGACACCAGGTGCGTGCTTTCCGTCCCATTTTCCCGGCATGCTATGATATGCAAGGCGCCTTCCCGCGCCGAGATCGAGCGTTGACGGAGCCGCCATGTCGGGGTCGTCCCTTTTTCCTTCTGCCTCGCCGCAGCCTAGCGACGCGCCGGTCTCGCTCAACCCCGTGCGGCCGGGCGATCTGCCGCTGACCATCCTGCAGGTCGTCCCCAGGCTGGGCATCGGCGGGGTGGAGCGCGGCACGCTCGAGATCGCGGAGGCGATCGTCGAGGCCGGCGGGCGCGCGCTCGTCGCCTCCGAGGGCGGACAGCTCGCCGCCCGGCTCCAGCGCGCAGGCGCCGAGCTCGTGGAGATGAACGCCGCGACCAAGAACCCCTTCAACATCTGGCAGAACGCCGGCGTGCTCGAACGGCTGATCCGCGCCGAGGGCGTCGATCTCGTCCATGCCCGCAGCCGCGCGCCGGCCTGGTCCGCCAAATGGGCGGCAGAGCGTTGCAGCGTGCCCTTCGTGACGACCTATCACGGCAGCTATGCCGAAGGCTTCCCCGGCAAGCGGTACTACAATTCCGTCATGGCCGCGGGCCGTCCGGTCATCGCGGTCTCCGAGCATATCCGCGCGCTGGTGGCCGAGCGCCATCGGGTGCCCGCCGACCAGATTGTGGTGATCCCGCGCGGCGCGGACACGGATGTCTTTTCCGAGGACGTGGTCGGCGGCGCGCGCACCGCGGGGCTGGCCGAGCGCTGGGGTCTCCTCGACGATCCGCGCCCGATCATCATGCTGCCGGGCCGGCTCACCCGCTGGAAGGGCGGCGAGAGCGTGATCGAAGCTGCGCGCATCCTGTCGGAGATGCGGGGCGGGCCGGATTTCATCGTGCTCCTTGTCGGCGACGACGGCGGCTCGGGCTTCGCCGGCACGCTCGAAAAGCGCATCCGCGCCGAAGGCGTCGGCCATTTCGTGCATCTAGCGGGCGCGGTGACCGACATGGCCGCGGCATACATGCTCGCCTCCATCGTGATCTCGGCCTCGACCGAGCCGGAAGCGTTCGGGCGCGTGGCGGTGGAGGCGCAGGCGATGGGTCGTCCGGTGGTGGCTACCGACCATGGCGGCGCGCGCGAGACGGTCGCGCACGGGGAGACCGGACACCTCTATCCGCCCGGCGATGCCACCGCACTGGCCGAGGCGCTGCAGGCGATCCTCGAGATGGACCCCTCCGCAAAGGCCCATATGCGCCTGACCGCCCGCGCCCGCATCCATGCCCGCTACACAATCAGCACGATGAAGCGCGCCACCCTCGACATCTACGAACGCGTCACCGGCAGGCTCTTCAGCGAGGCGTGATACCTTCTCCCGTCGCGACGGCTGCCGCCAAGGCCACGAGGCGGGCGCGGGCTGGCGGGCGGGCCGCTGCGCCCCACCGCCTCGGGCGGCGGGGCGCAGCCGGGGCGTCCGACAGCGCGCCCGGTCCACTTCAGCGGATGCGCGGCATCCAGAAGGGCGTGGCGGCCCGGTAGCGGCGCCATCGCTCCCCATGGAGCCTGGCGAGCCGGCGTTCCTTGAAATACGGACCGAGGGCGCAATAGCCCGTCAGCACCACCGCCAGCAGCAGCTGATCGGGCGTCCAGACCGGCACGGCCCAGGTCGTCAGCGCAAAGGCGAGATAGATCGGATGGCGGATATGGCGGAAGAGCCCCGTCACCGGCATCGGCGGGAAGACCGGCTTCACCCCGCGCCAGAGCGAGAGCCACCCCAGAAGACCGCTCTGGACCTCCATGCCTGCGTCCCACGTCGCCTTCACGAGCAGCAGGAACGCACCCGCATAGGCAATACCGATCAGCCAGCGCAGCGTCCCCTCCGCCTCCCACCAGACGGTGCCCAAGGGCGTCCAGAGCACGAAGAGCGCGAGGAGCTGCAACGAGGCCACCAGGGCGAAGGTCGTCGTCGCGAGCGTGCCGCCGCGCCCAGCTGGCGCGAGGCGCGCGAGGAGCCGGCGCGCAGGCCCGAGCAGGAGCGAATGGCCGAGCGGAAACTGCAGGAGCAGGAGGAGGTTGGTGAGCCAACTCCACGGCGCCGGCACCGCACCGAGACCGAGCTGCATCCCGAACCACATGTTCACGATCATCGAGAGCACGGCGGCGGCGAAGAGCGCATGGCAGAGCCCGCCCCAGAGGAGGGCCAACGCCCGATCCGCCAGCGCCTGTCGCGCCGGGCGCGGCGGCGCCTCCGCCTCGAGCGTGCGGGCGACCGCAGGAACGCGGTGAAGAAGATCGCTGATATCCGTCATGGTCGGCCAGATAGGGCGCAGGCGGCAAATTGGACCGGCTGCGACATCGCGGCCCAGCCTGGCTTGACCCTGCCGCGCCGAACGGCTCCTCTCTGCCGACCCGCCCTGCCCCTTCCCGATCCGGAGTGTCTTCATGAACGGTGCCGAAGCCCTTGTCCGCACGCTCAATGCCGGCGGCGTCGATGTCTGCTTCGCCAATCCCGGCACATCTGAGATGCAGTTCGTCGACGCGCTCGACCGGACGCGACTGATGCGCTGCGTGCTCGGGCTCTTCGAGGGCGTGGTCACGGGGGCGGCGGACGGCTACGGGCGCATGGCCGGGCGGCCCGCCGTCTCGCTCCTCCATCTCGGCGCCGGCCTCTCCAACGCCTCGGCCAATCTTCACAACGCCAAGCGGGCCCGCACGCCGATGCTGAACCTCGTCGGCGAGCATGCCAGCTGGCATATCCGGCACGACCCGCCGCTCGCCTCCGATATCGCGGGGCTGGCGGCGCCCGTCTCGGATTTCGTGCTGACCTCCACAAGCCAGCGCGCGCTCGCCGCCGAGGGGGCGCGGGCGCTGGCGGAGGCATGCTCCTGGCCCGGCCGGGTCGCCACCCTGATCGCACCCGGGGACCACGGCTGGGACGAAGGCGGAGAGGTTGCGGCACCGGTCGCGCCGCGAGGGCCGGCCGCGGTTTCGGACGACGCGCTGGAGGCGGCGGCCAAGGCACTGGACGGGACGGAGCAAACGCTCCTCTTCATCGGGGGCCACGCGCTCGCCTCGCCCGGCGCACGCGCCGCGGCGCAGGCGATTGCCGAAAAGTCAGGCGCGCGGGTGATATGCCCCACCTCCTTTCGACGGATCGACCGGGGTCGCGGGCGCGCAGGCATCGACCGGCTGCCCTATGTGGTCGACATGGCGCTCGAGACGCTGGCGCCCTTCCGCCGCGCGGTGCTGGTGGAGACGGTCGAGCCGCCGGCCTTCTTCGGCTACCCGGGCAAGCCCAGCCTGTTCCTGCCGGAGGGCTGCGCGGTCACCCGCCTCGCCGATTTCGGAGAGGACGGGTCGGGCGCCCTCATGGCCCTGGCCGAGAGGCTCGGCGTCCGTGCGCCGGAGCGCTTCCCCGCGCCGTCGCCGCCCGAACGCCCGCAGCCCGGGCGGCTGACGCCCGAGACGCTGGCCGCCGCCATCGGCGCCACGGCACCCGAGGGCGCGATCTATATCGACGAGAGCATCACCCAGGGCCGCGGGATCTATCCCGCGCTGGCGGGCGCGCCCGAGCATAGCTGGCTGCCCATCACCGGCGGTGCCATCGGCATCGGCCCACCGATGGCGGTGGGCGCAGCCATCGCGGCGCCCGAGCGCCCGGTCATCGGCCTGCAGGCGGACGGATCGGCAATGTACACGATCCAGGCGCTCTGGACTGCGGCGCGGGAGGAGACAAACGTCACCTACGTCATCTTGGCCAACCGCTCCTACGAGATCCTGAAGCACGAACTGGCCCGCACGGGCGCCAATCCCGGGCCCTCGGCCCTCGCGCTCGTGGATCTCGACCGCCCGACGCTCGATTTCTGCCAGATCGCCCGCGGCATGGGGGTGGAGGCAACCGCCACCGACTGCCCGGCCGAGCTTGCCAAGCTCCTCGACTGGAGCGTCCGCGAGCCCGGTCCCTACCTCATCGAGTGCCGTCTCTGACGCTCGCCTCTCAACCCGGCACGAGGCGGCGGTAGAGGTGCCAGCTCGCATGGCCGAGGAGCGGCAGGGCGACGATCAAGCCGAGGAACAGGGGGGCCGAGGCGACGGCGAGCGCCACGCCGATCAGGACGCCCCAGGCCAGCATCACCTTCGGGCTTGCGAGCACTGCCTTGAAACTCAGCACCATGGCCGTGATGAAATCGCTGTCGCGGTCAAGCAGGAACGGGAAGGCCAGCACGCTGAGGCAGTAGGCCACGCCTGCGAAAAAGGCGCCGAAGGCATGGCCGACCAACAGGAAACTGAGCCCGTTCGACGTCGTCAGCATCTGACCTGCCAGCTCCCAGAACCGGTCGGTAGAGGCGGAGAAGAAGATCGCGAAGAGCATCACCCCCACCCGGCTCCAGACGGCCAGCCAGAACATCAGGATAAAGCCGTGGTAGAGGATCTGCTTGCGGGCGGTCGCGGCCACCATGGCCGGCACCTCGGCGAGGCCGAGGCGCGCGCCCTGCTCGCGCCGGCGCGAAATCTCGTAGAGGATGACCGCGGCGAAGGGGCCGATCAGCGCGAAGCCCGCGACGACCGGGAAGGAAAGCCCGCGCATCTCCCGGAGCTCGAGCACCCAAAGAAGCATCCACCCGCCGGCCGCATAGAGCGCGCCGACCGCCAGGCCGAGAAAGGGCGCCGCGCGAAAATCCTCCCAGCCCGCGGCGAGCGCGGCGCGCAGGTCTTCCCATGTCGCCGCCTTCACGTCCGGCACGCCCTCGGCCGCACGCCAGGGCCCTTGGTCCGTCGCGTCCGTCCCTTCCGCCGCCATCGACACCTCCCTTGCCCGCGCGCGATTGCTCCCCGCCGGTTTGGCCGCCACCTTCGCGCGGCCGCGCTTGCCGCACCTTGATCCAGCTCAGGCTCGGGGCATGCCGCCGTTCCGCTGCCACGGGGTGACAAGCGGGCCGGCTTGCCGCTAGCGTACCCACCGTTCTTTCGTCGTCCGGGCTCCAGCATGACAGCGCTTATCGACCGCCACACTCGCGGGGTCTTCATCATCGCCGCCACCCCCTTTGCGGAGGACGGCGCGCTCGATCTCGAGAGCACGGACCGGATGGTGGACTTCTACAAGGGGACGGGCGTCGACGGGATGACGATCCTCGGCGTGATGGGTGAGGCGCCGAAACTCTCGGCGGAGGAGAGCCTCACCTTCGCGCGGCGCGCAATCGCCCGGGCTGGGCTGCCGGTGATCGTTGGCGTCTCGGGCGGCGGGCTCGAGCCGATGCGTCGCCTCGCGCATGAGGCGATGGCGGCCGGGGCGGCCGGCGTCATGGTGGCGCCGCCCGCGGGCACGGCACCGGAAGATCGGGTCGAGGGCTACTTCGCCGCGGTCTGCTCGGCGCTCGGACCGGATGTGCCGGTCTGCCTGCAGGACTATCCCGCGCTCACGGGCGTCAAGGTTTCCGCGGCCTCGATCCTGAGGATGACCGCCCACCACCCACAAATCGTGATGCTGAAGCACGAGGACTGGCCCGGGCTCAACAAGCTCACCGCCGTGCGGCGCGGCTCGGGGACGGTCGAGGTGCCCCGGCTCTCGATCCTCACGGGTAACTCCGCGCTCTTTCTCGATGAGGAGATGGCGCGCGGGGCGGACGGGGCGATGACGGGCTTCTGCTTTCCCGAGATGCTGGTCCAGGTGGTTGCTGCCCATGGCGCGGGCGAGCGGGACCGCGCGTCCGACCTTTTCGAAGCCTATCTGCCGCTTGTGCGCTACGAGCAGCAACCCGGGCTCGGCCTCGCAATCCGCAAGGAGGTGCTGCGCCGGCGCGGTGCCATCGCCTCGGCCGCTGTCCGGGCGCCGGGTCCACGTCTCAGCGCGGAGGACGTGTCGGAGCTCGACCGCCTCCTCGCCCGCCTCGACACCAGAGTGAAGGAGCTCGGCTGATGGATCTCGGCCTCTCGGGCAAGCGCGCCCTCGTCCTCGCCTCGTCCCGCGGTCTCGGCCGTGCCATCGCGGAGGCGCTCGCCGCCGAAGGCGCGCATGTGCTCCTCGCCGGGCGAAGCGCGGAAAAGCTCGAAGCGGTTGCCGCCGGCATTCACGAGAACGGGGGCAAGGCCGATATCGCGCTGGCCGACCTCTCCGACCCACGGGCGACGGATGCGGTTGAGACAGCGGTGGCCGAGACCTTCGGCGGCATCGACATCCTGGTCAACAACACGGGCGGCCCGCCGCCGGGTCGGATGGTGGATGCCGACCCGGCGGTGATGGCCACGCAGTTCGACACCATGGTCATGCGGGTGGTGGAGATCACGGCGCGGCTGTTACCCGCAATGCGGCAGCAGCAATGGGGGCGGATCATCACCATCGGCTCCTCCGGCGTCATCCAGCCCTTGACCAATCTGGGGCTCTCCAACGCGCTCCGTGCCTCGCTCGTCGGCTGGTCGAAGTCGCTCTCGAACGATCTTGCGGCCGAGGGGATTACCGTCAACATGCTGCTCCCCGGTCGCATCCATACCGAGCGGGTCGATGAGCTCGACGCAGCAGCAGCCAAGCGCACGGGCAAGAGCATGGACGAGACGCGCGCCGCGGCGATGTTAGCAATCCCGGCAGGGCGCTACGGCACCCCGGCCGAGTTCGCAGCGGTCGCAGCATTCCTCGCCAGCGAACAGGCCAGCTATGTGACGGGGAGCCAGATCCGCGTCGACGGTGGAGCGATCCGGTCGATCTAGCGCCTGTCGCAAGTGCCATGGTCCTGGAGAGGCGGTCCCAGGCATCCGGTCGGTGCCCTACGCTTGATGTACGGCTGAAGCAGGACGGGCCGAGGGGCAGGGAAGCGGAAGCGATCCACCGCCGAGCTCGAGGTGAAGGGCCTGTCCCTGACCCCGATCCGTGGTGGCGCATGAGGCGAGGCGACGATCGGCCCCGCACGGCACGGGCCGGCGCCGGGGATCGTCAGCAGGCATCGCACCGAACCGGGCAAGTCCGACCTGCATGCCTTTGTGGAGAGCCTGAACCGCGAGCTACGCGATGACTGGCTGAACCAGCCGCCGGTTCCGCGCGCTCCACCAAGCCCGCAATAGATTCAAGCGGCGGTGCCGGGAACGACTTCGGTGGCTTGCCGAGGAGGGTCGGCTCCGCAGCGGCGCCCCATCCGCAGCCGACAGCAGCGAGCGGGCTGCCATGCGACTGGCCGCAGCGACCGCATTCTAGGCGCCTGAACCTCCCTTCCGGAAAACGCGCTCCGCTTCGAACCTTTTCGCTCTCTGCGCGCACTCACATCGATCACGCAACTCTGCGTGAGCACGCAACCTTCAACAGACGAGGTACAGATGAAGCGTTGTTACCTCCTAGCAGCGGCTGTCGTAGCCTTGAGCACGACCGCCGCCCCGGCGCTAACGGTCATCGAAGCGACCGGCGAAGATGCGGCGGCGATCCAGTCCACCGTCGACGCGTTCCGCAGCGCTCTTGGGGACCTGAATGCGAACGAACCGGTCAACAACGTCGGGGGCCGCCGCCAGATCAACTGGGATGCGGCCCCGGACGCCATTTCGGATCCCAACGCGTTTCCGGGCGACTTCTTCAACGCCAACGTCGCACCTCGCGCCCGCGGGATCGAGTTTCAGGCGACCGGCGACACCACCGGGTTCCTCCTGAGCTCGACGGAAGCCTCGGGCCAGCCGACGGCCTTCGGCTTCCCGAACGACTTCCCGGTCTTCAGCGAGGAGCGACTGTTCTCACCGGTGGGAGGCACGACCTTCGACGTGCTGTTCTTCGACCCCGCCAATCCCGATCAGCAGGCGACCACCACCGGCCTCGGCGTCGTGTTCTCGGGGTTGGATTTCGATGATACCGTCAGCATGAGTTTCTTCGACATCGACGGCAATCTGTTGGCCGAGGAGTTCGCATCCGCGCCGGAGAGCGCCGTGGGCCTGTCGTTCCTTGGCGTCGTGTTCGACAGCCCGGTGGTCGCTTCGGTCAGCATCGCCGGCGGTGGCCGCTTCCTGGCTGGGAACGGTGAATTCGACGGCCCGGAGGGTGATGCCTTCGTCATGGACGACTTTATCTTCGGCGAGCCGACGCCCGTGTCGCCGGTGCCCCTGCCGGCCGGTGCACCGATGCTCGTGGCGGCACTCGCGCTCGCAGGCATGATTACGCGTCGACGGGCCTAGACGGGCACGCTGCCGATCTTGCGGAGCCGACCCTTTCGCCGCTCATCCGCAACAACAGCCGAGGGCTGCATCGTGTTTCGACGCAGCCCTCACGCCGCAACGAGCGGCACCACTGCCAAGTCCGTTGCCGCCAGATCGGGCGCGGCCAGGGCATGTCCGGCCGCGCTCAGTCGCTATTGCCGTCTATGTAAACCCAACCCGCGCCGTCACGGCGAAAGCGGCTCGTCTCCTTCAGCCTGCCCTTGCGCGGGCCGTCGCGCCAGCGCGCGACGAACCGGACGGTGGCGGCGTCGGGGCCCGTCGTCTCCTGCCCCTCGACCGTGAGGCCGGTCCAAGTCCGGGCGGGATCGACAGTCAGCGTCGTCGGCCGCGTCTCGCGCGCCCAGCTTCGCAGGAGATAGGCCGTGTCGCCCCGCGCGTAGGCGCTGTACCGCGCGCGCATCAGCGCCTCCGCACTCTCGGCCGGCGCGCCGCCATGCAGTCGACCGCAGCAGGCGAGATAGCCTTTCCCGGTGCCGCACGGACACGTCTCGAACACCGTCTCCTCCCTGGATTGCACCGCGCTGTAAAAGCCGCTTTGCCCCTTGCGCTGGCTCGGAGCCGCGATTGTCGGAACGGAGCGCCTCACCGTGCTGGGGCGCGGCGACGAAGGATCAGGCCGGCTCTTCGACGAGGCCGCGGCCTTTCAGTAGGGGCTCGACGCCGGGCATGGCGCCTCGGAAGGCAGTGTAGGCGTCCTCCGGCTCCTGCACACCGCCGGCAGAGAGGACGTGTTCGGCGAGGCGGGCGGCGAGGGTGGGGTCGAAGGGGTCGCCCGTCGCCTCGAAGGCCGCGAAGGCGTCCGCGTCCATCACCTCGGCCCAGAGATAGCTGTAGTAGCCGGCCGCGTAGCCCTCGCCCGAGAACACATGCTGAAAGTGCTGGGAGGCATGGCGCATGACGATGGCCGAGGGCATGCCGATATCGGTCAGCACCGCGCTCTGGAACCGCTGTGGGTCGTCCTTGGCCGCACCGGCCGCGTTTGGCACGCCCCTGTGCATCTCCAGATCCACGATGGCGGAGGCAAGATATTCGACCGTCGAAAAGCCCTGGTTGAAGGTCTCGGCCGCCTTCAGGCGCCCGACGAGATCGGCGGGCATGGGCTCGCCCGTCTCCACATGCCGCGCATGCTCGGCGAGAATCGAGGGGACCGAGAGCCAGTGCTCATAGAGCTGGCTCGGCAGCTCCACGAAGTCCCGCGCCACGGCGGTCCCGGCGATCGAGGGATAGGTAACGTCCGACATCAGGCTGTGCAGCGCATGGCCGAATTCGTGGAAGAGCGTGCGCGCATCGTCGAAGGTGAGGAGCGCGGGATCGCCCTCTGCGAAGTTGCAGGTGTTTATGACCAACGGGCGGTGCGGCTCGCGCAGCTTCTGCTGGCCGCGAAAGGTACTGGCCCAGGCGCCGGAGCGCTTGGAGGGCCGTGCGAAATAGTCACCGATGAAGAGGCCGAGATGGCTGCCGTCGGCGCGCGTCACCTCCCAGGCACGGGCCTGGGGATGGTGCAGCGCGAGGCCCTCCTGCTCCGCGAAGGAGAGGCCGAAGAGGCGGTGCGCCACGTCGAAGGCGGCGGCGATGACGCTGTCGAGCGCGAGATAAGGCTTCGTCTCCGCCTCATCGATATCGTAGGCACGGCGACGCTCCTTCTCGGCGTAGTAGCGCCAGTCCCAGGGCTCGATCTCGATATTGGCACCTTCGTCGGCCGCGAGGGCGGCGAGCGCCTCCCGCTCGGCATGAGCCTTGGCGCGGGCGGGCTTCCAGACGCGGCGGAGAAAGCCGGCAACCGCGTCCGGCGTCTTGGCCATCTGGTCGGCCAGACGCATGGCGGCAAAGCTTTCGAAGCCGAGGAGCCGGGCGCGCTCGTGCCGGAGCGCCAGGGTCTCGGCCACGATGGGCCAGTTCTCGTTGGCACCCCGTCCGGTCCATGCGCGGAAGGCGACCTCGCGAAGGTCGCGCCGGGCGGAGAAGGCGAGAAAGGGCTCGACGGAGGAGCGGGAGAGGGTGATGGCCCATTGATCGGGCGCCTCGCGCCGCCGGGCCTCGGCCTTGGCGCTGGCTCTGAGCCAGTCCGGCAGGCCGGTCAGATCGTCCTCCTCCAGCCACATGACCCATTCGGCCTCGTCCTTCAGCACATTCTGACCGAAGCCGGTACCGAGGGTGGCGAGGCGACCCTTGATCTCGGCCATTCTGGTGCGGCCCGCCTTGTCGAGCTCGGCGCCCGCCTTCCGCATGTTTCGGCGCATGAGGTAGTGGACCCGCGCCTCCTCCGCCCCCAAGCCCTCCGTCGCCACCGCCCCGATGCGCGCGAAAAGGTCCGGATCGAGCATGATGGCGCTCGAATGCGCGGCGAGCTTCGGCGCCATGCGCCGCTCGATCTCCTGCAGAGCGGGCGAAGTGTGCGAGGCGCAGACATTGAAGAAGACCGCCGAGACCCGGTTGATCGCCTCGCCCGATCGCTCGAGCGCGACGATGGTGTTCTGCGCGTCCGCCGGCGCCGGGTTCGCCTTGATCGCCTCGATCTCGGCGCGGTGCTCGGCCATCGCCGCCTCGAAGGCCGGCTCGTAGTGATGGGGCTCGATCCGGTCGAAGGGTGGCAGGCCGAAGGGCCCGTCGAAGGGCTGGAGGAGCGGATTGTCGGTCATGCGGTCTTTCCTTCGGCGGGCTTCTTGCGGGCGATGGCCGCACCAGCGGCGGTATCCGCCATGCGCGCACGCCAGGCTGCGAGCGCTTCCAGCCCCTCCGGCATCGGGTGCTTGATGATGCGCTGGAAGCCGGTGGCGAGATAGGCCGTGAGATCGGCAATGGTCATGCGGTCGGCCGCCAGCCAGTCGCGCCCCGCAAGGCGTTCATCGAGGGCGCGCAGATGCCCGTCGATCCGGCCACGGTTGACCTCGCCCCATTCCGCCACCTGCTCCTCCATCACGGCGAGGCGCGGGTTGGTATGGCGGAAGCACTGCGCCACCGCGGTGAACAGGCCCAACTCCACCCGGCGCTGCCACATCTCGATCTCGGCGATCTCCAGCGGATCGCGGCCCATGAGGTTGGGCTCGGGACAAAGCGCCTCGAGATAGCGGCAGATCGCGGGTGTCTCGGTAAGCACGGTGCCGTTCTCGAGCCGGAGCGCGGGCACCACGGCGGCGCCAACCGCCGCGCGATAGGCCTCCGTCTTCTGCTCCCCCTTCAGCAGATCGACGTTCTCGGTGGGGATCTCGAGCCCCTTCTCCGCCAGGAACATGGCGACGCGCTGCGGATTCGGCGCCTGCATCTGGGTGTAGAGGAGCACGGGGCCCGGCAGGGTGGCATTCTCGGTCATCGTGATTCCTCCTCGTCGTCCACCGAACCTAGTCAGCCGGGTATCCCTTGTCTCCCGCTGCCGCAGCGTCGGTGCCTTCGGGCCTCGGCGGAGGGCGATGCGGCAGTGGCGGCGCCGGCCCGGCGCATGCTACGCGTTGCGCCGCGGATGCGACGGGAGACGGCCAGGCGATGGAACGGCAATTCGTGATCGACTTCGCCAAGGGATACGTCCTCGGCACGGTGCTCCTCCTCTGCCTCGCGATCCTGCTCGCCATTTTCGCCGACATGGAGCTCAACGGCGGGAGCGCGATGGGCGTGCTGATCGCCGGGGTCTTCTTCGCCGCATCCAAGCATGCGACGCGGGGCGGCGACCCGGTAGACAGCCGCCTTGCGTGGCGGCTCGCCTGGCGGTGCGGGCTGGTCGGGATCGCGAGCTCGTTCTTTCTCGCGGTGATCGCGATTGCGCTAGTCGGGCCTGGGGCGCGGGCGGGGGTACTGGAGATCATGCGGGAGGGGGGGGTGACCTTCGTCCTCCTGGTGCTCGCGGGCACGCTCCTCATCCACCTCATGGCGATCCGCTTCTCCATCCCCTGGGCCGTGCGGCTCATGCTGAAGCAGCGGGAACGCGCCGCTACGGCGAAGCGCTGAGCCATGCAGAACGGGGATTTTCCGCATCGCCACCTGACAGGCATCGCGCCGCTCAGCCCTGTGGATATCCGCACCATTCTAGACCTGGCGGAGGACTACGCCGCGCTCAATGAGAAAGCGGAGAAGCATCTCGATTTCCTGACCGGGCGCACGCAGATCAACCTCTTCTTCGAACGCTCGACCCGAACGCAGGCGAGCTTCGAACTCGCGGGCAAGCGTCTGGGCGCCGACGTCATGAACATGAACGTCGAAACCTCGAGCATGGGCAAGGGCGAGACGCTCATCGACACGGCGCTCACGCTCAATGCCATGCGCCCGGACCTTCTGGTCGTGCGACACCCGCATTCAGGCGCGGTGGAGCTTCTCGCCGAAAAGGTGAACTGCGCGGTACTGAACGCGGGCGACGGGCGGCACGAGCACCCCACCCAGGCGCTCCTCGACCTCCTGACCATGCGCCGGCACAAGGGACGCATCCAGAAGCTGACGGTGGCCATCTGCGGGGACATCGCCAATTCCCGCGTCGCGCGGTCCAACATCCTCTGCCTCGGCAAGATGGAGAACCGGATCCGCGTCATCGCGCCCCCTACCCTCCTGCCGAGCGGGATCGATCGCCTGGGCGTCGAGGTCTTCACCGAGATGGCGCCGGGGCTGGAGGGCGCGGATGTGGTGATGATGCTGCGCATCCAGAACGAGCGGCTGGCCGGCCAGGCCGTGCCGTCGCAGCGCGAGTATTTCCACCGCTACGGGCTCACGCATGAGAAGCTGGCGCATGCGAAGCCCGATGCCATCGTCATGCATCCGGGTCCCATGAACCGCGGCGTCGAGATCGACAGCGCAGTGGCCGACGATCCTGCGGTGTCGGTCATCGAGGAGCAGGTGGAGATGGGCGTGGCCGTCCGCATGGCTGCGCTCGACCTCCTGGGGCGGAACCGCTCTTCGTAGCCGGCGCGCCCCGCCTCCCACATCGCCTCGCAACGGGACAGCCGGCCCGCAGGATGCCACCGCCATGCCCGAATTAGGCCGTGGCCTCGCCGGAAAGCGGTGTACACTCTTAACCATCGGGGTACCGCCAAGCGTACCTCGGAAGGTTGGGTACGAAGACGAGCGAGGACGCCGGTGACTGCAGCGATCCGCATGGACGGGATGGAGAACGGCGGCGCGCGTCACGCCATGCACGACGCCGACGAGCAGGTGCGCTTCGTCCCCTATCTCGATCCCGGCGAGAAGCTCCTCTGGACCGGGCGGCCCATGATGCGCCCGTTGCTCGAGGGCCAGGAAATCGTGCTGCCGCTCGTCTGCCTGGTGCTGGGCGGGGCGATCTTCCAGGTGCTGGCCGAGCACAGCCGCGAAAGCTTCAACATCGAGATGATGCGGGTGCTGATGCTCGCGATGATGGCGGTGCTGCTGTCGCTCGCGATCTGGCTGCCGCTGCGCACGGTGCTGCGCCGGCGGCGTTCCCATTACGCGGTGACGGACAAGCGGGCGATGCTGCTCGAGACCGGCATGGGCGGCAAGTTCCGCTCCTACCCGCTGACCTGGGACCGGATCGTCAATGTCCGCCTCGGCCGCCGCGTCTCCGTGATCTTCGAGCTCGAGCGCGGCGCCCCCTATGTGAGCGAGGTCGGCTTCGAGCATCTCGAGGACGGCATGGAAGTCTACCGCCTCATCCGCGCCGTGCAGTCGGGCCAGGAATCCTGACGCCGCAACCGCGCCGGTCGATCCGGAAGCCGAGGCCGGGCGCGTCCACTTGCCCGTCACGGTCGAAGGCGGCTTCGTAGAGCAGCGCAATGGTCCGCGCCTCCGCGGTCGCGAACGCGACCCGGATCCCGTCCCCGGTATCGAAGCGGATGCCCCCGAAATCGAGCGCCAGCCGGTCCGCCGAGACCTCGATATCCGCCTCCCCGAACGCCTCCACCGTGTTCGCACCGATATCAGCCCCCCGCATCGCCCGCAGCCCGCCAGACACATCCTCCAGCGCCAGACGCCTCTCCGACGGATAGGCGCGCGCCGCCTCGGCCGTGAGCACGAGCCGGTCCCCGGCCAGATCGAGCGCCAGGCCCGGTCGCGACGGCCCGAGATGGCTCCCGAGCTCCACCCCCGCCCCACCCGCGACCTCCGCCGTGAAGACGAAGCCATCCGAAAACTCCGCAGAGAAAACCCCGACAGCAGAACCCTCAAAAGACATTACCACCCGTCCCCTGCCCTCATCGTCGGCAGACCATCGGCCGACGGCCACGCCATGCCCGGCAGGCGCCCCTCGATCCGGTCCCCGGCATCGAGCCGGATGTCCTCGACATCGAAGGTCAACCGGTCCGCCGAGACTGCGATATCCCCCGCCCCGAACCCCGCCACCATGTTCGCAACGATCTCAGCCATCCGCATCGCCGGAAGCGTGCCAGCCACGTCCTCTAGCACCAGAAGGCTCTCAGAAGGATAGGCCCGCGCCGTTTCCGCCGTCAGAATAGTATGGTCAGCAACGCGGTCGGGGGCGGAACCGGCAACATTGAGGCCAAGATGGCTGGGAAGGTCGGTTCCTTCGATAATTGAAATACTTGCAATAAAGGGCGACACTCCGAGCGAATTGATCAAAAATTCCAATTTAAAATCATCGTGAATATCTACTTTATGATTGGTCATTAGGTGTAGCTTCTCATGTACATTACAGTCATCACCCAGCTTGACAGATGAAAGCGCCACCCTTGCGAGGCCTTTATTTGGTGGTTGGTTCCTGATCGCCTCTTGAAGAACTTTCTATCATCTTGAGAACGTCACGATTCGCCCAGGCAGACCGCCGTTGGGAGATATTGCGAGCAAGAAATATTAAGTACACTATCACAACGACCGCGTAAGAAATAAATATATATACGCCACCAAATACCGCGCTAAGCTCTACACGCCAAATCCGACTAGACCTAGGCACAAAGCCAAAATCGCAGTCCTCTTCTTGATCGTCGGGTGCTCAATGTCTCTCCAAAACGGCCCAAGGAACCGCCGTCCGATAGCTTCTCTCAGGCTATCCATTGGGTGGTCATCCTCCCGTCGAATTTGTTTCACAGCTACAATTGCAATTCGGCGCGCCTGAAATAGGCCTTATTATCGATATACCCCCATGGCCACTGAACAGGAGCAATGAGGCCCCAATTTCTACACTTCCAAATGTATTTTTTCCTGTTGGAAATCCGAGTTCCACAGAAAGAACACTGAAAATATCTATCTCAACCTTAGCTGAGGCGCCTAGGAACTCGCATATTTCGCCGGCAAACACTGTCTTTCCTATACTTGGGCCGATATCGACGCCGCCACCCGGGGTCATATTGTGGAACCACATCACTTTATCTTCGCCAGTACAAGGATCCTTATATTCGACGCTACCCAGCTGATAGCTCAAGCCAGGTCCAAGAAACACATCGACCTCAGCGTACTCGGCGATTAACTCCAAGCCATTCGGGTCAACAGCGCTGAACGGCCTCTGCCTGACATACCCATACACACTTGGCCCATCCACCAGCCCAAGGGGGTCTGCTTGTAGGTATCGTCCTGTTCTGGGGTCGTAGTCCCGGTGCCAGTTTTGGTGGAGGCCTGTCTCGGACTGGAACCACTGGCCTGGGAAGCGGAGGTGTTGGCTCTCGAGGCTGAAGGTGTCGGTGGTGATCTCCTCGAGGGCGCCGAAGGGGGCGTAGCT
>JBCCDG010000080.1:0-18408 GCA_039030915.1 Pseudomonadota bacterium | reverse complement strand
GGCGATGCTCCTCCGGACCCATCGGCGCCCCTGCGACCGTGCCGCATCGCCACGCGCTCAGGGTGCGCCCCGACCTCTCCACACAGCGCGGCGGTCGACGCCGCCGAGCGCTCCATCGCCGCCCGGACGGCGAACGTGGCCGCGGCACTTCCGCGGCGGACCTTACCCACGGCGCCTTCGCACCATGGCAGAACACCATGCCCCCGCCCTCCGGAACTGTGCACTCAGCGGCGCGCACGGACCACTCCGCAGCGTTGGCGGCGCATGCGGACCGGCGAGCGCTGGAACGATGCGCCTCCACCATGTCGGGATGGCAGCCGAGCTGCGCATGCAGAACGAACGACGGGGTGGATCTGTTCTCACGATGTTCATCGGATCGTGAAAATGCTGACGCGGGTGGGCGCGGGAGCCACCCTGCGGTCTGTGTCCGCAATTTCGAGCATGAGAGCGACGTCAGCGACGCCTATGAACTTGGCCCGTTAGAAGGCTGGCTGTTTCAGTGTTTTGTGATTCCGCCCGATCGCCAGACCGTACGGAGCCGACCATGGCCTGGACTGAAACCACCAGCCGTGGGTATCGGCGGGAGGTGTCGCGCTACGCCGGCGACATCGCCGGCCGCGAAGTGGCGCTCATCGAGCCCCTCATGCCGTCATCGCGGGGGAAGCATGGATCGACATCTCCCAGATCCGTCTCACCACGCGACGCCTCGTAAGGTGCTGGCGCGTTCGATCGCGCTTCGAGACGGGCTCCTAGAACACATTCCGTTCTGACGCGTTTGTCCACGTCGCTGCCGGCTCGAAACGGCAAGTCAGGATCGGCACACGGCGTGGCGGCGATTTTCGGCTCGTCCGGGCCAGCCGGTCGGCGATGTGGTTGCGTGCGATCGGAACACGCTTTCGGTGCATCGCTGCAGTGCCGTCCCTGCGCGCCCATACCGGTTCGTCCCGAAGGTCATCGCGGCTCGTTTCGCAAACGCCCCGACCGGACGCGCGCTTGGACCCGACCGAGGCCGCGCAGGTGAAAGGTTTCGGGCGTGGTGAGCTTCGAGATCGGACGATAGTCCAACGGCGCCGGCCGAGCGTCGGGCCCGCCACGGTCTTATGCCCCGCGGAAGTCGGCCATACGCGCCGAGCGCGGCGGTTCAGCCGATGCGGCTTGCGCCGGTGCTCTCGGTGCCTTCGCTGTCGGCGATGGTGCGGACGAGCTCCAAAAGCCGCGCGCGCGTGTGCGCGTTGTCGATCCGGCAGAAGGCGCGGCTGAGGCTGTAGCCCTCGGATGTCGCGAGGAAGCGCCGGATCAGGTTGTCGTCCTCCAGCGGTGCGTCCGAGCCGTTGGCGCGGCTCAGACCCTCGTAGAAGAAGCTGACCTCGACGCCCAGGATCTCGGCGATGTGGAAGAGCCGGCCCGCCCCGATCCGGTTGAGCCCCTTCTCATATTTCTGCACCTGCTGGAAGGTGAGGCCGAGCGCGTGGCCGAGCTGCTCCTGGCTCATGCCGAGGCTTTGGCGGCGCAGCCTAAGGCGCGCCCCGATATAGGCGTCGATGTCGTCCGGCGCTTTCGACATCCCCCGGTCTCCCCCCTTATTGGCGGTGCGGCCTTGCCGGCCACCCGCCTTTCTTCGCAGCCGCGTTCGCAGCGCCCCCACCGGCCCTGCACCCAATGCTGCACGCAAATATCCGGACCCGCGCGACCGCGAGCCCTCACCCCCTTGGTGTCCCTCTCCCGATTATGGTCAAGAAACAGGCGGAAAAAAGGAGAAGCGCGAGCAGGATCGCCGGGAGGTCGCCGGAGCGGGCGTAGAGGGTCGGCGCGAGGGCCTCCGGAAGGGGCGCATCGACGTGCCCATGCGTGCCGAGAGGGATGCTGGCGACGATGCGGCCATGGGCGTCGATCACCGCCGAGATGCCCGTATTGGCAGCGCGGACGAGGGGGAGGCCCTGTTCGATGGCGCGGAGCCGGGCCTGAGCCAGATGCTGCTGCGGCCCGCCGAGCGTTCCGAACCACGCGTCGTTGGTGATCTGGAGGAGCCAGCCCGGCCGGTCGGTCGGCGCGATGCCGGGCGGCACGATCTCATGCGGGAAGATCGCCTCGTAGCAGATGAGCGGCACGAAGCCCGGCAGGCCCGCGATGGGTCGGAGCACGCGCTGTCCCGGCCCGGGGACGAAGCGGCCGCGCTGGGCCAATTGCCGGATGCCGAGCGCGCTGAAGAGCGCCTGGAAGGGCATGTACTCGCCGAAGGGGACGAGATGGTGCTTGTCGTAGCGCGCCCCGATGGTGCCCGTGGGGTCGAGCGCGAAGAGGCTGTTGGCGAAGCCGCCGCCTTCCGCCTCACTTCGCCGCCGGAGGGCGCCGAGGACAAGCGGCGCGCCGCCCGCGGAGGCTGCCATCTGCGCGCGTCCGTCGGGTCGCTCCTCGGGCAGAAAGGCGACGGCCGTTTCGGGCCAGATGACCGCAGCGGGCGGGCCGAGCGCAGGGTCGGCCGGTGCGGCGCTACCCTCCAAAAGGCGGCGATAGAAGGTGGGGGCGTAGTCAGGGTCCCATTTGAGATGCTGCGGCGCGTTCGGTTGGACGAGCCGAAGGACAGGGCCCTCCTGCTGGGCGGGCGGCGCGGATGGCGGGAGGCGCGCTTCGCCGACGGTCCAGAGCCCGGCGAAGGCGAGTAGCCCCGCGGCGGCGGCGGCCGGGCGTGCCGGGCCCTTGAGCGTGACGAACGCAAGGAGCAGCAGGCCTGTCGTGAGAAGCGTGAGGAGCCCCATCCCGTGCGGCCCGGCGAAGGCGGCGATCTGCGCGACCGGCGTGTCGATCCAGACATAGCCGGGCAGCGCCCAGGGAAAGCCGGTGAGGAGGTGGGAGCGGCCGTATTCGGTAAGCGTGAGTGCAGCGGCAAGGGCGAGGAGGGTAGGCGGGCCGCCCCCCGGCGCCGCCTTCCGCGCGGCCCAGCCCGCGACACCCCAGAAAAGCGCGAGGAAGGCCGGGAGCCCGGCGAGCGCGAAGGGCAGCATCCAGGCGAAGGCATCGGCGTCGACGAGGAAGGCATGCCCGATCCAGTGCAGCGATATGACGAGATAGCCGAAGCCGAAGCCCCAGCCAGCCGCGAAGCTGCCCCACCCCGTCCGCGCCGTGCCGACGAGAACCACAAGCACGGGAAGGGCCAGGAAGGCCGTCCAGGGCAGGCCGACGGGAGCATGACCCATGGCGAAGGCGAGCCCCGAAAGCACTGAAGCGACCAGCCGGGCGCGTGGCCCGAGCGCCGCGAGCCGATGCACGCCGGTGCTCGGCGTCGATGCGGGGCGCCGGGGCGGGCCAGCGGTGGCGTCGGTCTCTTGCATCGGCCTCTCCGGCGGCTGGGGCGGGGTTGGTCGGCGCGGTCGGGTCTCTGGCCCTCGGGCGGAGGATGCGTGCATGCTCGTTCTCTCTTGCCCCGGCTCGGGCCGCCGATCCAGTCCGGCGAGAGGCGGGTCGGAGCTGCAGGCGAGGGTTGCCCGATCGAAACCGGGGTCGCGGGCTTAGTACCGGTGCCATGGGCGGTCGGTGCGACGGCGCAGCTGGGCGGAACCGTTTCCGGCCGAAGGGTGATGGCATCCAGTTCACGCGGAACACGCGCAATCCTCGCCTGGGGGCGCGAGATGGGACGGCGACGGGCGCCCGAGCCGCCCGGTGTGATTCCTCCGGGGCGGGCTGTCCGGGCGCCCCGGCTTCGGCCGCTCCGCGCCCTCAGCGGCCCGCCCACCAGCCGCGCCCCCCTTTGCGGTCCACGAGTTCTGTCATCGCGGGGGTCTTCGAGGTGAAGGCGTGTATTTGTTCGCTTTATGTTCAGGTCTCTCAGCCTATCCTGACGTGGGTGGGGGCGGCCCGGAGGCTGTTTCCGGGCAGAATGTGCGGATGGCGTTGGGGGCCGCCTCGGCTCGGGCACGGGGTAGGCCCGCCTCCGGGATCGTCGGCGCATATGCTTGGGGTGGCGTTGTCCGCGCCGCACACGCTCGAACATGGGTGACGGAACGCGCCCGGTTCGTGCCCAAGGCCTCTACAAGCGGCCCTGCGACACGCGGATGATCCCGGTTTGGGATCCTTACCTAGCGTGAGGCGGCAAGGTGCCGCCGCTTATCCGGCCGTTTTGCGGGATGGATCGATCTGGCGGGCGCCCGTGCCCGTTAGCGTCAGGCGGAGGCGCTTGATACGGCGTGGGTCCGCATCGACGACCTGGAATTCGTGCCCGTCGGGGTGGGAGATCACCTCGGCGCGTACCGGTACCCGGCCCGTCAGCATGAAGACGAGCCCACCCAGGGTGTCCGCCTCCTCCTCCCGGTCCTCCGGGGTCAGGCTGATGCCAGCAGCCGCCTCGAACTCGGCGATATCCGCCCGGGCGTTCACCACCCAGACGCCCGGCCGCTCCTCCCGCCAGAGCGTGCCCTCGTCCTCGTCATGCTCGTCCTCGATATCGCCGACGACCTGTTCGACCAGATCCTCGATGGTAATGATGCCGTCGACGCCGCCGAACTCGTCGATGACGAGCGCCATGTGGACGCGCGTGCCCTGCATCTTCTTGAGGAGTGCCGCGATCGGCATGGAGGGCGGCACGAAGAGCGCCGTGCGCAGGTGCTCGGTGAGCCGGAAGGGCGTCTCGGCACCCAGCGCACAGCCGACGCCATAGGCAAGGGCGAGATCCTTTAGGTGCACGAAGCCGATGGGGTCGTCCAGCGTCTCCCGATAGACCGGCACACGGCTGAGAGAGCCCTTCGAGAAGGCGGCCATCACCGTCGCGAGATCCGCATCCTCCGCCACGGCCACGATATCGGCGCGCGGGGTCATGACGTCTTCGACGCGCAGCTCGCCGAGGCGCAGGATATTGCGCACCATGCCGAGCTCGTCCGCCGTGCTGTTGCGGAAGGCCGGGCCGAGCGCATCGGCGTCCTCGCCATCCTCCTCCTGCCCGTTGCCGATACCGGAGGCACGGCGCATCCAGCCGAAGAACCAGCCGCCCTGGTCCTCGTCCTGCTCGCGATGCTCGTCATCGGGCGGCTCGCCTTCGGGGCGGCCGACGATCTCGTTCGGATCGCTCGGCGGGGCGGCCGGCGTCGGCGCTTCCACACCGTTCGCCTGACCGCCGCCGCTAGGCGAAGGCTCGGAATTGCTGCCCGGGTCCTTCGACCCGCGGGGCCCCTCCGGCGAGGGGCTCGGACTTGAACCGCCGTCCATCTCTCTCAACTGCGGGGACCCCCCGCCTCTCCTTCACGATAGGGATCAGCGATCCCGAGGCGCGCCAGCTGGCGCCGTTCGACCTCTTCCATCAGCGCGGCATCCGCATCGGTCCGATGATCGAAGCCGAGGAGATGCAGGCATCCGTGCAAAATCAGGTGAACGACATGATCTTTCAAGGGCAAGCCGGCCGCTTCCGCCTCGGCAATGCAGGTCTCAAGCGCGATGGCCACATCGCCGAGGGGGCCGGGAGCGGGCGGCGGCGGCGGCCGTCGCCCCGGCGCGGGCGGGGCGAGCGGATGCGTCGGCCAGGAGAGCACGTTGGTGGGCTGCGGCTTCCCGCGGAAATCGGTGTTGAGCGCAGTGATCCGGGCGTCGTCGCAGGCAAGGAGCGCGATCTCATGATCCCCGGGCGCGAGACCGGCGGCGGAGAGCGCGGCGGCGGCCGCGATCTCGCCCAACGCGGCGAGATCGGGAAGTGCGGCCACCCACGCCTCCGTCTCGACGACGAGATCGACGACCGGGGCGTCGTCGGCCTCCGCCCCCGCCCCGGTACCGGTGCCGACAATGGCCTGTGCTGCGGTCACGACATGGGCCCGGCGGCGCCGGCGCGATCATAGGCCTCGATGACCCGGGCGACGATGGGGTGGCGGACAACATCGATGGCGGAGAAGCGGGTGAAGCCGATACCCTCCACATCCTCGAGGAGACGCATGGCCTGGGCGAGCCCGCTGCCGGTGCCGCGGGGCAGATCGATCTGGCTCGGATCGCCCGTCACCGCCATACGGCTGCCTTCGCCGAGGCGCGTGAGGAACATCTTCATCTGCATCTCGGTGGCGTTCTGCGCCTCATCCAGCACCACGAAGGCGTTGCTGAGCGTGCGCCCGCGCATGAAGGCAAGGGGTGCGATCTCGACCTTGCTCTCCTCCATGAGCTTCGGCAGCATCCTGGCCGGCAGCATGTCGTGCAGCGCGTCGTAGAGCGGGCGCATGTAAGGATCCATCTTCTCCTTCTCAGTGCCCGGCAGGAAGCCGAGACGCTCCCCGGCCTCGACGGCGGGGCGGGAGAGGACGATCTTCTCGACGGCCCCCTCGGAGAACATCGAGACGGCGACTGCTACGGCGAGATAGGTCTTGCCGGTGCCCGCGGGGCCGATGCCGAAGCAGAGCTCGCGCCGAAAGAGCTCGGAGACGTATTGCGCCTGTGCCTTTGTCCTCGGCTGGATCACCTTGCGGCGGGTCCGGATCTCGATCCGGTCGCCGGGGAAGAGCTCCGTTTGCTGCGGCGCCACCTGATCCGGGGTCTCGCCCGCGGGTTCGGGCAGCGCCAGCTCGGGCAGGCGGCCCATGCGCACGATCGCCTCGACATCCGCGCCGTCGATGCCGCGCCCCTGCTCGAGCCGGGTGTAGAGCGCCTCAAGCGCCGAGCGCGCGAGGTTGCGGGCATCCTCCAGCCCGTAGATCACGAGCTGATTGCCGCGCCGCATGATCGTGACGTCGAGCCCGTTCTCCAGGATGGTGAGGTTGCGGTCGGCAGGGCCGAAGAGCTCGATCAGCAGGCGATTGTCGGCAAAGGTCACGACGGTCTCGTCGAGCGCCTCGGGCGGTGCGTCGCGCAGGATGCTGGTCAAGCGGCCTCTAGTCCCTCTCGGCATTGGTCTTAACTCCGTTCAGTGGAACCTAGGGCCGTTGGACCCGCAAGCGAAAAGATTGTGTCGGTGCGCAGCGGGCCGCGGTTGTTCCGCTTCCGGGACAGTCGCGGACGGCGTGGCGGGCGCGTCGAGGTCGAGCCGCCAGAAGAGCGGGCGGCGCTCGGTCACCAGGCGGCCGAGCCGCTTGCGCACCGGTTTCGCAAGGAAGGGCGGCGCCTCGCGCGTCTCCTCGAAGCAGAAGCGGGCGGGCAGCGTGGTGTAGAGCGAACGGGGCGGGCCTTCGCCGTAGATCGCCTTCAGGCGCACGCCGGTCTCGGGCTGGTGCAGCCAGATGCGGCGGCAGCCGAGATCGCGGGCGGCGAAAAGGATCGCGGCGAGCAGCGTCGCGGGCGGCCAAAGCTTCTCGTAAGGCTTTAGCACCGTGCGCTGGTAGTGCCCGATGCGCAGCCGCTCCTTCTCGCAACGGCTGCCCGCCATGCGCCAGCGCACGAAGCGCGGCCAGTCGGCCTGCAGCTCTTCGATCAGCAGATCCTCGCCGCCAGGCTCCCAGTCCAGCCTGGCCCAGGCGAGTGTCATGCTGCCTTCGCTGGCCGTCGGGTGATGACCGGCCTCGAAGCGGCGGCGCATGCGGTCGCCGCGGAAGGCGGCCATGAACGCCGTGTCATGCGCCTCAGGAAAGGCAAGGCGAAGGACGAGGTTTGCGCCCTGCCGGCTCGTCTGCCCCCAGCCGAGATCGTGGTCCTCCTCGCCCCAGATGCCGAGGCTGGTACGGAAGCGGTGCCAGGGCTGCCGAAGCGCGGCCTCGAGCGCGGCGTTGGCCGCTGGCCCGGGCGCGTCCGGCAGGCTCTCGGGCGCGGCGAGGAGCGCGAGATCCGCGGGGTGCAGCGTGCCGTCGCCCGCCGCCGCCAGCAGGCCGCGCAGGATGGGCCGCTCGAGCAGCCGCGCATAGCGGCCACGGCGGAGCGCCGCGACGGGGGCGGGCGCATCGAGGGCCTCGGCCAGGAGCGCCGGCGCTTCGGCGCCCGGCAGGTAGAGAAACTCCCGCTCTCCCGGCTCGGCGCCGAGAAGCGGCAGGATGTGCGTGGGATGCATGGTGACGGGTCCGGCTGTGCCGCCCGTCGATAGACCGGGGGCGTTAGAGCGAGGGGTTCCGCGATGTCATCGGCGGGTGGCTCATTTGAGGCCTCCAGTTTCTGTGGCGCGCTGGGTACACGTGTTGCCGGCTTGCGTCAACGGGATTTTCCGCCTTGGGGCACGCCCCGTCATTTGATGAGCGGCAGAAGGGTGCGGAAGGCAGGGGTGCCTGCGCGGCCCAACCATTCGAAGACCACCATCTCGGTCGTCACGATCCCGGCGCCGAGCGCCTGGAGCCGGTCGAGGCAGGCCTTCTCGCTCTCGAGCGTGCGCGACGAGGTGGCGTCGGTCACGACGAAAACCTCGTAGCCCGCCTGCATCAGGCCCACGGCGGTCTGCAGCACGCAGATATGCGCCTCCATGCCCGTGATCACTGCCTGCTCTCGGCCCGTGGCCGCGATGGCCTCCGCGAAGGCGGGTTCGGCCTGACTCGAGAAATGCGTCTTCTCGATCACCGCGGCGCCGGCCCCCTCCGCGGCCTTCGCCACCTCCGGCACGGTATGGCCGAGGCCCTTGGGATACTGCTCGGTCAGGAGCGCGGGGATGGCGAGCTCCCCCGCCGCGGCGAGCAGCGTGCGGGTGTTGCGGATCGTGCGGGCGGGCGCCTGCATGGCGGGCACCAGCCGCTCCTGCATATCGACGACGACGAGGACGGAGCGTTCGGGAGAGATCAGCATGGCGAGATACCTCAGGCAGCCGGATCCGAACGCTCGACGATCCCCGGGATGGCGGGGCCGGGTCCCTTGAAGGTGAGCGTGCGATGCGGGAACGGGATTTCGATGCCGGCACCATCGAGCGCCTGCTTGATGGCGGCCACCGCCTCGTCGCGCGAGCGGTGCTCGTCGATCGGTGTGCTCGCGGTCCACCAGCGCACCATGAAATCGACCGAGGAGGCGCCGAAGGTGGTGGCGAAGACCTCGACGGGCCGCTCGGCGGAGACTGTGGGCAGGTGCTCCATGGCCTTGCGGATCACCTCGCGCGCGGCGTCCACATCCTCGCCATAGGCGATGCCGGCGACGATCTCGATGCGCCGGATCGGCAGGTCGGTCAGGATCTGGAGCGGGTTCTTGAAGAGGAAGCTGTTAGGCACGAGCAGGAGCTCGCCCGAGCGCTTGCGCACATGGGTGTCGCGGATGGTGATCTCCTCGACCCGGCCAGAGATCCCCTCGCAGCGGATATCGTCGCCGATGCGCATGGGCTTGCGCAGGAGGATGAGGAAGCCTGCGAGGAAGTTCTCGAAGATGTCGCGGAAGGCGAGGCCGACGGCGATGGAGCCGATGCCGAGCCCGGCCACGAGGTCGGCGGGTGTGAGACCCGGAAATGCGATGGTGGCGGCGATGAGCAGGCCGACCGCCCAGACGCCGGTCTTGGCGAGCTTGCGGATGGCTTCCACGAGGCTTGGTCGTGCGGTGCTGCGCGAAAAGCCGGCGCGCACGGCCAGCGAGGCGATCCAGGCGAGAAGCGCGGCCAGCAATACGACCGTCAGCGCCGCGACGAGATTGGGCAGGAAGTCGAGCATCCCGCGCAGGATGGCGCCGAACTCCTCCGCGACGATGCGGGCGGGCTCGAAGGTGATCTCCATGGGCAGGCTCCGCGCGTGGCATGGCACTGTCCGGGACGCCTGCGCCCCGGTCAGCCTTATAGTAGGGCGGCGCGGAGCGAATTCGGGTAGGCGGCCGTGATGCGGACGCGGCGGAGGGTGCCGCGGCTATCCGCCGGCGCGTCGAAATGCACGGGTTGTAGCCAGGGGGAGCGGCCGACCATCTGGCCGGGTTCGCGGCCGGGCTTCTCGACAAGGACGTCGATCTCGCGGCCGACCATCGCCTGCTGGAACGCTGTCTGCTGCTCGACCAGGAGTGCCTGGAGGCGGGCCAGCCGGTCGGCCTTCACCTCCTCCGGCACCTGGGCGTCGCGATCGGCTGCGGGCGTGCCCGGGCGCGGAGAGTACTTGAAGGAGTAGGCCTGCGCGTAGCGGACCTGTCGGACCAGCGAGAGCGTCGCCTCGAAATCCTCCTCCGTCTCGCCCGGGAAGCCCACGATGAAGTCGCCCGAGAGCGCGAGATCGGGGCGGGCGGCGCGGATGCGCCCGACGAGGCGGATGTACTCGGCCGCGGTGTGGCGGCGGTTCATGGCCTTGAGGATGCGGTCCGAGCCCGACTGCACCGGGAGATGCAGATAGGGCATGAGCTTCGGCTCCTCCGCATGGGCGGCGATCAGCCCGTCATCCATGTCGCGGGGGTGGGAGGTGGTGTAGCGCAGCCGCTCGAGCCCCTCGATTTGCGCGAGGCGGCGGAGGAGGCCGCCGAGACCGGGGCCCATGCCGTCGAGTGGCGCGCCGTGCCAGGCGTTGACGTTCTGGCCGAGGAGCGTGATCTCCCGCACGCCGCGGGAGACGAGTGCTTCGGCCTCGGCGAGGATGCGGGCGGCGGGGCGCGAGACCTCCGCGCCGCGGGTGTAGGGCACCACGCAGAAAGTGCAGAACTTGTCGCAGCCCTCCTGCACGGTGAGAAAGGCGGTGGGCGCGCGGGCGGGGCGCGTGTCCTCGGGCAGGTGGTCGAACTTGTCCTCGGCCGGGAAATCCGTGTCGACCATCGGCGTACCGGCCTCGGCGGCGCGGACCATCGCGGGCAGGCGATGATAGGCCTGCGGGCCGACGACCACATCGACCATGGGCTGGCGGGCCCGGATCTCCTCCCCCTCCGCCTGAGCGACGCAGCCGGCGACGGCAAGTGTCAGCTTGCCTCCTGCAGCAGCCCTCGCCTCGCGCAGCGGGCGCATGCGGCCGAGCTCGGAATAGACCTTCTCGGCGGCCTTCTCACGGATGTGGCAGGTGTTGAGGACGACGAGATCCGCGTCCTCCGCAGTCTCGGTCAACGCATAGCCATCCGCCGCCAGCGCCGCGCCCATGCGCTCGCTGTCGTAGACGTTCATCTGGCAGCCATAGGACTTGATGAAGGCGCGCTTCTGTTCCGTCATCCCTCGCCTCCGCGCGGCATCTAAGGGCAGTTGCTGGCGGGGCGGGACGCAGAAAGGCGGCCCGGCGCCCGGCCGTGCCGCCTTCTAGTGGCATAGGGTGCCGCCCGCAACGGTCGGCACCGGTGGTCGTGTCGCGTAATGCGCTGGGCGGCGCCCGGGATGAGCCGGGGGCGAGCTCTGTCGCGATCAGCTCGCGCGCTTGCGGCCGAGGCCGATCTTCTTGGCAAGCTGCTGGCGCTTGGCCGCGTAGGAGGGCGCGACCATCGGGTAGTCCGCCGGCAGGCTCCACTTGGCGCGGTACTGTTCCGGCGTCATGTCGTAGGCGGTCTTGAGGTGGCGCTTCAGCATCTTCAGCTTCTTGCCGTCCTCGAGACAAATAATGTGATCGTCGGTCACCGACTTCTTGATCGGAACCGCGGGCTTGAGTTCGATCTCCGGCTCCGGCGCAGGTTCGCCGAGCTTGATGAGCGTCTCGAAGACGCTTTCGATCAGGCTGGGCAGCTCTGCCGGCGGGACCGGGTTGTTCGAAACATGCGCCGCAACGATTTCGGATGTCAGCGACAGGATCTCGCTGTGGTCAGTCGTATCGTCAGCCATTCGCTGCCTCTTTCTGCTCTATTCGCCTCGGCGCTGCCGCCGGTCTTGCGATGACGTACCGTTATCGGGTTGTCATAATCTTTCGACCGCACGGCGGCGTGGCGTCTACTGCGCTGGTATTTGCCAGATAGAGAGGTGCTTAGGCAATAGCAATAGTGAGATGTATACGCGCGCAATTCTGAGAAATGTGATCAATCGCGCAACGGTCCCGACCCTGTCGCTTCGGACCACTTGCTGACCATGCCGGTAATGCCATGCATCGCATTTGGGCTCAATTCGGTTGCGAGGAGGCGGTCGAAGTTGACGGGCCGCGGAAAATCGAGGCCTTGGGCCAGGTTCCGCCGAAATCCGAAGCGTCTGTAGTAGGGTTCGTCACCGACGAGCAGGACTCGTTCCCATCCGAGTTCGCGCGCTCTTTCCAGCGTTTCCATGATGAGAAGCGCACCGAGCCCTTCTCCCTGTCGCGTCGCGTGGACGGCGACGGGCCCGAGGAGGAGGGCCGGGGCCGGCGCTGCATGCGCAGGGCCGAGGATCCGGACCGGCCAGTAGCGGATAGCGCCCACGAGCGCGTCGAACTCGTCCCGCGCGACGGTGCAAAGCGCGGCCACGGGCGCGACGCCCGAGCGGAGCTGATAGGAGGAGAGGGCACCCCGCCCCGGCGCGAAGGCGAGGTCGAGCAGCGTCTCCACCTCCTCGCCGTCGCTCGGGCGCTCTGTCAGCAGTCGGAACATGGCGGGCGGATCGAGGGCGGCAATTTCGAGGTTGCGCTGGAAGCGGCGGCTGACACGGCGGGTATGGCGGTTGCGCGCCGGGGCACGCGGGCTAGGTCGCTAGCACGCCCCATCGACGCACGCCAGCGCGCGCCTGCCCTTTGCTTCGCTGGCCCCCTGACCCGGAGCTGCCATGTTCTACCGCCCCGCCGACGGCCACGGCCTGCCGCACGATCCGTTCAAGTCCCTGGTGGTCCCGCGCCCTATCGGCTGGATCTCGAGCATCGATGCCGAGGGCCGCACGAACCTCGCACCCTATTCCTTCTTCAACGGTTGCGGGGACAACCCGCCTCTGGTGATGTTCGCGCAGACCGGGCGCAAGAGCCGGGAGGAGGCGGAGAAGGACAGCATCGCCAACATCCGCGAGACGGGCGAGTTCGCGTGCAACATGGTGAGCGCGGCGCTGATCGACGCGATGAATGCGAGCTCCGCCCGGCTGGGGCGTAATGTGGACGAGTTCGCCGAAGCAGGCCTCACCAAGGCGCCCTGCAGCGAGATCGCGGCCCCCAGAGTGGCCGAGGCGCCGGCGGTGCTCGAATGCCGGATGGTGCGTATCCTCGACGACCTGCCCACCTGGCAGGCGCATCAGCGCAACATCATGGTGATTGGCGAGGTCGTCGGCGTGCATATTGCGGACGATGCGCTCGAGGACGGCCGCTTCCGCACCGAGGCGGTGAAACCCGTGGCGCGGCTTGGCTATATGGACTATACTGCAGTGCAGAACACTTTTGAGTTGTTACGTCCGTAGCGTGCTCGCGTGGTCCGTGGTTGTGCAGTTTGCCCTGTACCTCGGGATGGGAGCCGGAGATGCGGTTTTTCTGGATATCTATTATTGCGGCGGTCGGGATTTCTCTCCCCGCGGCAGCGATAACTATTGACGACTTTTCCGTCGGTCAGCCTTTCGTCACGATCCCCGCCACGGGTGGAATGAGCACCTCTTCCTCCACCTCCGGTAATCCGTCGATCATCGGCGGGCAGCGCGATATCGCGCTCATGACGTCTCCGGGCGTCACGGATTCGACAGCAGGCGTGGTCGCGACCAGCAATCTGCTGTTCCTGGCCACCGGGCCGACCACGTCGAGCACGACAACCGTCACCTATGACGCCGGTGGTGCAGGGTTCTCGGGCGGTGGCGGTGTCGGCACCGGGATCGATCTTACACCTGCGGGCAGCCCGCCCCTGCCCGCGGTGATCACGCTTCTCGGCTTCGACACGCAGAGTGTCCCGATCGAGGTTACGGTCGGCGTTCGTCGAGTCGGCCAGACGCTCTTCGACGAGGTGACCCGCACCGTAACCACCACGGCCGGGACGAACACGTCGTTCGAGTTTGCCGCCTTCGGCGTGCCGCTGACGGATGTCGACGCGCTGCGCTTCGAGTTCGCATCGGTCAACCCGGGCGCGGACTTCAACCTCTTCGGCGGGATCGTGACGGAAGTGATCCCGGTGCCGCCGGGCGCCGTGCTCCTGCCCGCTGCACTCCTGCTTCTGGGATGGCGGGCCCGCCGCCGCGCCGCGGTAGCGACCTGACATTGTGCTCCCCCGCTGTGCTTGTAGCCTGACCGCTCGCATGCTTTAGGGCCGGCGAGAGGCGCGGCAGTCGGGAGGGCAGCATGCTTGGGGTGATCGGCGGATCGGGGCTGTACGACATCGACGAGAGCGGGGCGCCGGACTGGCATGCGGTCGATAGTCCGTGGGGCACGCCCTCCGACGCTGTCCTGCGTGCGACCGTTGCGGGTGCGCCGCTCGCCTTTCTGCCGCGACACGGGCGGGGGCATGCGCTTTCGCCGACGGATGTGCCTTACCGCGCGAATATCGATGCGCTGAAGCGGGTCGGTGTGACGGATGTGCTGAGCTTCTCGGCCTGCGGGTCGTTTCGCGAGGAGATGGCGCCGGGCGATTTCGTGATCGTCGACCAGTTCATCGACCGGACCTTCGCGCGGGAGAAGTCGTTCTTTGGCGCGGGCTGCGTTGCCCATGCCTCGATTGCGGATCCCGTATGCTCCCGGCTGCGCGCCGCCCTTCTGGCCTGTGGCGGGATGCCAGGGGTGCCGAAGCTGCATGACGGCGGCACCTATCTGGCGATGGAGGGGCCGCAGTTCTCGACACTGGCGGAGAGCCGGCTCTACCGCGAGGTCTGGGGCTGCGACGTGATCGGCATGACCAATATGCCGGAGGCCAAGCTCGCCCGGGAGGCGGAGCTTTGCTACGCGACCGTGGCGATGGTGACGGACTACGACAGCTGGCATCCGGACCATGGCGAGGTCGACATCCAGTCGATCATCGCGACGATGCACGCGAACGTGGCCGGGGCGAAGGCGTTGCTGGGCGCCGTTGCGGCGCGGCTGACCGGGGAGCGTGAGCCCTGCGCCGCGGGCTGCGACCGGGCGCTGGAGTTCGCGATCATCACGGCGCCCGAGAAACGGGATCCCGCGCTTCTTGCAAAGCTCGATGCCGTCGCGGGGCGGGTGCTGGCGCGCGAGGGGTGAGGGTGGCCGTCCGGCCACGGGGCGACCGATCGGCCCGGCGGCGACGTGCTTGCAAAGCTGCGGGCGGGCTGCCTACTCTTTCTTCATGATCCGCCGTCCGGCACTCATTCCTTGCCTTCTGGCTGCGTCAACGGTTGCGAGCGTGCCCGCGCCGGCCGAGGAGATCGGCGAGGACGAGAAGCTTGCAACCTATGTCTGCGGGCGCTGTCATGTGGTGAGCGAGCGGACGCGGATGGGCGGCATTGGCTCGACGCCGTCCTTCATGGCGCTCCGCGGGTTCCCTGACTGGGAGGAGCGGTTTCGCATCTTCTACGCGCTGATGCCCCATCCCTCCTTCACGCAGGTGGAGGGCATCACCGACCCCTTTCCGCCGGAGCGGCCGCCGCATATCCACCCGGTGGAGCTGACGGAGGCGGAGCTCGAGCGGCTCATCGTCTATGTCCGCGGGCTCGAACCGCTCGATCTCGGCGGGAGCATCGGCGGCGGCTTCTTTTCCGAGGAAGACGACTGAAGCCGGCATTCTGGGCGTCTCGATGTTCACCGGCGGCAGGCACTGGCGGTCCGCCCGGGCGGATGGCAGGCTCGCAGCCCGACAAGGGCAGGCGCGAGGAGGCGCGGTGATGGCGGACGATCAGGTGGCGGCAGGCGGGCCGCTCTTCACGCGCGAAGCGCTCGAGGCGGCGGCGGCACTGGTGCACCGGCACATGGCCCCCACGCCGGCCTATGCCTGGCCGCTGCTGGCACGGCGCGCCGGCGGCGAGGTAATCGTGAAGCACGAGAACCACACGCCGACCGGGGCCTTCAAGCTGCGGGGCGGGCTCGTCTATCTCGACGAGCTGGCGCGGGCGGGCGACTGCCCCGGCATCGTTACGGCAACGCGGGGCAATCACGGCCAGTCGATCCCCTTCGCGGCGCGGGCCCATGGCATTCCGGTCACCGTATACGTGCCCGAAGGCAACAGCCGCGAGAAGAACGCGGCCATGGAGGGCTGGGGCGCGAAGCTCATGGTCCATGGGCGCGACTTCGAGGAGGCGCGGCTCGAAGCGGTACGGGTGGCGGAGGCGGAGGGGCTGCACATCGTGCCCCCCTTTGCCGAGCCCATCGTGCGCGGCGTGGCGAGCTATGCGCTCGAGCTCTTCACCGCGCATCCCGACCTGAAGACCGTCTACGTCCCGATCGGGATGGGGAGCGGTATCTGCGCGCTCATCACCGCGCGGGACGTGCTGGGCATCGACTGCGAGATCGTGGGCGTGGTGGCCGAGACCGCGGACGCCTATGCGCGGAGCTTCGAAGCCGGGCGGCCGGTGGCAACGGACACCTGTGTGACCTTTGCCGACGGCATGGCCTGCCGCGCACCCTGGGCGGAGCCCGTGGCCATCATCTGCCGTGGAGCGGCGCGGGTGGTGCGGGTGAGCGACGATGCGATCGCGGAGGCGATCCGGATCTACTACGCCGACACCCACAACCTGGCCGAAGGGGCCGGTGCCGCGCCGCTGGCCGCGCTCCTGCAGGAAGGCCCGGCCGGGCGGCGGCCGGGCAAGGCGGGTGTGATCCTATGCGGCGGGAACATCGACCGGGAATGGTTCGCCGAGATCCTGGCCGGACGCACACCCGTTCCGGCCTGAGCTCGGGGTGCGGGGCGCAAGCGTTCCTCTCTAAACAGTGAGATGCGGCAACCCGCCGCCCTCGCCTTCTGGTAGCGGGGGCGGGGAGGCCTACATCGCAGGATCCGGGGCGACCCGGCACTGCTGACTGCGATGACGGAAGGCTGCCATGAACATGATCACCCCTGGCCTTGCGAAGGCCGTGACCGATGCTCAGGACGCGCTCGAGGAAGCTGCCGAAGCGGTAGCGCCGAGCCGGGAGGAAGCGGATGCCGCGCTCGCGGTGCTGCGGCGCCTGGCGCAGACGGCGCCCGAGGAGGCGGCGGCGCTCGGCCTCTCGGCGCTGGGTGCCGTGCGGGGCGGGAACGACGTGGAGACGGCGCTGAGGGACGGCGCGCTCAGCCGCAGCTACCCCGAGGCGTTCAAGCCGGACGCGGCCTACAAGGCGACGATGCCGGATCTGCAGAACGGCCCATCGAGCCTCATCAAGGGCGCGCGCACGGGTATTCAGCATGTGGGCATCTCGAATTTCCGCCTGCCGCTGGCGATCCGGCGGCGCGAGGGCGGGGCGCATATGCTCGAGACCTCCGTCACGGGCTCGGTGAGCCTGGCGGCCACGAAGAAGGGCATCAACATGAGCCGGATCATGCGCAGCTTTTATGCGCATGCCGAAGAGAACTTCGATTTCGAGCGGATCGAGGGCGTGCTGGAAAGCTATCTGGCCGATCTCGAGAGCGGGGATGCGCGGGTGCAGCTTCGCTTCCGCTATCCGATGCTGCGGCCCTCGCTGCGATCGGGCCTGGAGGGCTTCCAGTACTACGATGTGGCCTTCGAGAGCGTTCGAACGGACGGGCACGTATTGCGCGTCATCCATCTCGACTACGTGTACTCCTCAACCTGCCCCTGCTCGCTGGAACTTTCGGAGCATGCGCGGCTGACGCGCGGACAGATCGCGACGCCGCATTCGCAGCGTTCTGTCGCGCGGCTGTCGGTGGCGCTGGCGGAAGGCGCGAAGCTCTGGATCGAGGATCTGGTGGAGCTTTGCACGCAGGCCATCGCGACGGAGACGCAGGTGATGGTGAAGCGGGAGGACGAGCAGGCCTTCGCGGAGCTCAACGGCTCGAACCCGATCTTTGTCGAGGATGCGGTGCGGCTGCTCTGTGCCGTGCTGGAGGGGGACGGGCGGATCGGAGATTTCCGGGTGGTGGCGAGCCATCAGGAATCGCTCCACAGCCACGACGCGATCTCGATCCTGACGAAGGGCGACACCTTTGCGCAGGAGAGCGTCGACCCGCAGCTCTTCGCGTCGCTCTACCACGTCGGCTGAGCCTTAACCGTTGAGGGTCGAAGGCGGTCCCGGGCGGCAGGACGGGCGCGGGCGGGTCGGCAGGTGCCCGGCCTCCTCGACCGCACGCCCCTGCGGGCGCGCCGTCTCCGCGGCCGCCCACCCGCCGACCCGCCGCCGGCGCGCTCCACCCCGGTGCGGTGTGCTTCGGCTGGCCACAGCGGACGAGGGGTCCGCGATCAGGCGGCGAGACGCTCGATCGCGGCCTCGGCCTCGAGACGGGCGTCCTCGCCGCGCAGCATCTGCCGGTCGGCCTTGATCACCTCGACATCGTGGATGCCGATGAAGCCCAGCACATGGCGGAGCCAGGGGGTCGCGAAATCGATGCCGCCGTCGACCTCGGTTCCGCCGGAGGCGACCACGAGAATGGCGCGCTTGCCTTCGAGGAGCCCGACGGGACCGTTCTCGGTGTAGCGGAAGGTGCGCCGCGCCCGGGCGATGAGGTCGATCCACGCCTTGAACGCAGCGGGCACGCCGAAATTGTAGATGGGCACGCCGATGACGAGCGTGTCCGCGGCCTCGATCTCGCCGATCAGGGTTTCGGAGAGGGTCAATGCCTCCTCCTGCGCCGCGGAGCGCTCCGCGGGATCGGTGACGTTCGCGCCGATCCAGGTCTCGTCGATCAGGGGCAGGCCCTCCGCGAGATCGC
>JBCCDG010000079.1:0-18848 GCA_039030915.1 Pseudomonadota bacterium | reverse complement strand
CGCGCGCCACCGGATCGAGGGCGTCGATGCCTACGAGGCCGACGCGATCAGGCTGCCGACGGCCAAACGTGCGGCGCCGCGCATTCCCTTCGGCAATCTCGTTGAGCGTGGACTGCTTGCGCCGGGCGTTGTGCTGGTCTCACTCGACGGGCGGCACCGGGCGAAGATACGAGCGGACGGGACGCTTGTTGCCTCCGGCCCCGATGGCGGGGTCAGCGGTTCGATCCACCAGGTCGGCGCGGCGCTCGAACAATGGCCTTCCTGCAATGGCTGGACCTACTGGCATATCGAAAAGGGCGGCACGCGGGTGCCGATCGATCTCTATCGCCAGAAGCTGCGGGCGGAGATCGAAGCGGGCGCCTGAACTCTCAGTCGCCACCACGCGCGAGCCGGAGCGCCTTCGCAAAAACGGTCGGCATAGCGCGGAGCGCGGCGGCGGGCGGCATGGGGTCGGGTACTTCCGGGGCCGTGGCGACCATGACGCCGAGGCGCAGATGAAAATGCGTGAAGGTGTGGCGGACCTCTCCGACCGGCGACCAGTCGGCCGCGAACGGGGGCTCAATGGGCGGCGCGGGTGTGGTCCAGTCCGTAGAAGGCAGGGCCCGCATGCCGCCGAGGAGCCCCTTCTCCGGCCGTACGACCGTGCCGACGCGGCCCGCGCCGTCGAAGGCGACGAAGGCCGTCCCCGCGCGCACAGGCTTCGCGGCCTTTGGCGCCTTTGCGGGCAGGGTGGCGGCGATCCCCTGCCGTCGGCCCTCGCATGTTGCCATCAACGGGCAGATGCCGCAGGCAGGGCTTCTGGGCGTGCAGATCGTGGCGCCGAGATCCATGAGAGCCTGGGCATGATCGCCCGGACGCCTCTGGGGTGTGAGGGCAGCGGCGCGGGCCTTGAGCTGCGGCTTGACGGTGGGCAGCGGCTCGGCCTCTGCGAAAAGGCGGGCCATCACGCGCTCGATGTTGCCGTCCATGACAACTGCGGGCCGGTCGAAGGCGATGGCGGCGATGGCGGCGGCGGTGTAGTCGCCAATCCCCGGCAGGGTGCGCAGCCCCTCCTCGGTGTCTGGAAAGCGTCCGTCATGCTGGGTGGCGACCGCAACCGCGCAGGCATGGAGGTTTCGCGCGCGGGCATAGTAGCCGAGCCCCGCCCACTCGCCGAGCACCTGGTCGCGCGGCGCGGCGGCCAGCGCCTCCACCGTGGGCCACCGCGCGAGGAAGGCTGAAAAGCGGGGCGTGACCGTAGCAACCGTGGTCTGTTGCAGCATCACCTCGGAGAGCCAGACGCGGTAGGGATCGGGCAGCACGCCGCGGCGTCGTGCCGCTGGCCCCGTGCGCCATGGCAAGCTGCGGGCATGCGCATCGTACCAGGCGAGAAGGGCGGCCCCAACCGCCCCTGCATCCGCCGACTGCCCTGCTGCCGCATCCTTCGCCGTCATTACCCGCTCTTCCGCCGCTCTCTCGCTCAGACCGCGCGGGCCGACCGCACGCATCGGGCTGCCGTTGCCGGGGCTCCCGCGTTTGCCGTAGGCTCAGGCCCGTAGATCACCCGGCTACGGGACAAAGCGCATGGATGAGAGCAAGGGCAAGAGGCCGTCGCGTGCGCCGCGGCGGGGCGGAAGGCCGCAGGGTACCGGCCCTGCGGTGGCTGCGTCGCCCGCGCCCCCGCCCCAGAAGCGACGCCGCAAGTCCGGTTTCGTGCCCGCCGGCGGCAGCGTCTCGACCCTCATCGGCCGGGCTGCGGAGCGTCAGGGATTTGCCGATGCCGCGGTGCTCTTGCGCTGGGAGGAGATCATGGGCCCCGCACTCGCGCCGCTTTGCCGTCCGCTCCGCATGAGCCATGGGCGTGGTCGGGATCTCACGCGCACGCTGGTCGTGGCCGCGGAAGGCGCCGTGGCGCTGGAGGTCGAGCACCGCGCGCCGCAAATCATCGAGCGTGTGAATGCCTGCTTCGGCTACCGGCATGTGACCCGGCTTCGCGTCACGCAGGCGGGTGCGATCGGGGCGCAGGGCAGCCGGGCGGCAGGCATCCCGTCGGCCGCCCATGCTGCCGCCGCGGGCTTCGCCGAGCCTGACGCGCCCTTCGAGCATCGATCCCCTGCAAAGCCCGCTGCCGGTGCGATCCGGCGACGTGGCGAGCCGAATGCGCCCCTGCCGCGCAGCGATGCCGCCGGGACGGAGGCGTTCAAGATCACTGACGGGATCGTGAATGCGTCACTGAGGGAGGCGCTTTCCGATCTGGGTGCCTATATCCTTACCGAGCCGCGCCGGGAGAGCCCGGATGCGCCGTTGGACACTGCGCCGGGCGGTCGGGCCGCGCCGGACGACGCGACGAGGAGAGACGAATGACCGCCACCCGCCGCCAGTTCATGGCCACCGCCGGCGCCGCCGGCCTCGCCGCCCTTTCCCCGGCCGGGCTCCGCGCCGAGGCGGTCGAGCCGGTGGTCGGCGACGTGATCCTCGGCTCCGAGGACGCGCCTGTTACCGTGATCGAATATGCGAGCTACACCTGCCCGCACTGCGCGGCGTTCCACCGCGACACCTTCCCGACGATCAAGGAGAAATACGTCGATACCGGCAAGGTGAAGTTCATCATGCGCGAGGTCTATTTTGACCGCTACGGCCTCTGGGCCTCGATGGTCGCGCGCTGCGGCGGGGAGCGCGGCTTCTACCCGATCTCCGAGATGTTCCTGAAGCAGCAGTCGAGCTGGGCGCGGGCAGACGACATCGCCGGCGAGATCCGGAAGATCGGCCGGGTCAACGGCCTTTCCGCCCAGCAGATCGATGCCTGCCTCAACGATGAGGACTATGCTCGCGCGCTTGTCGACCGGTATCAGACGACGTCGGAGGCGGATGGCGTGCGCTCGACGCCGAGCTTCGTGATCGACGGCCAGCTGACGAGCGGCAACATGGGCATAGAGGATTTCTCGCGCCTTCTCGATGACGCCCTCTCGAGCTAAGTCAGCTCACGGCCTTCGCGACCCCGCACTCGGTTGGTCGCATGGCCCTCAGACGCCGAGGCGCTTGAACAGGAACCAGGGCAGGGCGCGGAAGGCGAGGGTCACGCCGAACCACCAGAAGGGCAGATGGCGCGCTCCGAAATCGCGCGCGCCATCGGCCATGACCCGGCGCGCGGCGCTCGCAGGCGCTACGGCCGGAAAGAGCACCGTGCGCCCGTAGCTCTGCTCGGTATCGATATAGCCGGCGATGTAGAACTGCACCGCGACGCGACTGCCCGCCGTCGTCTGGCGTAGGGATTCGAAGTAGGTCCGCAGGGCCGATTTGGCGGCGGCGTAGTGCACGTTCTTCGAGCGGCCGCGCGCCGATGCGATGGAGCCGAAACCGGCGATTCTTCCCCCTTCCCCCAGCTTTGGCAGCACGAGCTCGATGGCGGCCAACGGCGCCTCGTAGTTGACCGCCCAGATGGTGCGGCGCCGCGCTTCATCGAGCTCGGTGGTGTCGTCGAGAAAAGCCGCTCCGATGGGCAGGAGCAGCATGTCGATGCGTTCGAGCGGCGCGAGCGCGGCGGCCAGCGTCTCGCGAAATCCCGCCCCGTCGCGGGCATCGGCGCCGACCGCCGTCACCCCCCGTCCGGAGGTGAGCCGGATATGCGCCGCCAGCGCCTCGCCATCGGCCGCATCGCTCGAGACCAGCAGCAGGTCGTGGCCTTCCGCCGCCGCGGCTTCGGCCAGCGCCCGTCCGAGACCCGCCGATCCGCCGATGACGACCGCGGTCACAGCCCCAGCCTTTCCGACAGGCCAGAGCGCATGCGCCGCTTGGGATCGAAGGCGGCAAGCCGGCTGCGGAAGGTGTCGTGCTCAGCGTAGCATGCCTCCATCACCGCGCGGGACAGGCGCGAGTCCTTGGCGAGGTTGGGTAGACCGCCGACCTCAATCGTCAGCGCGTCGAGATCCGCCATAAGCGCGTCCGACCCCACCATTCGTGGGAAGTTGAGCGCGAAATTCACGCCATCTCCAGTGAAGCGCAGAAGCTCCCGCGCACCGCCGAAGCGCTTGCAGGAGCAGAGCGCGAAGGGCACGCCGTGATGCCGGGCGCGGGCACGTGCCGTCTCGAGCACCTCTGCCGCGGCCTCCAGCGGCGTGAGCATCTGGTACTCGTGGAGCCCGGGGCGGCCGAAGAGCGCGAAGTAGATCTCCGAGCCGTGAACCGGGAAAAGTGCGTCGATCACCGACTTTCGCTGGCCGCGATCAGCGGACCGGGTCTTCAAGCGGAAATAGCCGTTGATGGCACGGAGTGTCGGCGCACGCATCAGAGAGACGGGCAAACGGCGCGCGCCCTCTGCCGTCAGCGGCGGCGCCTCCGTAGCCTTGGGGCTCGCGCTCACCCCGCCGCTTTCCGGTCCCGGTCCGAAGCGCGCCGAGAAGACATAGCCGCCACCCGGCCCGGTCGCCTGCGCGAGATCGTGCCAGGTGTAGGTAAAGTCGGCCTTCTCGGCGGTATCAGCGAGCTTCGCGAAGCCCTCGGCGGTATCGGCGAAGGGTTCGCGCATGACGATCAGATGGTCCGAGGGCAGAACGGCGGCCCGCAAGGTCACTGTCAGGATGTGACCCGTGAGCCCGTAGCCCCCGCACGTAAGCTCGAAGATCTCCGGTTCCCGCTCACGGTCGAGCACAAGGTGCCCATGGTCGGGATGGAAGAGTTCGAACCGGACGACCTGGTTCATGAAGGTACCGTCGCGCCGCTGGTTCTTGCCGTGCGCGTCGACGCCCACGCAGCCGCCCACGGTGATGCGGCCGTGCCCGGGGTGGCAGGGGAGATAGAGCCCGCGGGCGGCAAGGAACGTCTGCACGGCCCAGAGGGTCGCCCCCGCCTCTACCTTCAGCTCGCACCGCTCCGCATCAAAGGACAGCAGGCGATCGAAGCGCGCATGGCTGACGCTGGTCGCTCCGGCCCCGAAGGAAGCGCCGGCGTAGGAGAGGCCGGCGCCGCGCGGGATGGTGTGCCCGTCCTCCGTCCGCGCCTCGGGCGCCCAATAGCGAAGCCGCTCCGGCCGCGCGACGGGGCAATCGGCGACGTCTCCGCCGTCGATGCTGACCAGCCGTTGCACCACCGCCGCGTTGCCCATGGTCCTGCCTCCCGCTCAGCCGCCGCTGCCCGTGCGGGCGCCCGAGGTGGGCGGCAGCCGGCTCAACGAGGGCTGCACATGGCCGCTCGGCCGCTGCAGGCTGTTCTTGTAGGTACGGGCTGTGTAGAGCGCGATGAACGCGATGCCCCAGCCGAAATAGAAGGCGCTGAGCATCACAGCCCAGAAGATATACCAGTTGTTGCCCGACGTGATCGCCATCGATCCGAGCCCTGCCACCAGCGTGAGCCAGATCGGCAGCGCATAGATCGGAAGCCTCAGGGGCAGCGTCGTCGAGGCCAGCACACCGCCGATGGCGAAGAGCGTCATGCCGACGAGGTTGTAATGCGTCTCGCCGGCGATGCGGGCATGCCGCGTGTATGGCAGCCCGATGCGGCGGAAACCCACTCGCGCGATACCCGACCGTATGAACGGGAACGAGTTCCTCTCATCGATGATCGCGTCGCGAACCTCCCGCGTGAACATAGAAAACTCCGCCATGTAGAGGATCGAGTCGTCGTCCGACACTTCGCGGAGGATGCGGTAGAAGAGATTGCGGAGCCGCTTGATCCAGCGCGGCTCGGGCCTGTCCGCGCGCACGCCATAGGCAATGTCGTGCCCTTTCTCGAGCTGGTCGCTGAAGCGCACCAGCATCTCGGGCGGATCCTCGCAGTCGACATCGATGATGGCGTAGACGTCGCTCTCGACCGTCCTCAGCCCGGTATTGATCGAGTTCTGATAGCCGACGTTCCGGCTCATGCGCAGCAGGTAGACGTTGGGCTGGCTGTCCGCGAGCGCGCTGACGACGCCGTGGCTGTCGTCCGAGGATCCGTTGTCGAGGAACACGATCCTAAGGTCGTAGCGTTCCGAGAGCACCTCGAAAGACGCCTTTGCACGCTCCATGAAGAGCGGGATCACCGTCTCCTCATTGTGGATCGGGCAGAGGACGCTGAGGATTTTCTTCACCGGGATGGGCCTTCTCGTCGCGCGCCATGCGTGGGTGGTTGTGGACCGGGAAACTCGGATTGCCTGACGCATCACCGTCTTCTCGCGCAACGCAGCCGTAATTCGCAACTGCGGCGAAACTGTTGCAAGGTAGCGCGATCCGGTATGGTTTACTCAGGCGGAAGGCGCGAGGGCCGATCCGGTTTCTCAGGGCATTTGCGCGCCTAGGCTCGCGGCGCTTTCCGGCCAGCGTTCACTCGGCACAAATCTCGTGTACATCCAGGAAAGAGGCGTGCTATCGCTTCCGCGATCCTTGGGGGAGGAGAGCCTCGTGAAAGTTGTCATCCTGGCGGGTGGTTACGGCACCCGTATCAGTGAGGAGTCCATTACTCGGCCGAAGCCGATGATCGAAATCGGCGGTCGCCCCATCCTCTGGCACATTATGAAGATCTTCTCGCAGCAGGGTATCAATGATTTTGTGATCTGTCTTGGATACAAGGGCTATTTCGTCAAAGAGTACTTCGCCAACTATCTCGTGCATCTCTCCGACGTCACTTTCGACTTTACCACAGGCGATATGGCGCTGCATCGCGGCCGGGCGGAGCCGTGGAAGGTCACGCTGATCGACACGGGCGAAAGCACGATGACAGGCGGACGGCTGAAGCGCGTCGCGCATGCGCTGGGCTCGGACACCTTCATGCTAACCTATGGCGACGGGGTCGCCGATATCGACATCAAAGCGCTCGTCAACCATCATCGCGCAGTGGGGTGCAAGGCGACCGTGACGGCAGTGCGCCCGCCGGGGCGCTTCGGTGCGCTCGAGCTCAAGGATGGTGTGGTCGACCGCTTCGTGGAGAAGCCGGCCGGCGACGGCGGCTGGATCAACGGCGGCTTCTTCGTGCTCGAACCCTCGGTCCTCGACTACATCGACGGGGACGAAACCGTCTGGGAGCGCGAGCCGCTGGAGCGGCTGAGCGCTGAGGGTGAGCTTGCCGCCTATCGCCACGGCGGCTTCTGGCAGCCCATGGATACGCTCCGCGACAAGACGCATCTCGAGCAGCTCCTGGCCACGGGCAAGGCCCCGTGGAAAACGTGGTAGGCGGATGTTCGCAGACAGCTATCGCGGACGCCGCGTCCTCGTCACCGGCCACACGGGCTTCAAGGGGAGCTGGCTCGCGCTCTGGCTGACGGAGCTCGGCGCCAATGTGTCGGGGATCGCGCTCGCGCCCGAGCGTGGGCGGGAGAGCCACTGGGAGGCGCTCAATCTCGATTGCCCGTCGCGGATCGTCGACATCAGGGACGCGCCGGCGCTCCGCGAGGCAGTGGCCGAGGCTGCGCCGGAGATCGTCTTCCACCTCGCCGCCCAGTCCCTGGTCCGGCGCTCCTATGCCGATCCTGCCGCAACGTGGGACGTCAATGTCGCCGGCACCGTGAACCTCTTCGAGGCCTGCCGTGCGGCGCGCACCGTCAGGGCCATCGTCTGCGTGACCTCGGACAAGTGCTACGAGAACCGCGAGTGGATCTGGGGCTATCGGGAGACCGACCGTCTGGGCGGGCATGATCCCTACAGCGCCTCGAAGGCGGCGACGGAGATCGTGGCGGCGAGCTATCGCCGTTCCTTCTTCGAGGCCGAGGGCATCGCGCTGGCCACGGCTCGCGGGGGTAACGTCATCGGCGGGGGAGACTGGTCTGAGGACCGGCTCATCCCCGACCTTGCACGGGCGACCATTGCGGGCGAGCCGCTGGTGATCCGCTCGCCGCGGGCGACCCGGCCCTGGCAGCACGTTCTCGACTGCCTCTCCGGCTATCTCGATCTCGGCCACCGGCTCCTTACAGATCCCGAAGGCTTTGCCGAGCCCTGGAACTACGGGCCGGATCGGCAGAGCAACCTGACGGTGGAGGCAGTGCTCAGCGCCATGCAGAGGCGCTGGCCCGATCTCCTCTGGCAGGTTGCCGACGCGCCGCAGCCGCATGAGGCGAACCTCCTCTGCCTCGATACGAGCAAGGCATGCGCAGCTCAGGGATGGCGGCCGGTCTGGGACTTTGAGACCACTATCGACATGACCGCAGGCTGGTACGCGGCCTGGATTGGGAATGGCCAGCCGATCTCCCGTGCGCAGCTTGCGCAATATACCCGCGACGCGGCATCGGTCGGTGTGCCCTGGGCCGCCGCATGATCGATCGTGCGCCGGTGGCGGGCGTCGCCTCTCCCCATCCGCCGTTGTCGCAGGAAGGAGATCACTCGTGAGCTGTCGTCATTGCGGAAGCCCGCTCGAGCTCTGCGTCATCGATCTCGGCTTCGCACCCCCGTCCAACGCCTATCGACGCGTGGAGGATCTGCACCGGCCGGAGACGACCTTTCCGCTCCGTGTCTTCGCCTGCGAAAGCTGTTGGCTGGTGCAGACGGAGGACTACGCGGCGGCAGATGCGCTGTTCACCCCCGACTATGCCTACTTCTCTTCTGCCTCGCGGGGCTGGATGGCCCATGCCGAGCGATATGCGGAAATGGTCACGGGGCGCCTCGGGCTTGGGGCCGATAGCATGGTGATCGAGGTCGCCTCGAACGACGGCTATCTTCTCAGGAACTTCGTCGCCAAGGGTGTTCCATGCCTCGGCATCGAGCCGACCGACAGTACGGCGGACGCGGCCGAGGCCGCGGGCGTGCCCACCCGCCGCGCGTTCTTCGGCCAGGCACTGGCGGAGGCGCTGGTGGCGGAGGGCAAGGCGGCTGACCTCGTTGCCGGCAACAACGTGCTTGCCCATGTGCCGGACATCAACGACTTCGTCCGCGGTCTCGCGACGGTGCTCAAGCCGGGCGGGACGGTCACGCTCGAGTTCCCGCACCTCCTGAGGCTGATCGAGGAGGTTCAGTTCGACACGATCTACCACGAGCACTACTCGTACCTTTCGCTCTCGGCCGTCGCCCGCGTACTGGCCAGCGCGGGCCTCAAGGCCATCGACGTGGAACACCTGTCGACCCATGGCGGCAGCCTCCGGCTCTGGGCCGCGCGGCAGGACGATGCGCGTGCGCCCGGTCGGGCAGTGGCCGAGGCGCTGGCGGCGGAGGAGCGCGCAGGGCTCGAGCGCGCGGAGACCTACGCGGCCTTTCAGACGCGGGCGAACACGGTCAAGGACCGGTTCCTCGAATTCCTCATCGCAGAGAAGCGCGCTGGCCGGCGTGTCGCGGCCTATGGCGCGGCGGCCAAGGGCAACACGCTGATGAACTACGCCGGTCTCAAGACCGATCTCATCGCCTTCGTCTGCGATATCGCGCCCTCAAAGCAGGGCATGCTCATGCCCGGCAGCCACATCCCGATCCTGCCGCCGGAGGCGCTGGCGGTGCATCGGCCGGATACGGTAGTGATCCTGCCGTGGAACATCGCCGACGAGGTCCGCTCCAGCCAGGCGCATATCCGTGAATGGGGCGGCCGCTTCGCAATCGCACTGCCCGAGATGAGGGTCTTCGATTGAAGGTTCTGCTCTCCGGCGCGTCGGGCTTCGTCGGTCGGCACGTCGCCGCCGCCTTGCTTGATGCGGGGCACGATCTGGCGCTTGTCGGGCGCGATCCCGGGCGCCTTTCGCCCGCGCTCGCCGCTGCGGGCGTCCCCTTCCATCGCTGCGATCTCCATGCCGAGGACGAGGTGGCGTCGCTCCTTGAGCGCCTCCCGATGCCGGATGTCTTCATGCATTTCGCCTGGCCCGCTGTCGGCAACGTCATGGCGCCTGAGCACCTCACCCGCACATTGCCCGCCGAGCTGCGGCTCGCCGACCGGTTGGTCGATTGGGGCGTCGGGCACCTGCTCGTGTCGGGCACTTGCCTCGAATACGGCATGCAGAGCGGCCCGCTCGGCGAGGGATCGCAGACCCTGCCATCGACGCCCTATGGAATTGCCAAGGATTGCCTCAGGAAGGCGCTGGAAGTCCTGCAGGCGAGGCGGCCGATCACCCTGCAATGGCTTCGGCTCTTCTACCTTCACGGCGAAGGCCAGCCGCCCCGTAGCCTGCTACCGCAGCTCGAATGCGCCATCGCCAGCGGCGATGCGGTTTTCCCGATGTCCCGTGGCGATCAGCTCCGCGACTACATGGCCGTCGAAGAGGTCGCCACGGAGGCGGCGGCACTGATCGGACGGCCCGAGATCGACGGTGTCATCAACTGTTGCAGCGGCACCGCCATCGCGGTGGTGGACCTCGTGCGCCGGATCATCGAGGAGCAGGGCGCAAGCATCGACCTCGACCGCGGGCACTATCCTTACCCCAGCTACGAGCCGCTCGCCTTCTGGGGCGTGCCCGGAAAGATCCTGGCGCTGCGCGGTGAGAAGCGGAGCGACGCGACATGAAGTGGCTTTACGCGGCGGGCATGCTGTGCGTGCCCCTGATCCTGTTCCTCTTCCAGTCCTCGCGCCTCGATCCCTATGACGAAGGCATCATGCTGATGCATGGCATGATGATGGAGCGGGGCTTCCTGCCGGGGCGGGATCATTACTCCACCTACGGCCCATTGTCGTACTTCGCCGTCGGCAAGCTCTTCACCCTCGGCGACGGGAACCCGTTCTTCGTGCGGACATACTACGCCGCCGCCCATGCGATCGCGGTCGTCGGGTTCACGATGATCCTGCGCCCCTGGCGGAGCCTTGTGGACTTCGTGTCGGCGGTTCTGCTGACGGTGATCCTGCTCTTCGTCTTCGTCATCTGGCAGTGGCCCACGAACCCGTCCTTTATCATCCCCAGCCTGTGCGCCCTCTTCATGCTGGTGGCGCTGATGCGCGACGACGTGGAGGATCGGCCGATGAGCGCGCTGCGCGTGGCAGCGACCTTCGTGGTGCTGCTCCTGCCGCTCGTCTTTCTCAGGCCGGTTGTCGCGGGCGTCCTTGGCGCCGGTCTGATCGCTGCGGTGCCCTTCCATCTCCACAATCACGGCCGGCTCGGCGCGAACGAGCTGTTGGCGCAGGGGGCAGGCATTCTCGGCGCGTTGGTGGCGCTGGCGCTCGCGGTCCTCGCCTTCGAGCTGGCTACCGACAATGCCTTGAGCGCGCTCCTGACCAGCCTCGGCAGCATCGGCACGGATACCTATGAGCGGTATCGCGGGCTGCCGTTCCCGCCCGTAACATCGCCGCTGGAGCTCGACACTGCCTTCATCTATCTGCCGGTGCTGCTCGTCGTTCTATGCGGCGCGATCTATTTCGTCGCACTCATCAAGCGCGATCTCTTCTCGCCGGGGGAGAAGGACGCGATCCTGTTCCTGCTGGTCTTCTCCGGCGGGCTGTATTCGCTCAACATCGTCAGGACCGACCTTGCCCACGCGGTCCCGTCGCTTTTGGCCGCCACGGCGCTCGCTGCATTCATCGTGAATTCGGTCTTGAAGCGCGCGCTACGCGGCGTCGGCATCAAGGGCTACGCGATGGTTGCGGGTGTACTGCTGCTTGCGATGTTGCCCCTCATGAAGGATGTGCTCTTCGCCCGCAGCTACAACCGGATCCTGATCGATTGCGACCGGAGCCTGGTAGTTAACCCGCCCTACAACTGCCTCGATATGGGTGACGAGCGGCACGATGCGGTGCGTGATGAGCTTCGCGCGCGCCTTCAGGATGATGAGCCCTTCCTCTCCGCGAATATGCGCCACGACATCATCTACACCAACAACGTCTCTCATTACGCACTCGTCGGACACGGGCCGCTCACCTACTGGGCTCAGATGGACCCCGGCGTTCACACCACCGAGCGCATCCAACGCGAGATCGTCGCGGATATCGAGCGGACGATCGGCGCCTACGGCCGCGCCCTCGTCGTGCTTGAGGAGCACGGCCCGTCGAACGAGCCGAACGAGAGCGACGAGCCCTCGGGCGTCCTCATCCTCGACGACCGCCTTGCCGACTGCGACCGGCTGATCCGCCATGAGCCGACCTGGCAATACGGTGCGCTGGAGCTTCGTGAGTGCCGTTGACGCCAAAGCGTATCTCGATCTGATCGGCCCTCGTGATCGCCCGGCTGGACCAGGCGACCCGGAAACAACAGCCGTACCATCCGACGGTGCCGAAGCCGGGGCGTACCGGGCAGCTTCGGCAATTGGCGCGGCAGGGTTCGGCACCGCTCACCGGCGGCCGTGCGAAGAGCCGCGGCAGCACAAATGAAAGGAGCCGGGAACAGGTCTTCCCGGCTCTTTGCCAAATCGCTCTCAGAAGCTCTAGTGGAGCCGTTCGCCGACCTTCGTGATCGCCTCGTCGGTGAGGCGGGCCGCGGTTTCGTCACTCATGTTCTTCTGCATGACCTCACGCGCGGCGGCGATGGCGACGGCGACTGCCTTGTCCTTCACCTCGCGCACGGCGCTCGCCTCGGCCATGGCGATCTGCTCCTCCGCACCGCGGAGACGGCGCTCGACGGTCGCTTCGAGCTCTTCCTTCCCCCGGGCGGCGGCATTCTCCGCCTCTTTCTTGGCGTGCTCGACGATTTCCTCGACCTGTTGATCGACATCGCCGCGCTTGCGCTCGAACTCAGCAAAGGTGCGCTGCGCTTCCTCGCGCAGGCGCCGCGCCTCGTCGAGCTCCCCGCGGATCCGCTCCGCCCGCGCGTCGAGCGCGGCGAAGAGCATCTTGTGGACGCCGTAGTAGTACAGGATCGCGAAGAAGAGCAGGAAGGCGATCAGATTGACGACGTTGCTGTCGAGCAGGATCGACATTGGGGTCTCCTCAAATCCGCGACTTCACGGCGCTCTTGATGGCTTTCGCATTCTTCGCCTCGGGCAGCAGTCGGCTGACGAGAGCCTCCGCCACCTCCGTTGCGACCTCCGCCGCTGCTTCGGACGCCTGATCGCGGATCGCGGCGATACGCTTCTCGCTCTCGGCTGTGCGCGCCGCAATCTCGGCATCGGCCTTGGCGATCGCCTCGTCGATTTCCTTCTGGACCTCGGCGCGGGTCTCGGCCGCAATTGCCTGTGCCTTGGAACGCGCCTCGGCCAGCGCCCGGTCGTACGCCTCCTCGGCTTCGGTCGCCCGGCGGCGGAACTCCTCCGCGCGGTCGAGATCGTCCGCGATGGTGTCCGCACGTTCCTCGAGAATGCCCGAGATGCGCGGGATCGCGTGCTTGGCGAGGAGCTGGTAGAGGACCACCAGCGCAACCGCCGCCCAGATGATCTGGGACGGCCAGGTGTCGAAGTCGAGCTGCGGCAGCCCGCCGCTACCATGCTCCGGTGACGCGGCCGCTTCCGCGACGCTTTCGGCGTTGGTCGCCATGCGCTTGCGCTCCGTCTACGGGGTTACCGCCTGCGCCCCTCGGCAAGAACCAGGGGGCACAGGGCGGAAGATCGTTCGCTGTGGAGAGGGGTGCGATGCGCGCACCCCAGCCCCTATCAGACGGCGAACAGCAGCAGGAACGCGACGACGAGCCCGAAGATGCCGAGCGCTTCGGCGAAGGCCATGCCGATGAAGAGCGTGGCCGTCTGCTCCTTGGCCGCCGCCGGGTTGCGGAGCGCGCCCGCGAGGAAGTTGCCGGCGACGTGGCCGACACCGATGCCGGCACCGGCCATGGCGAGGCAGGCGAGGCCCGCACCGATGTACTTGCCGAGAAGGGCCGCAGCTTCAGCTTCCATGATCCACTCTCCTTGGGGTTGGTGGTGTTCGGTAAAGGGGTTGAACCGGTCCGGGCAAGTCGTCGAAGCGCCGCCCGGAATGTCTCAGTGCATGTGCAATGCGTCGTGCAGATAGACGCAGGTCAGCACTGCGAAGATATAGGCCTGGATCACCGCGACGAGGAACTCGAAGGCGGTAAGGCCGACCATTGCGCCGAGCGGGAGGATCGCGAGCGGGCCGAGGCCGCCGGCAATGGTCATGGCGAAGAGCCCGGCAAAGACCTTCAGCACCGCGTGGCCGGCCAGCATGTTGGCGCCAAGACGGATTGAGTGGCTGATCGGGCGCACGAAATAGCTGATGAGCTCGATGATGCAGAGCACAGGGCGCAACCAGCCCGGAGCCTCTGCCGGCCAGAAGAAGGCCAGGAAGTGCATACCGTGCTTCATGAAGCCGATAACCGTCACGGTGATGAAGACGCCGAGGGCCAGAAAGGCCGTCACCGCGATATGCGAGGTCGGCGTGAACGAGTAAGGGATCATGCCGAAGAGGTTGCAGAAGAGCACGAAGGTGAAGACCGTGAAGATGTAGGGGAAATACTTCATGGCGCCGTCGCCGCCGACTTCCTCCACCATCTGGCGCACGAAGCCGTAAAGCATCTCCGCCATCGACTGCGTCCGGCTCGGCACGAGCGCGCGCCCTGCCGTTCCCCACACCGTCAGTGCGGCAACGCCCAGCACAGCGATCGCCATCCAGAGCGTGGCGTTCGACACGGTGAGGACGCCCATGTGATCGCCGCCGAAGAGCGGCTTCACGAGGAACTGGTCCATCGGGTGGATGTAGCTTCCGCCTTCAGCGCCCGCCGCCATGATCGCTCCCTCGCGTCTTTCCGTTGCCGCCGTCGGCCCCCGTCGCATCCTTGCCGGGGGCGCCGGCTTGATTGTCGTCCGACGCCAGGCGTCGCTGCGCTTCCTCGGCGCTGCGCATCATGACACGCACACCAGCCGCGAAGCCGAGAAGGCCGAAGACCAGCAGGAACGCCGGAAGCGTTCCCAGCAGCGCATCGAGCCCGTAGCCTATCGCCGAGCCGATCGCGATGCCCACGACCAGCTCGATCACCATCCGGAAGGCGAGCTCCCAGCCCCGCATCGCGCCGGAAGCCCTGGAGCGGGCCGGCCGTCGCGCATCCTTGGCCTTGGCAATCCGGGCGCCGAGGTCATCGAGCGATGCCTGTCGCTGCCGGTTCTTGGCCATCGGCTAGCCTCGGGGATGCTGGGCGCGGAAAGCGCTCCCTCGGATCGCGGCGGACCCTAGAAGCGGGTCTGAGGGGTGTCAAGCGAGCAACGCCGCCGCACCGTCGCAACTGGGCGTGCAGGTGCAGCACGCCGCGGGAAAGACATCCGCCAAGCGGTGAAACGGCAAGCGCGGCGCTTTGAGTGGCACGAGGTGCGAGGCATCGCCGTCCGAAGCGAATGCTTCGAAGCAAGCGGCCTGCCGCGCTGGTCGCGCGCCAGATGTGTTGCATTGGCGCCCGGTTTGGCCGTCGCGGGTCGTGTTCAGGCGTCCACCAGCTTCGCGGCTGCCGCCAGGTCGACGCTGACGAGCTGGCTCACCCCGCGCTCGACCATCGTGACGCCGAAGAGCCGGTCCATCCGCGCCATGGTGAGCGGATGGTGCGTGATCACCAGGAACCGGGTGTCCGTACGCTCCCGCATCGTGTCGAGAAGATTGCAGAAGCGGTCCACGTTCGAATCGTCGAGCGGCGCGTCGACCTCGTCCAGCACGCATATCGGCGAGGGCTGGCAGAGGAAGACCGCGAAGATCAGGCTGAGTGCCGTCAGCGTCTGCTCCCCGCCCGAGAGAAGCGAGAGCGAGGCAAGCTTCTTGCCCGGGGGCTGGCAGAGGATCTCGAGCCCGGCCTCGAGCGGGTCCTCGTCCTCCACCATCACCAGCCGCGCCTCGCCGCCGCCGAAGAGCGTCCGGAAGAGCGTAGAGAACTGCTCGTTCACCCGATCGAAGGCTGCGACAAGACGGGCGCGACCTTCGCGGTTGAGCCCCGCGACCGCCTGCCTGAGCTTGGCCACGGCGGCATCGAGATCGGCCTTCTCGGCAGCGAGGGCCTCCCGCTCCTCACGGATCGCGGCGGCGTCTTCGTCGGCGCGCAGGTTGACGGCGCCGAGCGCGTCGCGGGACCGGGTGAGCCGGGCGATCTCGGCCTCGAGCGCCCGGATCCCGGGCGCGGCGGCCCCGTCGTCACCGCCGTCGACAGTCCCGTCTTCAGACAAGGGGTCCGCCGCGGGTTTGTGGCCGGCTTCGGCCAGGCGCTCGGCAGCTTCCTTCAGCGCCTCCTCCGCCGCCTCGAGTCGGGCCTCGAGCCCGGCAAGCGCTGCCCGGGCCTCTCCCGCGGCACCTTCGGCGGCCCGTACCGTCTTTCCGGCCGCCGCATCCGCGGCCTCGGCTGCGGCGAGTGCCTCGCGCGCGGCGCGCCTGCGGGTCTCCGCCGCTTCGAGCGCGGCAGCGAGCGTCGACGTCTCCTCGGCGAGTGCCGCTGGCGCCGCCTCTGCCGCCGCGAGCCGGCCGGCCGCAGCTTCCGCCCGGGTGGCGAGGCCGCTGCTTCGGCCCTCTGCCTCCTCGGCGCGCGCGACCCAGGCGCGGCGTTCGGCCGCAAGCTCGCTGCGCCGTCTCGCCCTGCCGCGCGCCGCGCGGGCCTCGTCGCCCGATGCGGCCTCGGCCGCGGCTGCGGTGCGACGGGCCTCGGCGGCCGCTTCCCGAGCGGCACCCAGTGCTGCTTCCGCCGCTGCCGGATCGGCCGCCGCCTCGGCTTCGGCCCGTATCTCAGCCAGCGCAGCGGTCGCGCTGCTGGCGGCATCCTCCGCGCCCGACAGCCGGTCTCGATGCGCGGCGAGCCGGGCCGCGGTCTCGTCTTCCTCGATACGGGCGCGGGCGGCGCGTCGTCCTGCCTCCGCAGCGGCTACCGCGCCGGCTTCACGCGCCTGGCGGGCCGCCGCCTCCCGCGCCACGGTCTCCTTGGCAGCCTCGGCAGCCTTCAGGGCCGCGCCGTCCGCTGCCTCGAAGGTTTCGAGCGCCTTCGCCTCGTCGCGTCCGAGCGCCTTCAGGCGGTTGAGCTGCGTGAGCCGTAGCGCCGCGGCGCTCGGCGCGTCCGCCGCCTTACGGCAGAGACCATCCCAGCGCCAAAGATCGCCCTCGGGGCTGACGAGCCGCCCGCCCGGCGGCAGCATCCGCTGCAGTGCCGCGCCGTCCGCCGCTGGCGCGCGCCAAACCGCTGCGAGGCGCTTCGAGAGCGCGGGGGAGCCGCGCACGACCGCTGCGAGGCTTTCCAGCGGCGTGCCGGCGCCATCCAGCGGTGCTTCGGGCGGCGCTGCGTCTCCGGGGGCCGGATGCCAGCCGGTGGCGGGGCCCGTCGGCGCCTCAGCAAGCGCTGCGAGCTCCAGATCGTCGCCGAGGGCGGCACCCAGCGCCGCCTCCCAGCCGGACTCGACCTCGAGCGTGTCGATGACCCCGGCGGCCGAGCGGTCACGGCTGACCAGTCGTTCGAGGCCGCGCCGCTCGGCGGAAATCGCGGCGAGCGCGGCTTCGGCCGCCGCGCGCTCCCTGACAGCGGCACCCTCGGCCTCGCGGGAGGCACGGCCCGCAATGGCGGCTTCCTCGAAACCCTTCTCTGCTGCTGCGGCGCCGGTCTTCGCATCGTTCTCGGCCGCTGCGGCCGCGGTCGCTTTCTGCCGAGCCTCTTCGGCCGCGCGCTCGAGCGCCGGCGTCTCCATGCGGCGCGCATCCCGCGTCTCTACACACTTGGTCGCAACACTTTGCGCATCGGCAAGACGGCGGCGGGCGCTTTCATGGGTCGCGACGACGCGCGCGGCGTCTCCGGCAGCCCGGTCGAGCGCCGCCTCCGCCTCGCGTTGCGCCGCGGCTGCAGCTTCCGCGCGGGCCTTGGCGGCGGCGAGCCGCTCCTCCGCCCCTTCCGAGGCGCGGTCGAGCTCCGCATCCTGCTGCGCGATCCGGGCCAGAGCGCCCTCGGCGTCCTGCGATAGGCGGCTCTCGCGTGCCCGGTCCTCGGCAAGCTCTGCGGATGCCGCGCGGGCCGCGCGGATCTCGCCCTCGGCCTCGCGCATTCTCTCGGCCAGGCGCTCGCGCTCGATCGTGAGGCGCTGATGGAGCGCGCCGGCGACGATCTCCTCCTCGCGCACCGGACCGAGGGCCGCCTCGGTTTCGGCCCGGGCCCGTTCTGCCTTCGCGGCTTCCGCCTCGCGGCCGGCCAGCTTGCGCAGCCCTTCCGCCTGCGCGCGGCGGGCGCGGCCCGCCTCGCCGGCCGCCTTGGCGTGCCGCGCCCGGAGAAGTGCTGCCTCCGCCTCGCGAAGCGCCGCGGCGAGCTCGCGATAGCGCCGTGCCGCGCCGGCCTGCTTCTCGAGGCTCGTCAGCTGCTGGGCGAGTGCTTCAAGGACATCGTCGAGCCGCGCGAGATTCGCCTCCGCATCGCGCAGCTTGAGAAGGCTTTCATGCCGCCGCTGATAGAGACCGGATATGCCGGCGGCGTCCTCGAGGATCCGCCGGCGCGCCTTGGGCTTGGCGTTGATGATTTCGGCGATCTGTCCCTGCCTGACCAGCGCGGGCGAGCCCGCCCCCGTCGCGGCATCGGCGAAGAGCATCTGAACATCGCGCGCGCGGACGAGCTTGCCGTTCAGCCGGTAGTCGCTGCCGGTATCGCGCTGTATGCGCCGGGCGATCTCGATCACCGGCAGCTCGCGCCAGGCGAGCGGCGCCATGCCCGAGGCGTTGTCGATCACGAGCTCCACATGGGCGCGGGCGCGGGCGGGCCGGCCGTCGCAACCCGCGAAGATCACATCCTCCATCCCGTCGCCGCGCATCTGCTTGGCCCGGCTCTCGCCCATGACCCAGCGCAGCGCCTCGAGAAGATTGGACTTGCCGCAGCCGTTCGGGCCCACGACGCCGGTGAGGCCACGCTCGATGACGAGCTCGGTCGGATCGACGAAGGACTTGAAGCCCTCCAGCCTGAGTTTGGTGAACTGCACTGCTCGTGCCCCTTCGAGGCCCCTTGTTGGGAGCAATCCTTTCCGGAGCAGCGCGCGCTGTCAACGCCGTGGGCGCATCATGTCGGCAGGCGGGGGTAGCTATCCACAACATATGGCATGTGCACGGGGGTCCGGCTGGCGATTGTTGCGGCAAGATGCGCGCCCGCCCGGTCCGCCGCCTGCCGCCGGGCCGGTCGGTGGCGCAGCGATTTGGGG
>JBCCDG010000078.1:0-19040 GCA_039030915.1 Pseudomonadota bacterium | reverse complement strand
GGGGGGGGGCGGGGGGGCTCGGGGCGTCCCCCTCCCGGGGTGGGCCCCCCCCGCCGCCGGCGGGGGGGGGGGCGGCCCCGCCCTGGGGGGGGGGGGGGGGGGGGGGGGGCGGGGGGGCGCTTCCCGCTGACCCAGCCCCGGCAGGCCGCTCCCTGGCAGGCAGGCCCGCGGCGGGGATGTGGCCCCGGGTGACGCCGGGCGGGGCATTGCAGCTCTGGGAGCTTGTGAAGAACAAGCGCGGCGCCCTCGGTGCCTGGGAGGTGAGCCTGCTCGCCCCGGGCGCGCGCCAGACGGAGGCGGAGGCGCGCCCGCCGGCGATCCGCGCCGCGCCATGCAGCGGGATACCGGGCAGCGGCAGATCGAGCGGCGCGAACGGCGCCCTGCGCGCCTGAGGGGAGCGGCAAGGGCCTGGGCGCGCCCCGAAGAAGCCTTGAGGGAAGGCAGGAGCCCGGCGCCCACGCTCTCCCCTACGCGGCATGCGCCATGGCTTTCGTGACCGACGAGACGGGCAAGGACAGGAGCGCATAGGGATGGCGCGGCGCATCATCGTCGTCTCGCTGCCGTATCTGGCCGCCGAGCATCTTCTCCGGCGCGAGGGGCTGACCGGCCTCGCCCGTCCCTTTGGCGTCGCGGCACAGGAACGCGGGGCGCTCCGCCTCGTCTCGCTCAACGCTGCGGGCGAGGCCGCAGGGCTCGCGCCCGGCATCGGGCTCTCGGATGCGCGCGCGCTCTGCCCGGGGCTCGTCACCCGCCCGGCGGCGCCGGAACGGCTCGAGGCGTTCATCGGCGCACTCCTGCGTTGGGCCGGGCGCTTCGCCCCGCTCGTTGGACGGGAGGCGGATGCCACGCGCCTCGCCCGCGGCACCGCACCACGTCCGGCGGTGAAGGGGCGGCGCGGGGACACCACAGGCACGCAGGCGGGCGCCACGCTCGCGCCCAGCACCGCGGGCGCCCGTACGGCTCGCCACGGGCGCGAGGTGGACCGCAAGGGCGGCGTGCCGTCCGAGGGCAGCGCCGGGGCCGCGCTGGTGCTGGACGCAACGGGCTGCGCGCATCTCTTCGGGGGCGAGGCGGCGATGCTGGAGGCGATCATCGCCGGGCTCGGCGGGCTCGGCCTCACCGCGCGCGCGGCCATGGCGGACACCAAGGGCGCGGCTTGGGCGCTGGCCGAATATGGCCGCGAGCGTGTGGCCATCGCCCCCCCGGGGCAGAGCCGTGCCGCCATCGCCGCCCTGCCCGTCGCGGCACTGAGGCTCGAGCCCGCGATCGCCGAGGGCCTCGCCGCCGTGGGCCTCCGCAGCATCGGCGAGATGGCCGGTGTGGCCCGCGCGCAGATCGCCCGGCGCTTCGGTATCCGCACGGTGCAGCGGCTCGACCAGGCGCTCGGCCAGGAACCCGAGCCCGTCGCCCCCGCACGCCAGGCCCGCCCCATCGCCGCGCGCCTGACGCTGGCCGAGCCCATCGGGCTCGTCTCGGACGTTATGGCAGGGCTCGACCGGCTGCTCGAGATCGTCACGGTAAGGCTTGCCGAAGAAGGGCTCGGCGCCCGGTGCCTCCGCCTCACCGCCAGGCGGGTCGACGGGGCGGATGTCTCTGCCGAGATCCGCCTCGCCAGGCCGATGCGCGACCCGATGCGGCTCCGCGCGCTCATGGAGCCCAAGGCGGGCGATCTCGATGCAGGCTGGGGTATCGATGCGCTCCGCCTCGCCACCGCCGAGACCGAGCCGATGCACCCTTCCCAGGCGCGCACGGTGGATAGCGGCCGGGCCGGCTCGGGCGCGGAGGCCGAGGCGCTCACGGACCTGCTGAGCCGGATCGGCAACCGCATCGGGTTCGAGAATGTCCTGCGCCTTCTACCCGCGGAGAGCCATATCCCAGAACGGGCCTTCACGGAGGCGGCGGCCGCCTGGTCCGCACCGGGCGACTGGCGCCGCGCCATGGCGCAGGGAGCGCCGGCGCGCCCGCTCACCCTCTTCGCGCCAGAGCTCCTCTCGTGCTCGACATCCTGTGATGCCGAGCACGAGAGAGCGCCCGCCGGTGCGCTGCTGCCCCCGCCTCGCAGCTTCCGCTGGCGCGGCCAGACGCTCAGCCTTGCCGCTACCGAGGGGCCGGAGCGGCTGGCGCCCGAATGGTGGTGGGACGATCCGGCCTGGGCCTCCGGTGCCCGAGATTACTGGCGCGTCGCGACGGCGGAGGGGCCGCGGCTCTGGCTTTTTCACACGCCCGCGGCCGGCGCGCCGGCCGCGCGGCGCTGGCACGTGCACGGCATCTTCGCCTGATCCGCAGGGGTGCGCGGCAGGCCGGCCCCGCGGTCGCCTGCCGCCCGACCCGTCAGAGGAAGACGAAGCTGCCGAGAAGGATCACGCTCACCGTCGCGATCAGCGGGATCAGCACGGCCACCATGAAGATGTCGCCATAGCTCTGCCGGTGGGTGAGCCCGGTGATGGCGAGGAGCGTGATGACGGCACCGTTATGCGGCAGCGCGTCGAGCCCGCCCGAGGACAGCGCCGTCACCCGGTGCATGAGCTCGAGGCTGATCCCGGCCTCGTTGGCGAGCTCGGCGAACCGGTCGCCCAGCGCCTCTAGCGCGATCGACATCCCGCCCGAGGCCGAACCCGTGATGCCGGCCAGCACGTTCGTCGCCACCGCGGCCGAGATGAGCGGGTTGGAGGACACGCCCAGCACCGCGTCGCGCACGATGGCGAAGGCCGGGAGCGACGCGATGGTCGCGCCGTAGCCGACCTCCGAGGCCGTGTTGAAGATCGGGAGGAGCGAGCCCAGCGTGCCCTTGTTGACCGTTTCGGCCAGGTTCCGGAACCGGCGGAGATTGAGCAGGATCGTCGCGACGATGGCGATGACGAGCGCGGCAATGATCGCCCACAGGCCCTTCACGCTGTCGAGGCTGGTGGCGCCGTATTTGTCCTCGGCGAGGTAGTCCGCGTCGAGCGAGGGCAGGACGAAATAGGTGAAGAGAGCGTTGAGCGCGATCACGATCACGACGGGCGCGAAGGCGAGGAAAAAGCCCGGCCGGTCGTCCTGCGGATCATTGGCATCCGCATCCGTGGCCGGATGCTCGCCATACCCCTCCTCCCGCGCCATGGCCCAGCGCTTCCTCAGGTTGAGCCACACAATGCCGCCCAGCATCATGATGAGACCGGCCACGATCCCGAGAAACGGCGCGGCAAAGGGCGTGGTGCCGAAATAGGGCATCGGGATCGCGTTCTGGATCGCGGGGGTGCCCGGAAAGGCGGTCATGGTGAAGGTGAAGGAGCCGAGCGCCAGCGATGCGGGGATCAGCCGCTTGGGGATGTCGGCCCGCTTGAACAGCGCGTTGGCGATTGGATAGACCGCGAAGGCGACGACGAAGAGCGAGACGCCACCGTAGGTCAGCACGCCGCAGGCCAGCACCACGGCCGCGATGGCCTGTGTCGCGCCGAGCTTTTCCACGAAGCTCTCGGCGATGACGCGGGCCGAGCCGCTATCGGCCATCAGCTTGCCGAAGATCGCGCCCAGCAGGAACAGCGGGAAGAACTTGATGAGAAACCCGCCCAGCTCCTCCATGAAGATCTGCGTGTAGGTCGCGAGGATCGGCAAGTCCCCGGACATCAGGACCGCGAACATCGCCAGGATCGGGGCGAGCACCAGCACGCTGATCCCCCGATAGGCGAGATACATCAGAAGCAGGAGTGACAGAATGATGCCAGCGATGGCCATGCGCTTCTCCCCATCTCCGCGCACCATCCTGTGCGCTGTCGAACGACACGATGGGTCGGCGCCAGGGGTCAGCAATGCCGGGCCGGTCGACGTTTCGCTGCATGAGCGGGTTTGCCGCACACGAGCACGGCCGCGTTCGCTCGCGGATCGGAGAGTGCCGCTACGGCACGGCAGCGCATGGGGAGCCGCCGCGCCGTGGCGCGGCTCTCCCCCCGCTCGGGAACCCTCAGCCGGTGCGGCCGCGGCGCAGCATCACCATCATGCCAAACCCGGCCAGCGCCAGCGGGAGACCGGCCGGCAGCGGCACGACCGTCGCGGATGCCACGATGTCATCGATGCCGGAATCGAAAGACGCATCGAAGGTCACGGCGGTTAGGCCGGTCCAGTTCGGCGACAGCGTCGTCGCCGTCGAGATGTTCGGGAAATTGAGGACGAGCGGGGCACCGCCACTGGCGAGCGTGCCGGTCAGCGTAAGGCCGGTCGAGCCGCCGAGCGGTCCGAATAGGAACGAGGTGAGATCGAAGACGCCCGGCGCCGTGCCGAGGGTCAGGGTGACGGTCGTGTCGTCGGGAATGAGCAGGTAGTCGGAGCTGCTGTTGCCCGGCATGTCTGGCGACGCGGCGGCGTCGATGACCGCCAGCGCCCCGGAGACCTGCGGCGTGAGGATGAAGCCGTCCTCCGTATAGGGCGGGCTGATGTTGAGCGGCACCGAACCGCTCGGCGGGGCGACGTCCTCGAAGTCGATCGTGACGGCAGCAGCCGAGCCGTGAGCCAGAAGCCCGATGAGCGCCGTTGCGGCGATGATGTTGCGCATGATGACCCTCGCAATGCTGCCCGATGCCTCCGATTGCGCGGGTGCATTACGGAGAAATTGAGGCATGGAGGACGGCGAGACGCGGCGGGTTCATGCCCCGCCAAGGACCGTCCCAGAATGGGCCTTACTCCGCCGCGGCGGGGCGTCGGGCTTCGCGGATTAGGTCGAGCACGCGGGCAGCCGCCTCGGGGATGTTGGTGCCGGGGCCGAAGATCGCCTTCACGCCCGCGCCGAGGAGGAAGTCGTAATCCTCCTGCGGGATGACGCCGCCGCAGACGACGATGATATCGCCCGCACCCTGCTTCTTCAGCGACTCGATGAGCTTGGGCGCCAGCGTGCGATGGCCGGCCGCCTGCGAGGAGACGCCGATCACATGCACGTCGTTGTCCACGGCGTCCTGCGCGGCTTCGTCCGGCGTCTGGAACAGCGGACCCATATCGACGTCGAAGCCGATATCGGCGAAGGCGGTGGCGATGACCTTGGCGCCGCGGTCGTGCCCGTCCTGGCCCATCTTGACCACCAGCATGCGGGGGCGGCGGCCCTCTTCCTCGGCGAAGGCGTCGACGTCCTTCTGGATCCGCTCGAAGCCCGCGTCGCCGTCATAGGCGGAGGCGTAGACGCCCGAGAGCGTGCGCGTCTCGGCCCGGTGGCGACCGAAGACGTTCTCCATTGCCATGCTGATCTCCCCCACCGTGGCGCGGGCTCGGGCGGCCTCGACGGCCAGCGCCAAGAGATTGCCGTCGCCCCGCGCCCCGTCCTCGAGCGCCTTGAGCGCCGCGTCGCAGGCGGCCTGGTCGCGCTCGGCCCGCACACGCTCGAGCTTGGCGACCTGGGCCTTGCGGACCTTCACGTTGTCGACGTTCAGGATCTCCACCTTGTCCGGGTTCTCGGGGCGGTACTTGTTGACGCCGACGATCACCTCCTCGCCCCGGTCGACGGCGGCCTGGCGCTTGGCCGCGACCTCCTCGATGCGGAGCTTGGGCATGCCGGAGGCGACCGCCTCGGTCATGCCGCCCAGAGCCTCGACCTCCTCAATCAGCACCCAGGCGCGCGTCGCCAGCTCATCGGTGAGGCTTTCGACGTAGTAGGAGCCGGCGAGTGGGTCGATGACGTTGGTGACGCCGGTCTCGTGGTTGAGGATGAGCTGGGTGTTGCGCGCGACGCGGGCGGAGAACTCGGTGGGCAGCGCCATCGCCTCGTCGAACGCATTGGTGTGGAGGCTCTGCGTGCCCCCCAGCACCGCAGCCAACGCCTCGTAGGCCGTGCGCACGATGTTGTTGTAGGGATCCTGCTCCTGCAGGCTGACACCGCTCGTCTGGCAATGGGTGCGGAGCATCAGGGAGCCCGGCTTCTTCGGCTCGAACTCGCTCATGATGCGGTGCCAGAGGAGGCGTGCTGCACGGAGCTTTGCCGCCTCCATGAAGAAGTTCATGCCGATCGCGAAGAAGAAGGAGAGGCGCCCGGCGAAGCGGTCGACATCCATGCCGCGGGCCAAAGCAGCGCGCACGTATTCGCGCCCGTCCGCCAGGGTGAAGGCGAGCTCCTGTACGAGATCGGCTCCGGCTTCCTGCATGTGATAGCCGCTGATCGAGATCGAGTTGAAGCGCGGCATCTCGTTCGCCGTGTACTCGATGATGTCGGCTACGATCCGCATGCTGGGCTCGGGCGGGTAGATATAGGTGTTGCGGACCATGAACTCCTTGAGGATGTCGTTCTGGATCGTCCCGGAGAGCTGGTCGCGGCCCACGCCCTGCTCCTCGCCCGCCACGATGAAGCTGGCGAGCACGGGGATGACGGCGCCGTTCATGGTCATGGAGACGGACATCTTGTCGAGCGGGATGCCGTCGAAGAGCGTCTTCATGTCCTCGACGCTGTCGATGGCGACGCCAGCCTTGCCGACATCGCCCTCCACGCGGTCATGGTCGCTGTCATAGCCGCGGTGGGTGGCAAGGTCGAAGGCGACGCTCACGCCCATCTGCCCGGCGGCGAGGTTGCGGCGATAAAATGCGTTGGACTCCTCCGCCGTGGAGAAGCCCGCATATTGCCGGATCGTCCAGGGTCGGCCGGCATACATCGTGGCGCGGGGCCCGCGCGTGAAGGGCGGCAGGCCGGGAAGCGTGCCGAGATGGTCGAGCCCCTCGGTATCCGCGCCGGTGTAGAGCGGCTTAACGGGAATGCCCTCGATCGTCTGCCAGGTGAGATCATCCGGCGAGCGGCCCTTGAGCTCCTTCTCGGCGAGCTCTGCCCAAGCCTTCATGTCGTCGCTCATGGCCTTCTCCTCCGATCATCGCTCTTCGCGCCCGTTTTTCGCACTGCGGCACGGGATTGCAAGCGAAAGGGCCCCCTGGCGCCAGCAGCCTGGCTTGGAGCGGGCGGCGCGGGGCCCAGATGATGCTGCATCCGCAACTGGAGGATAGCATGCCCTGGAGCCTTGCCACCGCGCTTCTGAGCCTCGGGCCGTCGCTCGGCCCCCTGCCGGCCGGGGAGCTCGATGCCGCGCTCTCGGCATATCGCTGGGAGGCGCGGCCGATCGTCGTCTTCGCCGAGGAAGGGGATCCGCGGCTCGCCGAGCAGCTCGAGCGCTTTCGCGCCGGTGCCGCGGCGCTGAGGGAGCGGGAGAACGTTGTGATCGTGGGGACAGGGGCCGACACGCCGCTTGCCCGGCGCTTCGAGCCGGAGGGCTTTACGGTGATCCTCGTCGGCAAGGACGGGGGCGAGAAGCTGCGCGAGGGCCGGGTGGTGGAAGTCGAGGAGCTCAACACGCTGATCGACAGGATGCCGATGCGCCGGCGGGAGATGCGCGACGGCGGGTGACGCTGCGCCGGGCGGGGCGCGCGGCAACGCGGCGGCGCGCCGTTTCCGTCGGCCGCGCGTCGAAAATATTCGTGATTGCTGACGCGAACGAAAACCTCGAGCGGCACGTTTATCGGGTCACAGGCTGTGAAAGGAGCAGTGACCATGAAGAAGATGACCCTTATCGCCAGCGCGCTCGCCGCCGGTCTCGCCGCTGCACCTGCCGTGGCCGATCCGGTGGTGCCGCTGCCGGTGCAGCAGGCCGATGCGAGCTTCTCCTTCCGCTTCGGCGTGCCGGGCGTGATCGTCGACGATCGGCGCTACTACAAGGACCGCCACTACGACGACCGCTATTACGGCGGGCGCTCCTACGACCGCGGCTATTACGATCGCGGCTATCACGACAAACGGGCCTATCGCCGGGCGTTGCGCGAGGAGCGGATCGAGCGCCGGCTCGAAGGGCGCTTTGTTGGCTATCGGCCGCGGGAGATCCGGTACAATCTGCGCGACATGGGCTTTCGCCGGATCGACATCGTGCCGGCCGGACGCGGCTATCGCGTGGCGGCGCTCAGGAACGGTAACGAATTCGCCTTCCGCATCGGCGGGCGTAGCGGGCGCATCCGCCGGGCCGAGCGGTTCTGAGTCGTCGCGGATGAGCGGCGCTTCAGTATCGGGGCCGGGCCGCGCGGGCGGCCCGTTCTCATTCCCCGCCCCGCTTCACTCCATCGAGAAGCCCTTGGCACGGAGAAAGGCGCCGAAGTCGGTGCGCTGCGGACGGGCATATTGCCGCCGCTTGGCTTCGGACCAGGCGAAGGGCGTCCCGTCGCTCCCGGTCTGGCGCGCCGCGCGGCGCGCATCGTAGGCGGCCACGGCCGCCCCCTGCCCCGCTGCGTCGAACCGGTCGATATGGAGCGCACCCGCCGGCCCGAGGCGGGCGCTGACGGGGGCTTCCGGCTCCAGCGGCCAGCCGAGGGCGAGGCCCGCGAAGGGGAAGACGCGGGGCGGCAGGGCCAGCGCCTCCGACACCGCAGCGGCACGGTTGCGCATCACGCTGATGGGACAGGCGCCGAGCCCGGCCAGTGCTGCCGCTGCGACGAGATTGGCCAGAAGGATCGCCGCATCTCCGGTCGCGTTGAAGAGCGCGTCGAAATGATCGTTTGGGAACGCCCCGTCATAGAGAGCAGCGAGCCGCGCGCCGTCTCCGCAGATCACCAGGATCTCGGCCGGGCCCGTATCCGGATCGAGCACCCAGTCCCCGCAGTCTCTCGTGATCTCGGCCCGGATGGCGGGATCGCGCACCCAGATCACGTCGGCCTGCTGGAGGTCCGACTTCGAGGGCGCGGCGAAACCGACGGAGAGCACGAGGCGCAGTAGCCCTTCCTCAACCGGCTCGCGCCGATAGCGGCGGCAGGCACGGCGGTCGAGCAGGCGGCGAAAGGCGGCGTCCGCGATCTCGCCCGCGCGCACCGTCCCGGCATCTTGCGTGCCGAACCGGGCCTCGAGCAGGTCGTGGAGATCGAACGCGGTGGACAATGCTCATCTCCCTTGCACGGTATCGCGGGCATCCTTCCACAGCGATGGACATTCCGGAACCGATGCGGGCGGCGATTGAGCGCGCGCACCCGAAGTGCTATATTGTGGACGCAGACAGGAAAGGCGAAGGCCATGTCGACGAAGAAGCAGGTTCCGCCGATCGACGGTCGCTCCGGCCCTCTGCCGGGCTACTGATCGCCGCCCCGCGCCGAGCGTTCCTCGGCGAGCGATTCGTCGAGCGCGCCATACGCCTCCGCCGCATGCCGGAGCGCCAGCTCCTTCATCTGGATGAAATGCCGATACATCTGCGCCATGCGCTCGGCCCCGGCGGTCGCGAAGCGCTCGCTGCGCAGATCTTCCGCCATATCCGCGATCGCGATGATCTGGGTGTAGTAGAGCACCACGGGCTCGACGACCGTCTCTGGCAGCAGGTGTAGCTCGCCGAGATAGGCGCGGAAAACCGTGTCGCGCGTCTCCCTCGGGACAACGGGCACGAAGATCTCGCCGCTCTCCGCCGCACCCTCGAAGCGCGCGGTCATCATGGCGAGATGGGCCGACAGGTCCGCATCCTTGAGCTGATCGACATGCGCGCGGATCTCGGCGCGGAGGGCGCGCTGGATGTCCGCGGTCTTGGCCTCGCGCTGGCGCGCTTCGTTGGCCCGTTCCGCCAGCCGCGTCGCGAGCCAGAGCGTGACGGCGATGAGCGCAGAAATCGCCGCGGCGAGCAGGGGACCGACGACCCGGTCTGTGGCGATCCCGTCGAGCATGGCCGGTCAGGCACGGCTCACTCGAATTCCATGATCACGTCGTCGACGGCGAGCGAGGCGCCGGGCTCGGCATTGATCGTCTTGACCGTACCCTGACGCTCGGCACGCAGGACGTTCTCCATCTTCATCGCCTCGACGGTGCAGAGTGCCTGGCCCTCCTCCACCGCCTCGCCTTCCTCGACCGCGAGCGAGACGACGACACCCGGCATGGGGCAGAGCAGCATCTTGGAGGTGTCCGCCACCTCCTTCTCCGGCATCAGCGCGGCGAGCGCCGCCGCCCGCGGCGAGCGCACCGTCACCTCGAGATCCGCCCCCCGATACCGGATCCGGAACCCTTCGGTCCGCTGCTCGACCTTGAGGCACATGAGGACCGGGCCATCCCACTCCGCATACGCGCCCTCCTCGCCTTCTCGGTGAGGCTCGCCGTGAAGTCGCGCGAGCGTCGCTCCGGGCTTCCAGGCGAGATTACCGCTCACCGCTTCCCGACCATCGTCCAGAGTGTAGTGGTATTCGACAATACTCGCGTCCGCGGACAGCCGGTAGTATTGCTCGGGCTCAATGATCGCATTGTATCGATGCTGCGTGCCCGAAAGCTCCACCAGATAGGGCCGATGGATGTCCGAAGCCTGTCGCCGAACTTTTCCGTCCACCTGCAGCGCGCGATAGTCCCGGACGTACTGCATCATCGCACAGATCTTTGCGATCTGGTTCAGCGTGTCCTCCGACAACGCGGTGCCGGAGAATCCGTCCGGGTACTCTTCCTGGATGAAGGCGGTGGAGATGTCGCCCGAGATGAAGCGGGGGTGGTCGTAGACGGCGGCGAGGAAGGGAAGGTTATGGCCGATGCCTTCGAGCTCGAAGGCGTCAAGCGCGTTGCGCTGGCCCTCGATGGCGTCCGCCCGCGTCTCGCCCCACGTGCAGAGCTTCGCGATCATCGGGTCGTAGAAGCGGCTGATCTCGCCGCCTTCCTCCACGCCCGTGTCGTTGCGGACAACCGGGCCGGTGGGCCGGTGGCCGGGCTCGTAGGTCTCCGTCTCCGCCGGCGGGCGGTACCGCGTCAGGCGGCCGATCGAGGGGAGGAAGCCGCGATAAGGGTCCTCCGCGTAGAGCCGGCTTTCCATCGCCCAGCCGTCCAGGCGCACGTCGGCCTGGGAGAAGGGCAGCTTCTCCCCCGCCGCGACCCGGATCATCTGCTCCACGAGGTCCACACCCGTGATCAGCTCCGTCACCGGGTGCTCAACCTGAAGGCGCGTGTTCATTTCGAGAAAGTAGAAGTTCCGGTCCGCGTCCACGATGAACTCGACCGTCCCGGCGGAGCAGTAGTCCACGGCCTTCGCCAGAGCGACCGATTGCTCGCCCATCGCCTTGCGTGTTGCCTCATCGAGGAAGGGGGACGGCGCCTCCTCGATCACCTTCTGGTTCCGCCGCTGGATCGAGCATTCGCGCTCGCCGAGATAGACCACGTTGCCGTGCTGGTCCCCGAGCACCTGGATCTCGATATGGCGGGGCGTGGTGACGAATTTCTCGATGAAGATCCGGTCGTCCCCGAAGCTCGCCTTCGCCTCGTTCTTCGAGCTCTGGAAGCCCTCGCGCGCCTCCCGCTCGTTCCAGGCGATGCGCATGCCCTTGCCGCCGCCGCCCGCACTGGCCTTGATCATCACCGGGTAGCCGATCTCGCCCGCGATCTTCACGGCCTCGTCCGCGTCCTCGATCAGGCCCATAACACCCGGCACGGTGTTCACGCCCGCTTCCTTGGCGAGCTTCTTGGACGTGATCTTGTCGCCCATCGCCTCGATGGCCTTCACGGGCGGGCCGATGAAGGCGATGCCGGAGGCATCGAGCGCTTCCGCAAAGGCCGCGCGTTCGGAGAGGAAGCCGTAGCCCGGATGGACGGCCTGGGCGCCGGTGGCCTTGCACGCCTCCACGATCTTCTCGATGACGAGGTAGCTCTCGCTGGCGGGCGGCGGGCCGATATGCACCCCTTCGTCGGCCATGCGCACATGGAGCGCGTCGGCATCGGCGTCGGAATAGACGGCGGCCGTCTTGATCCCCAGGCGCTTCGCGGTCTTGATCACACGGCAGGCGATCTCGCCCCGGTTGGCGATGAGGATCTTGTCGAACATCCGCGTCCCTCGGTTCTTCTTCGTTGCCCCGCCGGTCCCGCGCGGCAGCTTGCGGGCCGCTCCCGGCGGGCGGGCGCGAGGCAGGCGCGGGACGGCAGCGGGCCGGCGCCCGCCGCTGACGGTTGTTGCGCGCGCTCAGGGGCGCGTCAATACGCGCATCCCGTTACCCGCCGGGCCGCCTTGCCCGCCGCCCAGCGTGCGTTTCGGGCGAGGATGGCGGGGTCGAGCGCGGGCTCGAGGCAGCCCGCGGGCAGCTTCTGGCGCCGGCCGAGGAGGGCTGCGGCAAGGACGGGGCGCCGCCCGTCGGGACCGGGGCCGAGCGCCACGGCAGCAACGGGCAGCACCCCGCGCCGGCCCCGCAGGGTGCGCCACACCTCCTGCCGGATCGCATGCGCCAGCCAGTACGCTTCCGCCGCCGATCCCGCGGCGCGTGGCGGCGGGGCACTCCCCGGGGTCACGACGGCGACGGCATCGGCCGGGAGCCGGGCGGGAAAAAGCCAGAGAAATCCGTCGGCGCAGGCATGGCGGAAGGCACCGGCGGGAGCGCCGTCCGGACGACTGTCCGCGGCGATCCCGGCGAGGCCCGCAAGCAAGCCGGGCAGCGCCCGCGCCGGCTGCGGCACGGCGGGCATGTCCGTCGCTGCCCCGGCCCGCACTGGCGACGGGATGCTCAGTCCTCGCCCGGCAGCAGGACCATCACCCGCCAGGCGATGCCGACCATCCCGAAGGTGACGGCGAAGAATCCGGCGAGCATGGCGAGCGCGAGACCGCCCTCCTCCGCCGTCTTCACCAGCGTGCCGAGGCCCTGGAAGTCCATCTCGATCAGGATGAGCAGCGCGACCCAGCCGGCGGCGATGCCGTCGCCCGCGCCGATGGCGACGAGGCGCATCAGGCGAAAGGGGTCGGGCTTGTCGCCGGCGTCGCGATGTCCGTTGTGTGGCGTCATGGTCGCCTCCCATCGGCTCCTCTCGCATTGAGGAGCATATGGCAGAAGGCGCGCGGATCGACGGCGTCGCGCGCTCCGTGGCAAGATGCCACGGGCGCGCTCGCTTCGTCAGTCGTCGTAATCGCGCCGGTAGCCGCGCCGATAACCCCTGCGATAGCCCTTGCGGTAGCTGCGCCCGTAGCCGTCCGCATAGCGACCGCGGCGATGGGCCCGGCGGTGATAGCGCTTCTTGTCGCGGTGATAGTGGCGGCCGCGATAGCGCGGGCGGTCCCGCTCGACGATGACCACGGAGCCAGAGACCGCGGGGCCGTAGTAGCCGCCCCCGCCACCGTAATAGGCTCCGTCATCGTAGTAGTCGTCGTCGTAATAGCCGCCGCGGCGGCCGTAATAGGGCCTGCCCCGGGCAGAGGAGGCGGCACCCGTCACCGCCCCTGCCGCGGCACCGACAGCCGCGCCGACGCCGGGGGCGCCCACGATGGCGCCGCCCACGGCACCCGCCGCGGCACCGACCGCCGCACCGCCGAGCACCGGGCCCGGCCCGTGGCCGTAGTAATGGCAGCCGCTGAGCGCGGTGACGGCGATGGCGAGAGCGGCGAGATTGCGCGCCTTCATGACCGGACCTCCCATGATCCCATGCCGGTACGCTTCCGGCTCATCGGAAATGAACGGTGGGCCGGCAAGGTTCCGTCGCAAAAAATCCGGATGGATTTCAGGAAGAGGGCCGCCGCGCGAGACAGTCGATCTCGACCAGCGCGCCGACGGCGAGGGCGGTGACGCCCACGGTGGTCCGCGCCGGCAGACGGTCCGCCGGGAAGAAGGCGGTATAGGCGTCGTTGAAGGCCGCATAGTCCCGCTCGAACTGGGTGAGATAGCAGCGGCACTGCACGATATGGCTCCGGTCGAGCCCCACGCCCCTCAGCACGATCTCCAGGTTCTCGAGCACCCTCTCGGCCTGCGCTGCCACCCCCTCCGGCAACGCCCGCTCCGGCTCCCCCGGCCAAGTCGGCATCTGCCCCGTCAAAACCACCCACCCATCCGCCTCGACCGCATGGGAGAAAGGGGCGACGGGTTGGGGGGCGTCCTTTGACGAGAAAAAATCATCTGTTCGAAGTTCCTATGGGGCTGGAAGTGCCTTTGGGGGTGGCGGAAGCAAACCTGCGATTGCCGTAACATCTGCTCCTAGTGATAGTGCAATAAGCCCAAAACCCCCATACTTCTTTGCGAGTCTTAAGAGTATTTCATGTAAATCCTCGTACTTTTGATCATGCAATTCGAACTCAGCACAAAAATCAGCATAAATAGATTTGACTCGAAGCCGTAGCTCTTGATCAGTAAAATGATCAGGCAGCATAGATATTGCTACTGTAGCACGCACTTTCATATCAAGTACCTTGCGCGCGTACTCAGGCATGTCGGAAATTCGGGTTTTTGCCAAAAGATCATTGAGATCGCTCACAAGCTCCAGGCGCTCTAAAGGTTCTTGCGCCCTAATCTGCGCTGCGGAGAAACTTGTTCGAATAAGTTTCAGCTGAGTTAATCGCTCTTGTGTTCGGAAATTCTGATTGAATTCACTAACCTTGGGAAGACGTAGCGCTACAAATAAATGTCTCTTTATCGTTATAAGAAGCTCTTTTGTGTCATCAAACCCCTCAGCTTCCAGAGAGGCCGCCGTATGTATCGCCTCGTCAAGTAAGAAGGGCGCGTTCATAAGAAAATCTGTCTTGTTGTGGACATCAACAGCCACAAATATTGCTTCTCCCAAGTCCTGTTGAGTTTGTTGATTTACCGAAAGATGCCCGAGAAGGTCTATCAAAAGATCTAAATTTTTCATGTTCTCACAGCGGTATATTGTCGTGCTTCTTCCACGGGTTCTCTAGCTCCTTACCCCGCAGCGCTGCGAAGGCGCGGGTTACGCGGCGGCGGGTGGAGTGGGGCATGATGACTTCGTCGATGAAGCCTTTTTCGGCGGCGACGAAGGGGTTGGCGAAGCGGTCTTCGTAGTCCTTGGTGCGCTGCGCGATCTTCTCGGCGTCGCCGGCCTCGCTGCGGTAGAGGATCTCGACCGCGCCCTTGGCACCCATGACCGCGATCTCGGAGGTGGGCCAGGCGTAGTTGATGTCGCCGCGCAGATGCTTGGAGGCCATGACGACATAGGCGCCGCCATAGGCCTTGCGCGTGATCACGGTCACCTTGGGCACCGTCGCCTCGCCATAGGCGAACAGCAGCTTGGCGCCGTGCTTGATCACGCCGTCATATTCCTGCGCCGTGCCGGGGAGGAAGCCGGGGACGTCGACGAAGGTGAGGATCGGGATCGAGAAGCAGTCGCAGAAGCGCACGAAGCGCGCCGCCTTGCGCGCACTGTCGATATCGAGGACGCCCGCGAGCACCATGGGCTGGTTCGCCACGACGCCCACCGTCCGCCCCTCGAGCCGGATGAAGCCGGTGATGATGTTCTTGGCGAACTCCGCCTGGATCTCGAAGAAATCACCCTCGTCCGCCGTCTTCAGGATCAGCTCCTTCATGTCGTAGGGCGTGTTCGGATTGGCGGGCACCAGGGTGTCAAGCGACATCTCGAGCCGGTCCGGCTGGTCGAAGAACGGCCGCTCGGGCACGGGCGTGCGATTGGAGAGGGGTAGGAAGTCGAAGAGGCGGCGGATCTCGGCCAGCGTCTCGATATCGTTCCCGAAGGCACCGTCGGCGACGGAGCTCTTGCGGGTATGGGTGCCGGCGCCGCCCAGCTCCTCCGCCGTCACCTTCTCGTTGGTCACGGTCTTCACCACGTCGGGCCCGGTGACGAACATGTAGGAGGTGTCGCGGACCATGAAGATGAAGTCCGTCATCGCCGGCGAGTAAACGGCGCCGCCCGCGCAGGGGCCCATGATGACGCTGATCTGCGGCACGACGCCCGAGGCCATGATGTTGCGCTGGAAGACCTCCGCATAGCCCGCGAGCGAGGAGACCCCTTCCTGGATGCGCGCGCCGCCCGAATCGTTGATGCCGATGACGGGCGCGCCGTTGCGCATCGCCATGTCCATGACCTTGCAGATCTTCTCGGCATGCGTCTCGGAGAGCGAGCCGCCGAAGACCGTGAAGTCCTGGCTGAAGACATAGACCTGGCGGCCGTTGATCGTGCCCCAGCCGGTGATCACGCCGTCGCCCGGGTAGTGCGTCTCGCCCATGCCGAAATCGGTGCAGCGATGGGCGACGAACATGTCGAACTCCTCGAAGCTGCCCTCGTCGAGCAGCACCTCGATGCGCTCGCGCGCCGTGAGCTTGCCCCGCCCGTGCTGCGCGTCGGTCCGCTTCTGGCCGCCGCCCTGACGGGCTTCGGCGCGGCGCATCTCGAGCTCCTCGAGGATTTCCTTCATGGCATTCTCCCTGTCCCGGACGGGCGCGAGGCCCCTCGGGCGAGGCTTAGCGCGCCCTGCAGCTTTCGGGAAGGCACTCCACAGGGCGCGAACCATGGGCGAATGCCGCTCTGCCGCATTGGAGAGGAGGCCTGTTCGTGCTTATGCAAGGTATCAATTAAAAACGGGAATCTGGGAATATGCAGCTCTATAGCCTGCTTTACGTCAGTCGGAGCCTGGTGCCGGCTGACAGCGCTGAGATGAACGACATTGCTCGGACATCGCAGACCAACAACGCCACCCGCGGCATCACGGGTCTACTCTACTACGACAATGCGGCCTTCCTGCAAGTGCTGGAGGGGACGGATCCTGACGTCCGGGCGCTCTTCGACCGGATCGCGGCGGACGACCGGCACGACAACGTGCGCATGCTGGGCTTCCAGCCGACGCAGAGCCGCAGTTTCGGTGGCTGGTCCATGGGCCTCTATGACGGGCGGTACGAAGGCGGACTTCTGCGCCAGCGCTTCGGGCCGGACCTGCTGTCGACCGCACGGGGGATCGACGTGCCCGAAGTTATGCGCTTCCTGCGCGACCTGACGCTGGGGCGCGAAGATGTCTACGCCCTGCCCTCAGCGAAGGCGGGCTGAGCGGCGGGTCTGGCGCACCGACCCCGCCGACGGGGCGGTAACACAAGGCGCGCGCAGCGTTAGCGCGCGCCTTTCTGTCCATCTACGACTTTTCTATCCCACCCTGCCGACTGGACAGGCGCGTTTCACTGCCGCACGATCCGGCCCGGATCCGGCGACCTCAGAAGCGCCGGCACGAGCCAGGGGAGAGATGGCATGGAGATGACCGGCGAGCGCATCATCCCGGCGCCGCGCGCCGATGTGTGGGCCGCGCTGAACGATCCGGAGGTGCTGCAGTCCTGCATCTCCGGCTGCACCGAATTCGAGAAGACCGCTGACGACGCCTTTGCGGCGACCGTGAAGCAGAAGGTCGGCCCCGTCAGCGCCACCTTCAAGGGCGCCGTGACGCTCACCGACATCGTTCCCGAGGAGCGCTACACCATCACCGGCGAGGGCAAGGGCGGCGCCGCGGGCTTTGCCAAGGGCGGCGCGACCGTGACGCTGGAGGACGCGGCGGCGCCCGAGGGCTCGACCGGCCCGGCGACCAAGCTCTCCTACGCCGCGAATGCCAAGGTCGGCGGCAAGCTCGCGCAGCTCGGCTCGCGGCTGATCGACGGCTTTGCGCGCAAGATGGCGGACGATTTCTTCGACAAGTTCTCGGCCAAGGTGGCAGGCGAGCCGCCGGCAGCGTCGGCCGAGCCGAGCCCCGCACCGACCCCGCCCCCGGCAGAGGCAGGCTCCGGCGCGGCGGCGGAAGCGGGTGCGCCCGAAGCCGCAGCAGAGCCCGCCGCATCCACGCCGGCGGAGGAACCGAAGAAGGAAGGCTGGCTGAAGCGCATCTTCGGCTGACGCGCGCGGGTCTGGCGGGCCGCGCCAAGGCACCCGGCCCTGCTTGCAGCGTGCGACCGCATGTCCCTTCCGTCACATCGGCTGGCGGGGGATGGTTTCATCACAAAGAGGCGGCTTGAGCGCCGCCAGACTGGGAGAGGACGATGGCAACGGTTTCGATGACGGTGAACGGCAAGCCCGTCAGCGGCGAGGTCGAGGGGCGCACGCTCCTCGTCGAGTTCCTGCGCGAGGGGCTGAGCCTCACGGGCACGCATGTGGGCTGCGACACCTCGCAGTGCGGCGCCTGCGTGGTGCTGGTGGACGGGGCCTCGGTAAAGGCGTGTTCGGTGTTTGCCGGTGCGCTCGAGGGCGCGGAGGTGAAGACGATAGAGGGCATGGCCAACCCGGATGGCTCGCTCGGCGTGCTGCAGGCGGCCTTCCGCGAGCATCACGGGCTGCAATGCGGCTTCTGCACACCGGGCATGATCATGTCGGCGGCGGATCTGCTCAGCCAGAACGCCGATCCAAGCGAGGCGGAGGTGCGCCATTGGCTCGAGGGTAACTTCTGCCGCTGCACGGGCTACCACAACATCGTCAAGGCGATCATGGCCGCCGCCGCCGAGATGCGCGGCGCGTCAGTCGCCGCAGAGTGACGGGCAGCCCTCTCCGCCGGCCCGATCCCTGCGGAAGAAGGGCACGGCATAGGCGAGGGCAGCAAGAGAACGACGAGCGCCGGGCATAACTCATGGCGCCGTAAGACCAACAGGGAGAAGAACATGCCTAAGGACGCAGGCATCGGCGCCAGTTCGAAGCGGCGCGAAGACGCCCGGTTTCTGACCGGCACCGGCCAGTACACGGACGACATCAACCGCCCCGGCCAGCTCTACTGCCATTTCCTTCGCTCGGACGTCGCACACGGCAAGATCACGAGCCTCGACACCTCGGCCGCGAAATCCGCGCCGGGTGTGGTGGCCGTCTACACCTCCGAGGATCTGGCGGCTGTGGGCGGTGTGCCCTGCGGCTGGCAAATCACGGACAAGCACGGCGAGCCGATGAAGGAGCCGAAGCACCCGATCCTCGCCGAGGGCAAGGTGCGCCATGTGGGCGACCCGGTGGTCGCGATCGTCGCCGAGAGCCTGGCCGAAGCGCGGGACGCCGCCGAGATGGTCGAGCTCGAGATCGAGGACCTGCCGGCCGTCGTCGACATGGCCTCCGCCATCGGTGGCGGCACCGCGGTGCACGACGAGGCGCCCGACAATCTCTGCTTCGACTGGGAGTTCGTGGCCGAGAACAAGCAGGCGGTGGACGACGCCATCGCGAATGCCGACCACGTCACGACCCTGACTCTCGTCAACAACCGCCTCGTCGCGAACCCGATGGAGCCGCGCGTGGCGATCGGAGAGTTCGACCGGGCGCGGGACGAGCACACGCTCTACACGACCTCGCAGAACCCGCATGTCATCCGGTTGCTCATGGGCGCCTTCGTGCTCTCGATCCCCGAGCATAAGCTGCGCGTCGTGGCACCAGATGTTGGGGGTGGCTTCGGCTC